>CAZGSN010000262.1:0-3814 GCA_964528465.1 uncultured Binatia bacterium (SeqCode)
GGCAGTGTGCTTCACTATCCATCACCGAGGTGACACGAGCCGCTTCGGGCTGAACATCACTCCGCGTCGCCAGGCACCCGCTTGTATTCCCATCGCAGAGCCTCACTACCAAGGCAGAGAAGCCCTGGTCCCAATTGCCCATCAGGACCTCGCTTATGCCCGGCACCATCATGGCACACCAGGAAAGCGTGGCCTGGTTTTCTCCGCAGCATCCGGCTGCGTACGCACCTCTTCCCGCTTCATCGGGCCACGGTCGGTTGGCAGTGGTACCTCGACACCCTGAGGAAGAGCATGAATCAACGTTGGCTTGACCACCACCATGAGTTCGGTCGTATCCTTGGTGAAGCGCGTCTGCCGAAAGAACCAACCGAGATACGGAATATCTTTGAGGTACGGCACGCCGCGTTCTTCTTCTTGCCGCCGCGTCTGCAGTAAACCGCCAATCACCAGTGTCTCGCCGCTGCGCAACCGCGCGCTGGTAGAAGCGCGGCGCGTTCGGAAAGTGGGAATGTCTTCCACCGTATTGCTGAAGTCCGGCTCGCTCACCTCGGGCGACACTGTCAACATGATGTCGCCTTCATCGGAAACCCGCGCCAGGAAATTGACCAGCGTTCCAAACGGTTTGAACTGAATGTCGGTTGCAAAGCCTGAGGCGATGCGAATGGGGATCTCACCGCCAACTTGAAACACGGCATTTTGGCCGCTCATCGCCACTAGCTTGGGCTGGGCGAGAACGGTGGCCAGACCCTCCGTCTGCAGCACCTTGAAAAAGACGGTGATATCCTCATTCGGGAAGATGAAGGCATAGTTTGGAGAGCTGCTATCGGCAGAGAGCGGGAGCAACGGTCGGCCCTGCAACGGAGGGACGGTGGCAAGACCCGGGCCGGCCCCACCTCCCATGAAGGCGGCGGCAATAAAGTCCTTTTGAATCGCACGTACATCCAGCCCATGCTCTTCCATGACGCTGCGATTCAACTCGGCGACGGTGACCTCGAGAAGTACTTGCTCATCCAGGAAATCTGCAATGATCAAGGTGTGCGTGTCGATGTGCTTCTCGCCTTCGGCCCACACCGCGAGCGTCGTTTCAACGTAGCGTGGCTCGCGTGTGAGCGTACGGCCGATCGGCATCCCCATCCGGTTGCTCAAGCCTGGGTCGTCGTCGGCCTTCCGGTCAGGCACTGTCTTGGCATTGATCATGAAAGTATGGGAATCGAGCACCACTACGGCGGCGGCATCTGGATGGCCAATCGATACCCTCTGCAGTGCCCTTGGGCTGTGGAAGACTCGGCTCTTGCCGCTTTGCAGCCAGACAGGTTCGCCGGCAGTGAGTTCTTGAGAGCCATTGGGACCCCGGCGCGTAAAGTCGGCGGCAGGGATCTCGACCTCGGTTTCAGGAGAAGGTGCCGCAGCACCGGAATCACCCAAAGCCTGTGCCGCCATCGCTATTTCGTCCGCAGACGGCTTCTTTGCCTTACTTCGTGTTTTACCCTGCTTCGCCGTCGTGCTGCAGGCGCTCACGCAGAGCGCAACTGCCACCAGCCAAAGAAAGCTTCTAGACCAACCCCGACGCACCATCCCGCCTCCTCATTCCCCCACCACTCAGTACGACTGCAGTGAAATCTGGTCACCCATAACCACTTCCACTGACGGTGCAGGCCGGGCGGCTACGGGCGCGCTGACCTGCATGACATTGCCAGGTCTCGCCGGAGCTCCGTCTCCGAACAAGGCTGGCATGGCGACTCCCGAAGTCGCGACAATGCCGTCATCGCGATAACTCCGCAAGGCCAAGCGCACCGGACGGTCGTACGTAGCAAGCGTCAGCTTCTCAGCCGCGCTGGGGGAAACAAGGAGAGTTACGGTGGGCACCTCGACTGGCTTGTCGTCGCGCAGCTCAATTGCTGTGCCGACAGCCAAGACGCGGACATTCTGCAAGATCACCTTGCTCTGGATGTCTCGTGCCTCCGAATCGGGAGCGCCGGAGGCAACAACGTCGACATGACTGTTGGGCGTGATGAAGCCGCTGACACCGGTCACGTTATCGACTTTGACCGACACTCCGCGCATGCCCTCATCAATGAGGAGAGGCAACACGCTGGCCTGCTCGCTCACCAGATGCGAGAGCAAGACCGGCGTGTTGCGTTCAATGCTAAGGCGAACGGTTTTGCCAATGACGTCTTCCGGCTTCTCGAAGACACCCTCCGGCTTTGATTCCACCGGCCAGCGCACGATGCGCACATGCTCGGCGCTGATGCGCGAGCCGATACCGATGAGGTCATTGGCAACAACGACATCCAGGACGGCAGACACCGCGGCACCGCGCGCCGCATCTAGATTTGCTTGCTGCTCACGCAAGTAGCGATACAGCAATGCGGCGCTGATGGCGCCGATGAGCACTGCCAACATGAAGATATTGCCCGGACGTCGCATGGGTACCTCTTTTCATCGCCCCTCGTTGCGAAAACTAACGGAGCGGTTGATACTGGTCTGTTCGGCTAGGACATTGAAGATGTAATCCAGGTTCCCGGAGACGCTTACCGTCACCAGTGGAATGACGGTGTTCGCCACTACCCCTCCGATCGAAGGCGTTTGCGTGACGTTGACCGCCAAAGTGGAATTGACGACGGGAGAGCCAAGGACCTGGCTGATTTCTTGTTTCACCAGGCTGATGATCGAGTTTTCGGTAGCCGAGTTGATCAGACCAAGAGAGGTACCGGCACCACGGTTGAACGCTGAAGTAAGCGCCGCAACCCTAGCACCTTCGCGAGCTGCCGGAGCAACCATGTTGCCAACCAGCCATACGCGACCGATTTCAAGAGTGCCCATGCACAGCAGAACAAGCATGCCGACAGTAACGCCAAGTTCGACGATGCTTTGCCCACGCTGGTTGCGCAGTGGGTTCAGCGGCGTTGGTGCTTCTTTTAAAGATTCCTTTTCCACGGCGGAACCTCGTTAGCTTCCCACCCACAGTCGCCCGGACAAGGCGAGCAAGGTCCCGAGACCCAAGGGAACACTGTACGGAAGCGCGATGGCTGCGGGGTCGTTGGCCGGCGCCCGGAGCGGTTCCAGAGAGCGCGTTTGCAACGCCGCAATGAGCATGAAGCGCGTCGATTCGAGCTTTTCGCGCATGCGCCCATGCCGCCACAGGTGAACCAGCATGAACACACCGCCGGCCACCATGCCCCACACCAAGCCCATCAGCATGAGACGCGAACCCAAGAGGGCGCCGAGCGCGCCCACCATCTTGACGTCGCCACCGCCGATGCCGCCGACTGCGAATACGGGCAGTAGAAGCAAGATCGCGACGGCGAAGCCGATGAGGCTCGAAAGCGCTCCCGACCAACCGTCGCTAACAACATTCAATCCTAGGCCAAGCAACAAACCGCCCAAGCACAACACGTTGGGAATGCGGCGCGAGCGCAGATCCGACGCGACGCAAGCGCCGAGGAAGAGTGCTGTGACGAGAAGTATGGGTGTTGGCATCGGATTGATCCCGCAACGAAAAGGGGCGGGAAGCGTTTGCTTCCCGCCCCCCCTCTTCTGCTGTTTCTTAGAGGGCTGTGGCAATGACGGCCTGGGCGTTCTCCCAGATCGTTCCCACGTCGCCGGCAATGGCGAGGGCCGCAACGGCCGCGCCGGTTCCGATCACGGCCAAAGCGATGCCGTACTCGGCCAAGTCCTGCCCCTGCTCGTCACGCACTAGCTTGCTGATAAGATTCATCATGGTCTTTTCTCTCTTTCTGGTTCGCGTTGCGTTGTAGGGAATTACAGCGCGGTCGCGATCACGGCCTGGGCGTTCTCCCAGATCGTTCCCACG
>CAZGSN010000263.1:0-2129 GCA_964528465.1 uncultured Binatia bacterium (SeqCode)
CTCGGCTTTCGCCTTGAGCCTTACCCACAAATCGGCCCGCTGGACTCCGTTGGCCGGAACCAAGACAGAGATTGAAAAAGGAAGCAACGGAGGGAACAGAGGAAGGACCTGAGAAACTGAGAAGACATCCCTCTGTGCCAATGACCGTGAGACACGATCCCTTGTGGTAATTAGACCGCCGCAACCAAGTGGGGTCCATCAGATCATTTTCGGTTAATCAGAACTCAGCACATCGGCGACGGTCTTGACCGTAAGCACTCGCTCGGCAAAGACTTCGAGGTCTTCCGCCGACGCGGCGCGTACACGCCCGGTTACGTCGTCCGACAATCCCCCAAATCGCAGTGTGAGTTGCTTGAGCAGTAACTCCGCTTTGCCTTCGGCGACTCCCTCGGCTCTCCCTTGCGTTTCTCCCACAGCCTTCCCCTGCGCGAAGTAACGGCGGGCAAACTCGCTCTGATACTAGTACTTTGCTGGGTCCATGCTCTGCAACGCCTTTCATGTGGCCTCGCTCAGTGACGCCGCCACCAAATCGAAATACAACCTCGATCGCTGCGCGTCGAGCCCCAAGCTGGCCGCCATGGCCGCCACCACCCACCTCAATTTCGTCGATCACACGGGATGGCGCGGGCCCCACGGACTCACTGTAAGTACACCGCCGGCCTAATCCCGAAAACATCAGTTCAATCACTCACGTTCTCGCGAGGGCACTGGGAACGGCCTTCGAGACGCGGCCTGGACAGATGGCCGCTCCTCAGGCCGAACGGAAAATTCGTTGACTGAGCCCAGCAACCGTTCGCGCTGAGGAGCCGCCCTCCTTTGGCGGCGTCTCGAAGCGCTAGGCCAGTCGCTGTGCACGCCAACTGAGGTTTTCGGGCTAATTCGCTACACCACCGTCATGCGTCGCCAGTTACGCGGCCAGAACGCAGCCCACACCGCGGTGCGGTCGTCAATAATCCATGCGTCCCATGTTCATGGCCACCTGCTGCACCAGCAGCCTGTTGCCGATTTTGCGTACGTCACGACGCCCAAAGATCGACGCCGACACACGAAAGGCGTCGCCATGTTTCGCCAGGCCGATCCAGCTCGCGATCGAAGACCTTGCCACGGTCAGGTGTCCTCTCCCACGCGTCCTTTCAGCGTGGGAGAGGACACCTCACAGCGCGCAGCACATCCAGCCTGCGGAAAGCGGTTTACGTGGCCGTACAGCTCAACACACAAGTCATACGACCGTTGGACAATTGGAATCCCATCGTCTTCACCGCGTGACATCCGATTCCTCCGTTGGCTGCGGACACAACTCAAGCCGCGATCATCGCGGATTCAATCGTGGCCACGCGACGTGAGCGGACAGCCCCGCGGCGTGAGCGGACGGGCAAAAAGACGCCCGCCCACTCACGCCGCTACGCAAATCGCCGGCCTGTCCTGAGTAGCGGCCGAGATCGGCCGCGTATCGAAGGAGGCCGAAAAACATGGGACTAGCGCGCGCAACGAAAACCGAAGCTGCTGTTCGCATTGGACGGCGGGCTGAGGCCGAAGACGTTGAGCGGGCCGGCAATGGCGCCATCGAAGAAGTTGCCGCCACGCAACAGCGCGCCGGGATCACCGCTGGTATCTGCTCCAGCCAGGCACTGGTAGTCGCCGGTAGGGCTGATCCCCACCCCCCTCGTCCCTCATGTCGTCGATCGTGGCATCCAGTCCGCCACCCACTCATACAAGTTGCCGACCATATCGAAGGCACCGTCGGACGACACGCAACTGCTGCGCGAGCCCGTGCTCGCGACGGCAAACGTGCTCCCGGTATTGCAGTCCGTCGTGCCGTTATCGGGGCCAGGGTCGGGGGTGCCTGCTACCCCAGCTTGCCACTCGGCGTTCGACGGCAGGCGCTTGCCCGCATTCTTGCATGCCTGTTGCGCTTGGAACCAGGTGATGTAGCGCGCCGGCATCTCCCCGGGTAAGCTCACAGCAAAGATGTCGTTGCTACAGTTCTGGCCGTTGTCGGTGCAGGGCGCGTAGTTGTCGCTCGCCGTACCGAGTTGCGTCGCGCCTCCTGCGCTCAGGTCGGCTGCCGTCACCTTGCCCGACTTCACTTTCTTCACCAGGCCAGAGCCGGCGCCCAGCGGATCGGTAAT
>CAZGSN010000264.1:0-3388 GCA_964528465.1 uncultured Binatia bacterium (SeqCode)
TTCCATAGTCCTGCGCAGCAGCGAACCCACCCGCCAGATTCGCCAAGAGTACCGACACGCTATCCGAGCTGCGGTTGGCGGAGATAATGTCCGAACGCCCATCACCGTTGAGATCGGCTGCCGCCAAGGCCACCGGCTCCAGACCTACGCTGAGCAGAGTTCCCGGGGTCTGCAGAAATCCGGTGCCATTGTTGCGCAAAATGGCCACGGAATTGGTGACTGCGCTGGCCACGGCAACGTCTGGCACACCGTCCCCGGTGAGGTCCTCTACAACGATGGCCGATACGCCAGCCCCTGCGGCAAAGGGTTCGCCGAAAACGGTGAAGGTGCCATCGCCGTTCCCAAGCAGGATCTGAACGGTACCGCCGGAGCCGTCATCGTTGAGCACTGCAATGTCGAGGTTCGAATCCTCATTCAGCAAGCCAACGGCAGCGCCAATCGGCGCGTCTTCCAAGGTCACGGGCTCGCCGGTTGCGACGAACGGGGCCATCTGTTCGCCACTGCCGCGAAACCATTGCAAGCTCTTCGAGGTGCCGGTGACGGCAATGTCGGGAAACTGGTCTTTGTTGAAGTCTCCGGCGACAACCGCCGTCGGAATGTCATTCACGTCGGTCGTGCGTCCGGCCGAAGGGAACCTACCGTCGCCAGCTCCATAGAGAAGTGCCGCGACTTGATTCTGCTGCACAGCAACAACATCCTGGTGTCCATCGGCGGGACCGCTCGGTGAGCCAAAGTCGGCAAGGACGGCCTGCACAGGGAAGGCGCTTTCCGACGATCCCGACAACGAATAGGCGCGGGCCACGCGAAAGGCCTGAGCTTGTGCCTTCGCGCCAACGGCGAGGCAAACCAAAGACCCCAACAGCAGCCGCCACCCAACCATCTTCCATCGAGCCATGCTTCTCTCCTCCAAACGATTCAGCGCGTATCCTTTGCCTGCTCGAAACGCACTTGGCAACGACGCACCTAGCTCAATCATTCGATCCACCTACCGATGCGCTCCCAACGCACCCAGCGGTCTTTCCCGTCCCACGACCAGTACACAAGAAACGCTCGCCCGCGTACGTCGTCCATATCGACGAATCCCCAGAAGCGGCTGTCATAGCTGCGGTCGCGGTTGTCGCCCATGACAAAGAGCTGCCCCTCCGGCACGGTAACCGGCCCAAAGTCGTCGCGCGGCTCGGAGGAATGTCGGCTGCCCATGCCATCTGCAAAATAGGCGTGTGGATCTTCCGCTTTCTTGCCGTTGATCGACACAACCTTGTTGCGCACCTGCACCACATCGCCCGCGACTGCAATCACTCGCTTGATGAAGTCCTTGTCGGGATCCACGGGATAAACGAACACCACGATATCGCCGCGTGCCGGCGCGCGGCCCCGCCACAGCAATTTACCAAGACCCGGCACGCGCAGACCGTACACCAACTTATCGACCAGAATCTGGTCGCCGATCTGCAGCGTCGGCAACATGGACCCGGATGGGATTTTGAATGCCTGTACGACAACCCCGCGAATCACCACCGCCAGCAACAAGGCAAGGAGCAGTGCCTCAGCATACTCACGCCACGCCGAGCGCGACCGAGTCGATCCTTGCTGACCGGCACGCGTAGCTTCTATACCTGCCAAGTCGCTCAAGGGTCCGTCAGGTCTCCACCTTCAATACCGCCAGGAAGGCTTCCTGCGGGATCTCAACGCGCCCCACCTGCTTCATGCGCCGCTTGCCCTCCTTCTGCTTCTCCAGCAGCTTGCGCTTGCGCGTGATATCCCCGCCGTAACACTTCGCCGTCACGTTCTTACGAATCGCCTTCACGGTTTCGCGGGCAATGATCTTGGCACCAATCGAAGCCTGAATCGCCACCTCGAACATTTGTCGCGGGATCAGCTCCCGCATCTTCTCCGTAAGGTCGCGCCCACGCTGGTAAGAGCGCTCGCGATGCACGATGAGCGACAGGGCATCGACGGCTTCCCCATTGATGCGGACGTCCAGCTTGACCAGATCCGAGGCACGCATCTCCAGGAACTCCCAATCCAACGAGGCATAGCCGCGACTCACCGATTTCAAGCGATCGAAAAAATCGAGAACGATTTCGTTCAAGGGCAGATCGTAGGTGAGCATGATACGCCCGCGGCCGAGATACTTGAGCTCGCGTTGGCGTCCGCGCTTGTCCTCGCATAGCTTGAGCACGGCGCCCAAATGCTCCTCGGGGACATGGATGGTTGCCAGAATGATCGGCTCTTCGATCTTGTCGATCTCCTGGATGGGCGGTAGCTTCGCCGGGCTGTCGACGTTGACCACGTCACCGCTGGTCGTGGTCACACGGTAGGCCACGGTGGGAGCCGTAGCGATCAAGCTCAAGCCGAATTCGCGCTCCAGCCGTTCGCGCACGATCTCCATGTGCAGCAAGCCAAGGAAGCCGCAGCGAAAGCCGAAGCCCAAGGCCAGCGAGTTCTCCGGCTCGTAAGAAAAGGAGGCATCGTTGAGGCGCAGCTTCTCCATGGCGTCGCGCAGCAGCTCGTACTGGTTAGTCTCGGTAGGGAACAGGCCGCTAAACACCATGGCCTTCACCGTTTTGAAACCCGGGAATGGAGCGGCGGTTGGGCGCTGCACCTCGGTCAGCGTGTCGCCGATGAGCGTGTCGCGAACCTCCTTGATGCCCGCGATCACGAAGCCGACTTCTCCCGGTCCGAGGCTCTCCACCTCTTGTGGGCGGGGAGTAAACACGCCGACGCGCAAGACATCGTGCTTGCTGCCCTTGGCCATCATGCGCAGGCTGGTGCCTTTACGGATCGACCCGTCAAAGATGCGCACAACCATGACCACGCCGCTGTACGGATCGAACCAACTATCGAAGAGAAGCGCCTTCAGCGGCGCCGCCGCGTCTCCCTTGGGCGGCGGAATGTGTTGTACGATGCCCTCGAGCACATCTTCGGTACCCACCCCCTGCTTGGCGCTGGCCACAACCGCATAGCTGGCATCGAGACCAATGATCTCTTCGATCTCGCTTTTGACGCGATCCGGTGCGGCGCCGGGAAGATCAATCTTGTTGATCACCGGCAGCATCTCCAAATTGTTGTCGATGGCGAGATAGGCGTTGGCGACGGTCTGCGCTTCGACGCCTTGCACCGCGTCGACTACCAACAGGGCACCCTCACAAGCCGACAGGCTGCGGGAGACCTCGTACGAGAAGTCCACGTGCCCAGGGGTATCGATCAGGTTGAGAACGTAGTCCTGCCCATCGCGGGCTCGGTAGCGCAGGCGCACCGCGGTTGCCTTGATGGTGATGCCACGCTCGCGTTCCAGATCCATGCTGTCGAGAATCTGCGCCTGGCGCTCACGTTCCGTGATCGTCCCAGTGTGCTCCAGCAGACGATCGGCAAGCGTCGACTTGCC
>CAZGSN010000265.1:0-10038 GCA_964528465.1 uncultured Binatia bacterium (SeqCode)
GTCCTTCGTACCTTCGTGGTTCAAAGAACAGACTGTTTTCCTCAACATGCTTCGAATCCCTCGTGCGTTCAGCCGCTTGCCGCGATTCTGCCGCGAGGTCGTGAATTGTCCTGGCTAGGCAGGCAATCTGGCTGATGCGCCGCGGGGGCGCGCCTGTCCCGAGCCCAGTCGAGGGGGCGTCTCCACTGCTTACAAACATTGAGGAGGGCAAAGCCCGCCGCACCTGAGCGAGTGTAGCGTCGACGACAGCTTGGTTTGCCGGAGGCAGGACCCTAGGCACTCCGATATCGACGATTCCTTTTGCAACTGAGCGGACGGTCTCACCTCACGTATTGGTTTTCAGGGGGGATGAACGTTGTTCACCGTCAAGGAACGCCAATCTGGGTAAGCGGGGCTTTCCCTCGATATGTGGAGGTGGTCATGAAGGGACATTGGCAACGAGTTGCTGAGGTAATGCTAAGCGTGGTCGTCGCGAGCATGAGTGGGGTAGCCGCCGTGGCGGGGCAGACTTGCACGGTAACCTGGAACAATCCCAGCGGCGGGAGTTGGTCGACAGCCACGAATTGGACACCCAATGTCGTCCCCGGGGCAACGGATGATGTGTGCATTAGCCTCGACGCTGCCTATACGGTGACGGCCAACGGGACCGTTTCGGTAAACACCTTGCGTGTCGGCGATTCCGCAAATGCCAGCGTGCAGACGTTGCTGATTCAACCCATCCAATCCCTCGATGCACTCTTCGTTGCCGCCAATGGCATCGTCAATCACGGTACCATTACCATGGCAGCCGCGGCCAATGCCCATCAAGGGCGACTGCGGGTGTCCGTCGGCGTCCTCGACAACCGCGCTTCCGGAATCGTCAACATCGACGCCGGCGCCAGTTCCGGGCCTCGCTATCTAGATGCGGATCTTGCCAACCTCGGCACTGTCAATCTGAACTCCACCACCTATCCCTTCACCAGTCACACCTTCACTAACGACGGTAGCTTCAATATTGCGTCCGGCGCCGCTTTCGATCTCAGCACTGCGGGCTGCAGCTTCATCCAGAACGGTGGCAACGTCAGCAACTCCGGCTCGCTCTACATGCAAGATGGGGTGTTCAGCTTCAACGGCGGCAGCATCAGCTCGGTGACCAATCTCTTCCGCTCCACTCTCAATCTCACCACCAGCAACGCCGCCAGCTTCGTGTTGCGTGCTAGCAGTACGCTGAACGGCAACATTGCAGACGGGCAGACCATCAAGGTCGAGCCAATCCAAAACTGGGACGCTGTGCTTACCTGGGCAAGCGGTCATAGCAACGCTGGTACTCTCATCATCGAAGCTTTGGCCAACGCACATCTGGGCCGGCTGACGGCAACGGCAATGATCACCAACGCGGCCACTGGAGTCATCAACGTGAATGCTGGGGGCAGCAGCGGTCCGCGCTATCTTGATGTGAGTCTGGCCAATTTCGGGTCGGTGAATCTCAATCACTCCACCTACCCGTTCGTTGCCCACTCCTACGTCAACCACGGTAGCTTCAACATTGCGTCCGGCGCCGCCTTCGACCTCAGCACGGCCGGCTGTACGTTCACTCAGAATGACGGCAGCGTCAGCAATTCCGGATCGCTGTACATGCAAGACGGCGTGTTCAGCTTCAACGGCGGCAGCATCAGCTCGGTGACCAGTCTCTTCCGCTCCACCCTCAACCTTGCCACCGCCAATCCCGGCAGCTTCGTGTTGCGTGCTAGCTGCACGCTGAACGGCAACATTGCAGACGGGCAGACCATCAAGGTCGAGCCAATCCAAAACTGGGACGCTGTGCTCAACTGGGCAAGCGGGCACAGCAACGCTGGTACCCTCACCATCGAAGCATTGGCCAACGCGCATCTGGGCCGGTTGACCGCAACGGCAATGATCAGCAACGCTGCCACTGGAGTCATCAACGTGAATGCCGGCGGCAGTAGCGGCCCTCGCTACTTGGACGTCAATCTAGCCAACTATGGGACGGTGAACCTCAACGCCACGACCTATCCATTCAGCGCCCACGCCTACAGCAATCACGGCACTTTCACGATTGCGACGGGGCAAGCCTTCGATCTCAGCTTGGCAGGCTGCTCCTTTCAGCAAGTCGACGGTAGCCTGGCCAACGACGGCACCTACTATCAGCAGGATGGCTCCTTCGAATTTCAGGGTGGCAGTATCAGCAGTCCCGTGTATCTGTGGCGCTCGACCCTTGGCTTAGCCACGAGCAACCCGGCTACGTTCGTTCTCCGCGCCAACAGCACGCTCAACGGCAACGTTGCCTCCGGTCAGACTATCAAGATCGAACCCATCCAGTCGTGGGATGCCGTGCTCAACTGGGCCTCGGGTCGGCACAACTCGGGCACAATCACGATCGAAGCCTTGGCCAACGCCTATCTCGGGCGACTGTATGCGGCGGGGGAGGTGACCAACTCGGCGGGGGGCATCATCAACGTCAACGCCGGCGCCAGCAGCGGGCCGCGCTATCTCGATGCCGATCTGGTGAACCAGGGGAACGTCAACATCAACGTGACCACGGCTCCATTCTCGGTGCACACGTACACCAATGCCGGAACCTTCACGATCGCTAGCCCCCACTACTTGGATCTGTCCTTGGCGGGGTGCACCTTCCGTCAGAACAGCGGTGTGCTGCGCCCCCTGGGGTACTACTCCCAAGCCGACGGGGCCTTCCATTTCGATGGCGGTTTTATTGATGGCAGCGTCTACCTGTTTCGATCGACGCTCAACGTCGCCGCTGCCGGTGCGGCAAACTTCATCGTTCGCGGCAATAGCACGCTGAACGGCAATCTCGCCGCGGGACAGTACCTCACGGTGCAGGCCCTGCAGAACTGGGATGCGACCCTCACCTGGGCGAGCGGGCTGAGCAACGCCGGTTCGATTACCATGGAGGGGGCGAGCAACGCTTACCAGGCGCGTGTGCAGTCGAGCGCGGGCACGGTGACCAACAGCTCTACGGGCACGCTGACGGTCAACGCCGGAGCGTCGGGCGGCCCGCGCTATGTGGACTTGGATCTCACCAACGACGGTAACGTCGAGATCAATACCAACGTCATCTTCAGCAAGCCCAGTGGTGTCTACATCAACAACGGCACCTGGCGAATCAACGATGGCACCATGACGCCGACCAGCGGCAGCTTCAGTAACAGCCTCACCGGTGTTCTTGGCGGTGACGGTGTGTTCGATCGCTCCCTAATTTCCCTGAGTAACAGCGGAACCATCGCGCCTGGGGCCTCAGCGGGTCTGTTCACGGTGATGGGCAATCTGCCCCAGGCTGCGACATCGCATCTTGCCATCGAAATCGGCGGCCGTAGTGCGGGTATCCAGTACGATCGTTTAGTGGCCAGTGGCACCGCCAGCTTCGACGGTAGTCTGGATGTTTCCCTGGTCGATGGCTTCCTGCCGGAAGCCGGAGATAGCTTTGTCGTCGCTCTGTTTGCCGGGCAAAGCGGCGGTTTCGCCCAGGTAAACCTTCCCGTGCTTCCGGGTGACCGCCGTTGGGACCTCCTGTCGTCGCCTACCGCGTTGACGCTCAACGTCGTTGCCGTGCTGACGCCGACGCCGTCTTACACCTTCACTCCGGAGCCGACCGATACGCCGACGCAGACACAGACTGCGACCAGTACCCCGACGATTACGACAACGCCTACGCAGACTCCCACCGCAACGGCTACCGCTACGCCAACCGCCACGCGCGAGCCTGCGCAGTGTGCAGCCACCCCCGTTGCTTGCCGTGCAGCGGGCAAGGCGTCGCTAAAGCTCAAGCTCGGCAGTACGCCCAGCAAGAATTCCTTGGGCTGGAAGTGGAGCAAGGCGACAATCGCAGCCAACGAACTTGACGATCCGCGTGCGCAGACCAGCTATGCCCTTTGCCTGTATCAGAACGGAAGTCTCTTCCTGACTCGTGTCGTTCAGCCAGGGGGTGTCTGCGAGGGGCAAGACTGCTGGGTGCAAAACTCTAGTGGCGGCTTCGCCTACAAGAACAAGCTCGCCAACGCCGACGGTATCATTGCCCTCAAGATTAAGGTCGCCGTCGACAACGGGTCCATCGTTATAAAAGGAAAGGGGGGCAATCTCGACTTGCCGCTACCCCTGATCGTTGGAGCCGATGTTCTGGCTCAGTTCGTTAAAGACCCCGCTTCCGGTAGCGAATGTTGGGAAAGCATCTTTGCCGCCCCAGCCGGCAAGAGCGACGCTAGCCAGTTCTCCGACCGTGCTCCATGACTTTCAGGCACGCAGCTATCGAGCACCGCAGTTTAGTTCGCTCCTGTGACGGCGGATCGTCTGGGGGCTTCGTCGAGGCTACTCAAACGCCTCTCCTTCTCCATCGCGACATGGGGCGGCAATCCAGAGCGCGTGAGCTTGCGCCACGACGAGGCAGGTAGGCAGGCAGGATTCGTGGCGGCGACGAATTCGTTTACTGCTTGCGCAAAACGCTCTGGCTCCTCGCAGTGGGGATAGTGCCCCACGCCGTCGAAGATCACGAGGCGACTCCCTGGCATCGCTTGGTGCGCAGCCACCGCATGGCTCACCGGAATCAAGGGGTCGTCCGCGCCCCATACGATCAGAGTCGGTACCCGAGAGGTGAGATGTAAACGATCGGTAGCGCTCACCGATTGGCCTCCGAGATCAATCACGCTGTGCAGAGTACGAAAAAACGCCCGACGAGTGTCGGCGTCGGCCAGCGAGGCATAGCTACGCCAGGTCTCTTCAACGACGGGCGAGACCCGTAGCCCAAAACGGTAGAGCCACGAGGCAAGTAGATTGCCGCCGTCACGCATCCACGGTGCACAGGCGAGTGGGAATACATACTCGGCACCGGGAAGAGTGAGGGCTCGCAACAGCCAATTGACCTCCCGACCAAGACCGCCGCTGCCTACCACCACCAAACGCTCGCAACGCTCGGGGAACTGATAGGCCAATTGCATCGCCAGCCCGCCGCCGAGGGACTGGCCTATGAAGGTTGCGCGTTCGTGGCCGAGGAAATCGAGCAGATCACGCAGAATGTTTGCGTGCGCGGCAAGAGAATACTCACCGCGACGCGGCTTGCCCGAAGCCCCATGCCCGATCAGGTCTGGAGCCACGACCGTGAAGCGCTGCGCCAGAGTCGGCAGAACACGATTCCATGTTGCCGAACTTCCGGCCATGCCATGGATCAGCAACACAACCGGCCCCTCGCCGCCGATATGAACGGCCAGCCTGTGGCCGTGGATCGAAAAGTTCTGGGTCTGCATTGGCTCCCGTTCTCCGCTCTGGCGGCCTTGCACTAGTCCGGCGTCGACGTTTTTCGCGATGGCGAACGCTTCTTCGCGCGTACTGCCTTGCCGCTGTCGCCTAGCAACTCCGAGGCAAAGGTGCCGATCTCTCGATTGACGTCGCGAATCAAATCGTAAACGGCCCCGATGGATTGATCCTGCACCCGCCGAACCTCCTTGGCCGGGCCACGCAGGAGATCGTTCTGCTCCAGGATCTTCAGCGGCAAAGCAGCGATTGACTTGTGAACATCCTCGACCGTCTTGGCACCTTTGTCGATGGCGTCCTCAATCAGCCTCGTGATACTTGTCGTCCTGTCACGCATGACATACCTCACTTTCTGAAGCCCAGGGCAGCAAGGAGCATGCCCTTCCCCGTGTCCCTACACCACGAACGTTGCGGCCTCATCCATAGCAGGAATGACAACCCAATCTTTGCAATGCGTAGGAAGACAATGGCCAGTGGTGAAACCCCATCCAGGCTCCTTAGCCTTACCCACAAGTCCTAGTGCTGGAAACCGGGACCGGATGAGAAAGCCAGGCCCGAATTGGCCCATTTGACCACGGATTTCACGGATGCCGCATCCCGGCCGTTGACTGGAACGAAAATTAGAAATTGAACAGGAGGCCACGGAGGGAACAGAGGAAGAATTGTAAGAAACCGAAAAGATTTTCTCAGTTTTCTCCGTTGCCTCCTGTTGATTTTTCAGTTCTTCTTGCTCTCTTCCCTCGCTTGCGCCTCTGCGTTTACTTCTTTGGCGGCGATCGCCTCCGGTGTCCAGCGGGCCGATTTGTGGGTAAGGATTAGATCCAGGCTCGGGGTGTCTGATCCCGAAAACCTCAGTTGGCGTGCACGGCGACTGGCCTAGCGCTTCGAGACGCCGCCAAAATCCTTCGGTACGCTTCGCTACTCAGGAGGCGGCTCCTCAGCGCGAACGGTTGCTGGGCTCAGTCAACAAATGTTCCGTTCGGCCTGAGGAGCGGCCATCTGTCCAGGCCGCGTCTCGAAGGCCGTTCCCAGTGCCCTCGCGAGAACGTGGGTGATTGAACTGATGTTTTCCGGCTGATTTCGGGAGCGCAGCCCCCCACACCGGCGCACCGGTGCACCGGGGACCTCCAGATCCGGCGCCAGCGCAGATCTGGGGCGGAGTCTTATGCCTTGACGCAATGCGACAGGCCTCGTACAGATCGACGCTACTGTTTGTTCCGCTTCGTACAATGGTATGCCTGTCATTGCTCCTCGCTCCGAGAACTCTGAAAAAACGTCGACGTTTGTAGGTCGTGAGCGCGAGCTGGAAGCCCTGCGCGCTGGCCTTGCCGACGTGGTGGCGGGTCGCGGGCGTTTGTTCTTGCTTGTTGGGGAACCGGGAATTGGCAAGACCCGGCTTGCCAGTGAGCTTGCGACTGAAGCGAAGCAGCAAGGGGCAATGGTTCTGTGGGGGCGCTGTGAGGAAGATGTCGGCGCGCCCCCTTTTTGGCCGTGGGCGCAAGTGCTGCGTCGCCTCTTCGAGGTGAGCCCACAGGCGAAGCCGAGAGGGGCGTTGCTTAGCCAAATCGTTCCCGATCTACGTAGGACACGCAAGCGGATCGCAAGCGCCACGCAGGCGACGGAACAACGCTTCGAGCTTTTCGACAACGTCGAGCGCCTGCTTCATAAGGTGGCTCGGGATCAGCCCCTCTTGCTTGTCCTGGACGACCTGCACGCGGCCGATCTGCCGTCGCTGCTGTTGCTGCAGTTTCTGGCCCGGCAGGTGCACGAGGCCAGGGTTCTAGTACTAGCGAGCTATCGCGCTGCCGATCTGGAGCGGGATGCGGCGCGTGCCGCGCTGCTCAATCCGATTTCCCGGCAAGGGACGCGTCTAACACTGTCGGCATTGAACGAAGCGCACGTGGCCAACCTCGCCGCACGAGCCCTCGGCTGCGACCGTACCGATCCGCTGCTCGCTTCCATCTTTCGGCTTACGGAAGGCAACCCGTTGTTCGTCGGTGAGGTTGTGCAGTTGCTGCTCGCCGAGCGCGAAGCCAACGGAAAATGGCCGAGTCAGGTGGAAACGATGCACTTGCCCCACGGCGTTGACGCCGTGATCCGCGAGCGCTTGCAACCGCTCTCCGAGCCTTGCAAGCAGTTGCTCCGCCAGGCTGCGGTTCTAGGGCGCGAATTTACCGCGCCCAACCTGCGGGCGCTGTCTTCCTCCCCGGGCGCACAGCAGATGCAGGATCTTGCCGAAGCCGAACGCTGTGGGCTCGTCGTGGCAATGGATGCGCAACGCCGACGCTTTCAGTTCACCCACGCTCTCATTCGCCGGGCCTTGTATGTGAGCAGCGACCCGACCGAGCGTGCGACCTGGCACCAACATGCCGCTCAGCTCCTAGAGGCAGTTCATGCGGGACATGGACCTCACGTCGCCGAGATTGCTCATCACTACATGCAGGCGGCGCAGCTTGGCGATGTGGACAAGGCGGCAAGCTACCTCGAACGTGCGGGGGAACAGGCGGTGCAGCAGTGGGCCTATGAAGACGCCGACGATTACTACGAGCAAACTTTGCGCGTGCTTGCCGATTCCCCGGGGGCAAGGCCACGGCGCTGTCAGCTCTTGATCGCGCAGGGCGAAGCACAGCATGCGGCCGGACGCGCTACGGCACGTGCCACCTTTGCAGCGGCGGCGGAATTGGCACGCGTGCTGGTGGCGGGGGAGGGACAACCGGACACTGTCTCCGGGGCTGTGTTGTTTGCTCGGGCGGCTCTCGGTCTTGCCGGACAAGGACTAGGCTTGTTGCAGTTGGACCCTGACCCTTTGGCGGTCGCCCTTCTCGAAGAGGCGCTCCAACAACTCGCTCCGGAACAGGCGCAACTCCGCGCGCGGGTTGGTGCCCGCTTGGCGGCACACTTGGCGTTTCCCCCCACGCAGACTCGTAGCCTGACGCTTATTGCCGAGGCGGAAGCGACAGCACGGGCTGCGGGAGACAGGTCTGCATTGGCCATGGTGCTCGGGCAGCGCCATCTCGTGTTGTGGCGCTTCAATGTGATTCCCGATCGTCTGGCATTGGCGAGCGAGTTGGTGGAGCTGGCAGAGGACCTCGGAGACCGCACCCTGGCTTGGGAAGCGCGAGCTTGGCGCTTGGTCGACCGCGCGACGGTTGGCGACGGGCCTGGGGTCGATGCCGACCTCAGCGTGGTGCGTACTTTCGCGGAAGCCAGCCGGCAGCCGCGCTTGCTGTGGATGGCGAACAACTTCCGCGTGGCGCGGGCTTTGTGGCGGGGCCAGTGGGAGGAAGCGCACACCCTAGCCCTGGCTTCCTTGCAGCTCGCAGGCGAACTCAAAGACCAACTGGCGCAAGTAGCTGCCCCCTTTCAACTCTACTTGATCGAGCGTGAGCGTGGTGGCGAGCCGGACCAAGACAAGATTCGCTGGATCGTGCAACAACATCCGGAGAGCATGATGATGCGCGCGGTGCTGATCACGACCTTGCTCGACCTCGGCCGCCCAGCGCAGGCTCGTGCCGAATTGGATAGCTTGGCCGTCGGCGAATTTGCTGCAGTGGCGCGCGACCGGCGCTTGGGAGCTTTGGCGCTGCTTGCTGAGGCGTGCTGGCGCTTACAAGCTCGCGAGCATGCACCAGGGCTGATGGCCATGCTTCGCCCCTACGCCGACTACAACGTCATGTATTCCAGTAATGTCTGCTTCGGTGCGGCAACCCGCTACCTTGCCGAGCTAGCCAGCGTGTGTGGGGATTGGCAAGCAAGCGCAGCTTGGTTTGACGATGCCATCGAGCGCAATCGGCGCATGGGTGCCTTGTCTCAGGTGGCTTGGACCCAACACGATGCTGCCTGCTTGTGGTTGCGTGTTGCGCGCCTTGCCGATGCACCGGTCGAGGCGGCTGAACGCGCTCGCGCTCTTGTCGAGCAGTCGTCTAGCTTGGCCAACGGGCTTGGTATGGTGCGACTGCGGGCTTCGCTGGAGCAATTGGAAAGCGAACTCGCGCCGCCGACAGAAGCGGAAGCTGCAGTCGCCAGCATTCGCTTAGGCAGTGCCGTTGCGTTGCAGGGCTGCTTTCAGCGTAGCGGCGAGTTTTGGTCGATTGGGGTCGGACCTGATTTGGTACGCATCCAAGACAGCAAGGGCTTGCACTACATTGCCGCCTTACTCGGCCAACCTGGTCGTGACGCTTCCGTGCTGGACCTTGCCGATGGCGTGGTGCATGGGGCCGAGCCCTTTGACTTGTCGGGTGTGGGGGGGCGGCTGCGCACTGGAGAGAGTGGACCGCTTTTGGATGCGCGTACACGTGCGGCCTATCGCCAGCGTTTGGCGGATTTGCGAGAGGAGATGGACGAGGCCGCGACTCACAACGACATGGGACGGCAGGAGCGCCTGCGTTACGAGGAAGAACAGATCAAGCAAGAGATGGCGCGAGCGGTTGGCCTGCACGGTCGTAATCGTCCGAGCGGATCTCCCCTCGAACGTGCGCGCCTCAATGTGACGCGAGCCATCAAGACGGCGTTGCGAAAGATCGCGGAAGCCAACCCCAGTCTCGGGCATCTGTTCGCCACCAGCATCCGTACCGGCAACCTATGCTGCTACACCCCAGACCCGCGCCTCACTATCCAGTGGAGTTTGGGCGAGGCGCCTTCTTGAGCGGCGACGCGTAAAGAATCTCGCGAAGAGTTGAAGGTACGGTTCCGTTAGCTGCGCCAATCTCCTACGAAGGCACGGCATGCCTACCACAGTTCTTCCCGCTGACGCTTTGCGCGTCGAGCGGCGTATCG
>CAZGSN010000266.1:0-8672 GCA_964528465.1 uncultured Binatia bacterium (SeqCode)
GACACCGACAGCAGAATGGAAAGGCAGCCACGATCGGTGTCCAAGTCACCCATCGTAAGCGCGCTTTATTTGCGATAGACGAACCACGATGACAGAAACCGACAGGGCGCTGGCAGCGGCCATTCCTCGCACCTCGCTTTCGCTACTTGCCGCCAGCGTACTCTACGGCATTGGCGATCTCCTCGTGCCCGGCAGCACCAGGCTCGAAGTTCCGTATTATTTTCTGGCCGTCTGGATCCCCACGGCAACCTGGTTGTGCCAGCGTTTCGGCGTGGTCTCGCCACGCGCCAACATCATGGTGGGGGACGCGTGCTTTACGCTCCTGGTTGCCCTCGGCCTCGGCGTCGCTCCTCACGTCACCATTTCCGGAACCGCATTCATTCTCAGTCTCAAATGGTTAGCCTCCGCTCTGCTCTTGCCGTGGCCCGTTTCGTTGCAGATCTTTTCGAGCGGACTCGGGTTGCTGTTGTACTTCGGGACCATACTGTTGTCGGCGCACTTGCAAGTCGTCTATGTCCATCAGTGGGCACTGCCTCCAGTCGCGGCTGTGCTTTCGATCATCGGCTGCCGCATCCTCAACCGCAGCCGCGAGCAGGCACGCGCACATACACGGCTCGTCGAGCAATCGGAACGGCAACTCCAGACTCTCGTCGACCTCAGCCCTGACGGCATGTTGGTGGCACAGGCAGATGTGGTCGTGTTCGCCAACGAGCGCGTCGCCCATGTGCTCGGCTATCAGACCCCAGGCGACCTACTGGGAATCAAACTTTCGCACCTGGTTCAGGACGGGGATCGCCTGCGACTGCAACAGTTTCTTCACCGAGCGGCGAGCGTGTCGTTACCCGTTTCGCCGCTGCTTCTCGACTTCTTGCGGCTCCACGGCGGCCTCGTTCCCATCAGCGTAAGCGCCGCACCTGTCTCCTATCGCGGCATCAGCAGCCTTCAGCTCACCCTACGAGACATGACCATGCAGCAGCGCAACCTGATTCTTCTTGAAGGGGAGCGGCAGGTTTTGGAGGGAATCGCCAGTGGCGCCGAGCTCCACCAGGAACTCGCCTCCATCTGCGAGATCATCGAGAGACTCAGCCCGGGCACGCGCAGCTCGATTCTCATTGCCAACCCCGAGGGCACCTACTTATTCCATGGCGCGGCGCCCAATCTCCCGGCCAGCTACACGGACCGCGTCAACGGCCTCCGGATCGCCGACGGCAACGGCACTTGCGGCACCTCGGCCTTTCGTCGTGAGGTCGTTGTCACGGAAGACATCGCGCACGACCCACTGTGGCGCGACTATCAGGACCTGGCTCGCGCCCACGGCCTTGCCGCGTGCTGGTCAACTCCGATCGTAAGCTCGAGTGGCGACTTGCTTGGCACCTTCGCCATGTACAGTGGCGCAACTCGGCGACCGACCGAAGAAGACCTGCGGTTGGTGCAGCACGCAACCCACCTGGCGAGCATTGCCATCCAACGCCAGCGCATGGAGCAGCAGCAGAGCGATGAGGCTGAACTCTTTTCTACCTTGGCCAATGTGGGGCGGGATTTCATTGCGTCTCTCGAACGTAGCGTGCTTCTGCAGCGCTTGTGCGATGCCACCTGCTCGGCGCTGCAGGCGGATCTGAGCCACGTCTACTTGCTGGATCGCGAACGCGACATACTGTCCGCGGCCGCTGGCTCGGGAGATTCTCCGGAACAGTGGGAAATTCTGCGCACGGTCACCTTTCCTCGCCAGGCCATGGGCCTTGCGCTGGAGCAACTACGACAGCACGAGTCCCTAGAGGTTTCGCCCAACAGTAACACAAACCTTCTGCCCTCCGGCCTGCAGTCCATGTACGGAATCCATTCGGGCCTGTTCGTAGAATTACGCAACGGCAACCAACTCCTTGGCATCCTCACGGCCGGCTATCGGCAGGAGCGTGCACCCTTCCGCAGCCACCAACACCGCATGGTCCGTGGCATTGCGCAGTTAGCAAGCCTCGCTCTCGAAAACAGCCGGCTCATGGAGGAACTAAACGGCGCCAACCGCATCAAATCGAATTTTGTCGCCACCATGTCTCACGAGTTACGTACACCACTGAATGTATTGATCGGCTACCAGGATCTTCTTCTGGATGAAGAGTTCGGCCCCCTGTCTCCAGCGCAACGAGACATCATTCGCCGTCTCGGTTTTCACGCTCGACAGTTGCTCCTGCTGGTGAACGACACCCTCGATCTCAGCCGCCTCGAGTCGGGGAAGATGGAAATCCACAGCGAGGTCATCTTGCTCAGCCTGTTCGTGGAGCGCTTACGCCGTGAGACGGAGGAAGCCTGGGGCCACCGCGGCCTTACGCTCCGCTTCCAGGTCGAAGGCTCTCCCACTTTACGAACCGACGCCGCCAAGCTGCATGTGATTCTGCGCAGCCTCATCGCCAATGCCGTCAAATTTACCGAGCAAGGCACCGTGAGTGTGACCGCCCGCAGCAGCGGCAACGGCGTGGAACTCGTCGTCGAGGATACGGGCATCGGCATTCCACCCGATGCCGTCGACATCATCTTCGAGCCGTTCACGCAAGCGGCACCCACCATTTCCAATCGCTTCGGCGGTGCCGGCCTCGGCCTACACATCGTCAAGCGATTGCTCGACCTCCTCGGTGGCACCATCTCGGTAACCAGCACCTTGGGCGCGGGCTCGACATTTCACGTCACAGTACCCAACCAAGCGACGTCCAACGCCGAAAACGCAGCCGCTGCCGTCTCTTTACCCGTTCAAACATCTTGAGCCCGAAAACATCAGTTCAATCACTCACGTTCTCGCGAGGGCACTGGGAACGGCCTTCGAGACGCGGCCTGGACAGATGGCCGATCCTCAGGCCGAACGGAACGCTTGTTGACTGAGCCCAGCAACCGTTCGCGCTGAGGAGCCGCCTCCTGAGTAGCGAAGCGTATCGAAGGATTTTGGCGGCGTCTCGAAGCGCTAGGCCAGTCGCCGTGCACGCCAACTGAGGCTTCCGGGTTGAGACCGACCGAACAGTTCGCAGGCTACCCCCGATCGGAACTCGCGACTCGGAATTTGGGGATGCGCAATTTTCGCCCTGATCCCGCCGCGAGACCTGAGCGTCGCGCAGGACTTCACGATAGCCAGGGAGCAGGGACAGGAAGCGTCACCGCGAAGCAGGAGCCGGCGCCTTGGCGCGGCAGGCAGCGCACGTCGCCGCCATGCCGGCGCGCAATCTGACGCACCAGAGCCAGGCCCAGACCTACGCCGTGGCCGGTCTCGGTGGTGCCGGTACGGCGGTAAAACGGCTCGAAGACGCGTTCTCGCTCTGCCTCCGGAATTCCAGGGCCGCCGTCTTCGACGTACATAACGACGGTAGCGTCGGGCTGGCGTGCAAGACGAACCGAGATCTGCCCTTCCCCGCCGTAGCGCCGCGCATTCTCGAGTAGGTTGCGCAGCAGGCGCCGCAGCAACTTGGCATCGCCTTGGACATGCACGGCTTCGCCGCTGACGCTCGCCTTCACCTGATCGGCTTCCGCGGTTGCCAGAGCCAGTAGATCCACATCATCCCGCTGTGGAAGGTCCGCTACGGCTTGTAGACGGCTCGCCAGCAGCAACTCGCCGATGAGTTCATCGAGCTCGGCAATGTCCCGTTGCACCTGCTCGCGCAGATCCTGCCGCCCGTCGCCTGCAAGCAGCTCGAAGGCGAGTCCTATGCGCGTCAGAGGAGAGCGCAATTCGTGCGAGGCGTTCGCCAACAGATCGCGCTGGGCCTGGAGAAGGCGTGCGATCTGCTCGACGGAGCCATTGAAGCTTCGCGCCAGCGCCGCAATCTCATCGCGGCCTTCCACAGGAACACGGATATTCAGGTCGCCCGATCCTAAGGCTTCCACCCTTTCGCGTAATCGCTCCAAGCGGCGAGTGAGATGACGCACCGCAGGATAGGAGGCGGCCGCAATCAACAAGCCGAGGGCAAACAGCGCCGCCAGCAAGTGCCAACCGTTTCCCCGTACTGGCTCAGCAACCAGCCAACGTCCATCCTCCAGCCGCAGGGCCACGGTGCGATACCCGATCCAGTGGCTGCGCGAACGATAGGCAGGAAGCGGCACCACCTTCTCGGTAGAAGCCAGTAAGCGCCCATCCTCGGCATATAGGCTCAGTGGCATCCTTGCCGCCGCCGCATAACGGCGCAGCACAGCGTCCGTACCGGCCTCTGCTCCCTGGCCCTGCGGCAAAGCCGCAGTGAGTATCGCAGCCGTAAACTCGCCCCAAGGCGGCTCGTGCGAGCCCTCGAACAGATTTCGCGTGACCCAAAACAGCAGGGTCAGAGCAGCGAGGCTGCCAAGGAGGGTGAGATAGATATGAAGGTAGAGACGGCGCACTCAACCGTCCTCCACATCGGTAAGCGCGAATGTGTAGCCCACGCCGCGAATAGTCCGAATGCGACGCGGCTGCTTGGGGTTCGGCTCGATAGCAGCACGAATCTTCGAGATATGCACGTCGATACTGCGATCGAAGGCTTCGAGGTCGTGGCCGCGCAGGCGTGTCATCAAACTGTCACGGCTCATGACGCGCCCCGCGTTCTCCGCCAGGGCGCAGAGAAGGTCGAACTGGTAGCTGGTCAGCAGGATCGCCTGGCCGCTGACCCGCACCATCCGAGCCGCGCGGTCGATCTCGACATCGCCAACACGAAGCGTGGGAGCCCGAAGCGGCGAACGCGTGCGGCTGCGGCGCAAGATGGCGCGCAAGCGAGCAAGAAGCTCACGCGGATTGAACGGTTTGGGAAGGTAATCATCGGCGCCCAACTCGAGGCCGACGATACGATCCTCTTCGTCTCCCCGCGCCGTCAACATGAGAATCGGAATATCCGAATCGACGCGCACGCGGCGGCACACTTCGAGGCCATCGCCGTCGGGTAGCATGACATCCAAAATGAGTGCATCGAAGCTGTCGCGGCGCAGGCGAGACAGCCCCTCCGCCGCAGTCTGCTGTGCGCAGACGACAATACCCAGCTTGCCGAGATACTCCGCCACCATCTTCGATAGCTGGGCGTCATCCTCGATCATCAACACTCGTTCGGCCATGTCGCCCCCTCCTATGCCCGTCGTCGTGCTCGCCGACAAGTCGAGAGTTCGACGCCGGTCTGTCGATGTTCTAACCCCGAAAGCCTCAGTTGGCGTGCACGGCGACTGGCCTAGCGCTTCGAGACGCCGCCAAAATCCTTCGATACGCTTCGCTACTCAGGAGGCGGCTCCTCAGCGCGAACAATTGCTGGGCTCAGTCAACAAATTTTCCGTTCGACCTGAGGAGCGGCCATCTGTCCAGGCCGCGTCTCGAAGGCCGTTCCCAGTGCCCTCGCGAGAACGTGGGTGATTGAACTGATGTTTTCCGGCTAACGTGGGGACAGCACGCGCGCGGCTGGCCTAGAGCGCTCGGCGCAATGAGTGACGATCGGGTCGCTATCGCCGAGCGGGATCGAAAGGTTGGATTCGCAAAGCAACTATCGGCCACCCCAAACACGTCACGCATGGAAGCGGCCGAATCGCCCGCGACGGTGCGCACGCCGGTAGATGGCTCGCGCCTATTGAAAATGTGGCTGAAGCTTTCCGGAGCAGGCCGGATGCCATCCGGCTCGCTTGCTGCGAACGCTCCTATGCTCAGAGCCCGAGAGTACGGACGCTCGGGCGTTCCCTTAGCCGTGCTGCCCAGGCGATCGTGTTCTTGAGTCGCGCATCGATCTCAATCCCGAGTTGAGGAAGAATGAGCAGACGCGGCACGAAGGCAACATCGGCAAGGGAGAAGTTACCGGCTAAAAACGCACGACCTTCCAGGAGGGATTCGACTCTAACTAGCACTCGCCCGATTTCCGTCTGATAGCGACGAAGCTTCTCTGCGTCCTGCTCCCCCTCGGGCTTGGTCACCTCCGAAAGTGCCAGACCCGCCTGCGGCGTGAAGGAATTATCGGCAAAGTCTTCGATCATCCGTACGCGAGCCCGACCGGCAGAATCCTCAGGCATTAGCGACTCACTGGGGTATTCGTCCTCCAGATACTCGTTGATGATGGTCGAGTCGTAGACGACGACGTCGTCGTCGATCAATACGGGAACACGGCCATAGGGATTGAGCTTGAGGAATTCCGGTTGGCGTTGCTCCCCTTTGCGCAAATCCACGGGGACGCGCTCGAACTCCAGCTCCTTCTCCGCCAGAACCACACGCACCTTCTGGCTGAAGGGGCAATCCGGATAGTCGTACAATTTGATCATGCGCTCGTCCCTCGAATCCTCTCACTGAGTCAGTCGTAAAGTCGCGTAACATCGCAAAAAAAGCCCGGCGTGTCTACCACGTAGCCGCAATCAGGGTGGCTCCTCGCCGCTTTCCTTACCGATTTGGTACAAAGCCAGGCGATGGGCGCTGGCACTGCGGCCGCAAGCGCGGTCGCGGGTGGCACCGAAGTCGAGGCTACAGTCCAGAAACGAGCCCGCAAACACCTCTTCGCTGCGCAGTGGCCTGCCGACACGAGCCAGCCAAGCTTCGCATTGAGGCTTAGCAAACCAGTAGTGGCGAATACGGGAGCATGGCAAGCCGGCGAAGAACAGACAGTTGCCCTGCCCACACTCAGCCAATTCCGGATGCTCGCTGGCCTCGGTCACCCCAACCAGGCGCACACGACCGGCCGTGGCGGCATAGGTGATCATGCGGTACTTCTGCAGCAGCTCGATCGAGGAGTGCGATTCACGGAACAGCAACTCATCGTCGGGGACGAGCAAGCGATCAATCCCAGGGGGAAGCTCCTGGCGCAGCGCTTGATCCAAAAACTCGTGCTCTGCCATCTCCACGTAGCGACTACTGAGATTGGGCCAAAACAAGACCGGCAGGAATCCAGCCCAGCCGACACAGGCCAACACCGGGAGACGCAAGATTCGCCAGGGGGAATGCCACAGAAGCGCCAAGCCGTAAGCGGCTACCAAGAGCATCGGCAGCAAGAGATTCACGTAAGGGCGGGCCAGACCGACAAAGCCAATGCTGTAATCGTGGGCTTCGAGGCTGATGGCGAGCCCCACGACCGGCAACAAGGTCAGCAGCGGCAACGGCGCCGACCAGCGCACACGGCTACGCGGGTTCAGCAACGCCGCCAATGTACCGAAAAGAAAGAGAGCCAGCGCGTAGATTGGGTTGAGAAGCAGCTCGTTGCCGGCCTGGCGCATGCCATCCGCAAGGCCGACAACTCCTGGCCGCGATGGACCCGACGCAACGCTCGAAGCCGCATACACAGCCAGGAAACACCCGCTGGCTGATGCCGCCGGCCAGGCAATGTTCCACCGAAGGTCGTAGCGCCTCACCCACAGGAAGAAGATCGCGGGCAACAGCAACACGAGATTCTCGTAACGGATCTGAGTCATCAAACTAAGCCCACTGCCTGCCGCCAGCAGCAAGGTCGTGCGCAAGCGTACGCTAAGCCCCTCCCCGGTAAGTCCGTGCACCAGCAACAGGTACGAGGCAGAAGCCAAAAACGTCGTGCTGATCGGCAAGCCGTCCGTAGGCGTAAACAGCAAGTGCAGTGGGTGCAGCGCCAACAGCAAAGCCGCGAGCGGCGCGAAGGCCCGCGTTGCGGGAGCGAGTTGTACGCATAGGCCGTACACACACGCGACGCTTAGGGTGGATGCGAGACGGTTGAAGAGGATGGCGTGCTCGAGGTCTCGCCCCAGCCACGGATAGAGGAGTGAATACAGTTGTGCCGTGCCAAAATGCCCGCGGTAGCCCAAGAGGATGCGGCTATACCCGATTCCGCCCAGCGCGGTGATGTTGTGCTCTACGGCAAGACGCAGACCGGCAGCGAGAAGCAGCACTCCTGCAAGCAGACGTCTATGCGCGTCATCCAACCAAAGTCTCGGAGACACAGCCTGTGACTTCCAAAACAGGCTCAGGCTGGTTGCCCCCACGAAGACCAACACATTGAGACGCACCACCCCAAGCCAGAAGGGAAAGCCATCGTCTCCCCTTCCAAACAAGAGGTCGAGCCAACCAAGCACCAGGTGCATGCGGGACGCATAGCGGCGACCTTCGACTCAGCGCAATCACGGCGCGTTGCCCTGCGGCTCCAGCGGGCTGAGGAAGAGCGTTAGGGAACCTCAGACCTCCTTACATCAGGGATTTTTCGTTGACCCCAATTCTCCGGTGAATCTCGGTTCCGCCGCCCGCGCGCCCCATTGTGGGGTCAGGAAACAGGTCGTGGATAATTCGTGCCCGCCAGAAAACCCAGTGTTTACCATGCCATTTGGTATTCGTAGTCGTCTTCGGAGAGGATTTCCTGAGACCGCATGAGGCGATCCGCCGACGGATTAGACACCGTGGGGTCAGGTCTGAATCCGGCCCTATAACAGGGTCGGGAACTCCAGCCCGCACTCTTACCCATGTTCTACAAGACTCTTTTGTAGCTCAGGCTCGCGGCGACCATCGCGTGAGATCAGGAGGTCTGAACCTCTGCACAAGTAGCCATTCAAACCAGATCGGGGTCGGAATCGGTATCGGGATCGGAATCGGCCGCGACAAAGGCGGGGAGATACCGCGTGAAATGAGACCGTTACCGATTCCGATAGCGACCCCGACCCCGAAGGGAGGCGACTCGCACGGACTTGTGCAGAGGTTCCCTAATGTTCTCTATTGATCAACGACTTACTCGAATCGGTCGAATGGTCCCCTC
>CAZGSN010000267.1:0-9348 GCA_964528465.1 uncultured Binatia bacterium (SeqCode)
CCAACACCGTCGGCGACGCCGACGCCGACGCGCACGTCGCCGTTGGCGACTTTGACGCCAACCATCCCGGTTGCGGGCTGCGGCGATGGTTTTGTCGACTTTGTCGCCGGCGAGACCTGCGACGACAGCAACACCGAGGAAGGCGATAGCTGCCCAGCGAACTGCCGCATCGCCACCTGCGCTCTCAGCGGCGAAAGCTTCGAGGTCGACGTTGCCTTTGCCGTTCCCGCCAGCAGCGAGGTTGTCGGCGTGCAGATGTTCGTCCGCTACCCCGACGGAGTAGTGGGAATCCCGGGACGCCTCGGTAGCGCCCAAGTGTTCGATCGCCTCAGCGATGCCCCCGACAACGTCATTCTACAGCCGAATGACCTGGATTACGGACTCATCATGGTGGCCTTCTCTTTCGATAACAGCACGATTGTTCCCGGACGCTTGTTCCGTATCCGCTTCGATCGCTGCCAAGGGGCACGCCTGCCCGACGCCGGCGATTTTGGTTGCACGATCACCGGGGCCGGGGATGCCGGCGGCGCTAACGTCGCTGGCGTCACTTGCGACGTGCTACTGCCGTAAGGAGCGCGCATGCAACACTCGCATCTACGCCTTGTTTGTCTGCTGGCTCTCGCTGCCGGCTTGCTGAGCGGCTGTGACAAAGGCTCCTCTTCCGAACAGTTTGTTACTGACGTGCCGCGTAGCCACACTCCGGTCTTGGTCTTCACCGTACGCCGTACATCCACCCCAACGGTCACACCTACAATCACCCTGACTGGCACGATCACGGCTACGGCAACGATTACGCCGACGGCGACGTTCTCGCCATCCGCGACCCGCACTGCCACCACAACTGCCACCTACAGCGCGACGGCGACCAGCACGCGCACGCAAACCTTCTCCCCCAGCCCGACGCTAACCGCAACGCAATCTGCCACGGCTAGCCCGACGACAACGGCGACGCAGACCAGCACCCAGACAGCCACCTTTACTCTTACGGGAACACCGACGAATACGCCGACGGCCTCGCCGAGCCTGACCGTAACGGCAACCGCGAGTCCAACGCCTACCGCTACGCTGACAGCAACGAGCACGGCAACGACCACATTCACGTTGACCCCAACCCAGACCGCGACTGCCACCCACACCCCGAGCTATACGTCTACCCCGGAACCCACTCTTACAGCGACGGTGACCAGCACTCCCACGGCGACAGAAACACATACGCCGGTGCTGACGTTTACCCCGACGCAGTCGGCAACCATCACACCGACAGCAACGGAGACGGCAACGGCTACCGAGACTCCTACCGTCACCGAGACCGCCACCTCTACGCACAGCGCTACGATCACGCCCACGGTCGAAGCGACCGCGACAGCGAGCCCAACAGGCACGCCAACAAACACGAGCACAGTGACGGAAACGGCGACGGCCACAGCAACCCACACCGCCACTGCAACCGCTAGCCACACGGCCACGACCACCGCCACGCCTACGCCGACTGGAACGGCAACTCCTACGGCAACGCCACCTTACGTGTGCGGCAATGGCTTTTTGGAAGACGAAGAGACTTGCACCCTCTGCGCCAGTGACTGCACGGTCCGCGCTTGTGCGGCGAAGACACCCACCGTGACGTTTCGAATCAATTTGACCTATCCCGATGGCGGCGTGGTGCCCACGTCGACCACTGTCTTGATCGGGTACCAAAGCAACCGCGTTAGCATTCCCGGCTCTGGGCAAAACGTCAGCACCGTCAACGCGCGCGTGTCGAGCTTCCCTTCGAACTCATCGCGCACGACCAACGATCTCGACTACGCCTTGCGCGTAGTCGTCAACCGCGCCCTCGGGCTCCCGTCTGGCCGCCTTTTCAACCTGGCCTTGGACACCTGCACAGGCACCGAGGTGCCTCCCGCCGATGGCTTTGGCTGTACGGTCGAGGGATGCGGTAGCTCAACCGGCACGGTGTCGGGATGCACCTGCACCGTGACCACGCCCTAGCCAACAGCAGTGATGGAGTATCGCCGCATGCGCCGCGTCCTCAGCTTATTTCTTCCCTTGGTCCTGGTAGTCGCCTGCTTCGCCGGCTGTGGCGGAGACGACACCATCTCGTTTGCCGGCTGCGGCGATGGAGTTGTGGATTCCGGAGAAGAGTGCGACGACGGCCCCGGCTTGCCTCACAGCAACGACAGCGACGGATGCCTGAGCACCTGCAAGCTTGCCGTGTGCGGGGATGGCTTCGTCAACGAAGCTGTGGAGGAATGCGATCTCAACAACTTGGGATATTGCGGTGGCTCCGAAGGCACGGCGTGTAGTTGCACGCTGTTGGGATTCGAAGCGGGCACGGGACTAAGCTGCAATCGCGATTGCACCTACAACCGATCCGGCTGCGGTGCTCCCCTACCAACGCCAACGCAAACCTCAACTGCAACCGTGACTCCATCACCCAGCCCGACCGCTACGGCACTAGCCGGCCAATGCGGCAACAGCGTCATCGAGGCCGACGAAACCTGCGACGATGGCAACACCAGCGACAACGACGCCTGCCCATCCGACTGCCGCGTCCGCACCTGCGTACCGACCACGACGCGCCTGCAGACCACGACCGTCTTTTCTGTGCCTTCCGGAAGCTCGGCTCGCTCTGCCACGGTCCTGCTTGTGTACCCTGACGGCAGCGTCGACCTTCCCGACGGAAGCGAACGCTCTCGCATCACGGCAAGGAGCGGCGTGGCCTTGACCTTAGAGCAGGCTTTCCAACACGCCGTGCGCGTGCGCCTCAACCGCGTGCAAGGCATCCCCTCCGCCGATGTCTTCAGCGTGTCGTTCGATACCTGCCAAGGCGCTGCCCTTCCTTCCGCGGAGGATTTTACGTGCACGGTCTTGGCTTGCGACGGAGTCGCCGGCTGCACCTGCACAGTGGAGCTGCGCTGACGCGGTAAGGATTAGCCGGTGGTCGCGGCCCGCCGCGACCACCGGTTGATCGCTTCGAACCCTCCGGGTCTGCAAGCCGTGCGCAGGCGGAATCGCCTTCACATCCCGAAGGGATGCGAGCCATTAGCCGGGGGCTGAGCGCAGCGACGCCCCCGGAACACGAAGACGAGCGATCCCGACCCCGAAAGGGGTCGTAGCCAAGCGCGCCGACCGATTCATCTGTTTCTCTGGCATCCCTCCGGGATGCAAATCGCTTCCCCTTCCCTGTACCGGTGGTGTCGTCGCTGCGCTCCTCAACCACCGGCTAATTGCTCCGAACCCTCCGGGTTCGCCGCACTCGCCTACGGGTAGATGGCCAGGATGTTGCCGGAGTACTCGGTGACGAACATGCCGGTGCTGCCGAAGGTCAGGCCGAATGGTCGACTGAGGCCGCTGAGATAGGTTTGCACGACAGAGCTGCTGCCGCTTCCGATGGTGATCTTGAGGATGCGACCTCCCTCGGTGTCGGTGACGTAGAGATAGTCGCCGAAGGGGCTGCCGGGCGGGGGAAACGCGATCTCGGCGGGACTGCCGAGATTGTCCGCGAGAATCGAAGCCTGATAGAGATTGCCGCTGCGCACAATCCGAAAGATGCTGCCCGAACCGGGCTGGGAGGCAAGCAGCACGGGGGTCACCGTATCGAAGTCGACACCAACCGTGAGCCCGTGCACACGTACCAACGGCGGGTCGGCGCTGATACGGAGCGGCTCTACGGCGCTGAGCGACGCACTCCAGATAGCGGAGGGAATGGGTTCCGGAGAATTCGCCGGATAGGAAAGAGGCGTCGAAGGCTCTTCATAGAAGAGACTCGACACCACGAGCCCACCGCCGAATGTCGCCGCCACCGAGGTGTCGACGGCAATCCCCGTCGGCGCGATGTCGAGCAATCGCGTCGCCACCACGGTCTCACCGTTGCTCGGATCCATCTGCAAGATCTCGCCGTCGTGACGCTCGACCATATGCTCATCCCGCAGGCGAAACAGATGCGGGCGGGCTACGAACAGACTCCCGGCCGCGTAGACGGCACCCACCCCCGTCACCGGTGCCAGCATCTCCGCTACCTCTGTGCCTGGATCAAAGCGAATCGTCGCCGGCGGCGGTACGTTGATCAGCCCGCTCGGCGGCACGCCGGCAACGATGCGCAACGAGCCGTCGGGCAAGGCCGCCACACCACGCGGGTGAAGCAAGTCACATTCGAAGCGCAAGACCATCGGGGCCGATGCCTGCACCACCGTCGAGGGACAAGGAGTCGGCGTGGGCACACCAGCGTTGGATACCGCGGAGAAGCCAAGAATCGTCACCGCGCTGCTGCGCAACATGCCGCTGTCTACAGCAAGCACGGCTTGAAACATGCGCAAAGCAGGTACCGCCACCGCGAACGAGCCCGTCCCCGCACTTGCCTGGCCACTGCCCAAGGTCGTGCCCGAAATCGCATCGCGAATCTCGATGGTGCGTCCAGGAGTTGCGTAGCCACTCACCGACAAGTCCCCCGCGTCGAGTGGCCCAAGCAGGTACGGTGCCGCGGATGTCTGCACGATCGCCGTGCTCGACACGGCGCCGCTGGCTACATGCTTGACGTAAATGTTTTCGCCCGACGCCAACGGCGTTGCGAGATTGATAACGTAAGCGCCGTTCACGGTGCTCGCCGCCGGTTCGCTGATCGCCGCCTGCCCACTCTCGAAGCGGAAGAGCTGCACCATGCCCGAATCGGCGCGCTGGCCAGGATATGAGCGCACCTGCGTCGAGCCGACAAGCGCCGACGTAGGATCGATGGTGGCGACGGCCGCTGCAGCGCGCCCAGTCCCAGTATCCACAGCGAGATCTGTGGGTAAGACGGCGGCATGCACTAATAGCAAGAACACCAAAGCGCACAGCGCCGAGCTGCCATAGCGTGTCTTCATGTTCGGGCCTCCACTCACACGTTCCCTGTCTTGCACTGCGAGTGCCAAAGTTTCGGCATACCTCGCTCGACACAGTAGCCTATTTTCTTTGCGCTGTGGGAGAAAACCTGACACTAGGGGGACCTGTGGTAGCGACGTCTGTCTGGCCGTGCCGACAGATGCCGCGTACCAGGCGAAGGAACGACAGGTTGTCCGCTTGGCAAACGACTTGCGTAGAACAGTGCGCGAGGAGGTCGAAGGCGAATGAAGCATCTGCATACGCAGGAGTTGATCCGCAGCAGGGAGCTCCAGCTCTTGGCCTTTCTCGTCTTGCTTTTGTTCTGGGTACCGCAAGCACCGGCATCGTGCTCTTGCGTGAGCGTTACCGATTGTGACGGCGACGGCATCTCCGACTCCGACGAAACCCTCAGCATCCTTCGCGGGCTGGGAGCCGATCCGAACCACAAGGATATTTTCGTCGAGTGCGACTACATGCAGTTCAAGGTGAATCGCGACCGCGACACCACCGATCTCGGTGAGCACAGCCACGGACTCAAGCCTGAGGCGGTGTGGACCCTGCGTGCCATGTTTGCCAACGCACCGGTGTGCAACCCCGACGGGCGCCCGGGAATCGCGCTGCACATCGTGCAGCAGCCGCTGAAGATCAAGACCAGGAGCCGCGACCGCAGCGCGCGTAGTGAACAACACTTTCTCGACATGACTAGTCGTCTATGGGGCCAAAGCTTCTTCGATCTGAAACGCAAGAACTTCAAATACCGCCGCCTGGCGCCCTACTTTCATTACTGCATTCTCGCGCACAACGCCGCGGAGGAATACGGGTCCATCTCCGGCGTGGCCGAGGTGGGCGGCAACGACTTCATGGTCACCCTGGGCTCATGGCCCGATGAGACCGGTGCCCCGGTGGGAACGATTGCCGATCAAGTGGGAACCTTCATGCACGAGCTGGGCCATAATCTGGCGCTGAATCACGGTGGCCCACCATCCCTTTCGGCCTCGCAGCAGCTCGTCAATCGCAAGCCCAACTATTTGAGCGTGATGAGCTATTCGTTCCAAGTCGCCTCGATCAATGGCCGCTTCGACTACTCGCGCTGGGAAGCGCCGACGTTGGACGAACTCACGCTCACCGAGTCGGCGGGCAGCGGCCACTACGAACCGACACGCTACGTGTGCCCCAACGATCAGATGGTGCGCAGCCCGCTGCCCGAGGGCACGGATCTGTTCGTCGATTGGAACTGCAACTCCGGTAGCAACAGCGGCTTGGCGCAAAACCTGAACTTCGATCGCAGCGGCAGGACCGCAGAGCCGTTACTCGACACGCTGGCTGGCGCCAACGATTGGAACGACATCGACTATGCCTTCCAGGATTCGCCCCTCTACGATTCCGACTGGCCGCTGGCCCGTCAGCAGCACATGCAGAATCCTGGATTGTACAGGCCGCACGTGGAAACCAGCGAGTTGGGCATCGACCGCGACCCGGAACTGTCTGCGAAAGAAGGGCGTGGCATCGAAGTAGCACGCGTCGACCCGATGGACCTCGCCACCGAAGTCGTGATTCCGCAGGCCGACGCCGACAGCGATGGCTGGGGTAACGCCAACGACAACTGCCCTGCCCTCGCCAACGCCGGCCAGCAGGACCGCGATTTCGACGGGGTTGGCGATGCCTGCGACAATTGTCCGGACATCTACAACCCGGAGCAAACCGACACGGACAGCGATACCACGGGCGACATGTGTGAATATGCGCCACTCTCAGCCCTGGCCCCACCGCAGGTTCCAAGTGAGTGCCAAACCCGCGTCTGCACATTGACAGCAGCATCCGCCTCTACCCTGGAAGTGCCGGATAACCTTGGTGGCTCAACTTCCACCACCGAGCCACTCGGCGGCAACGTACTGGTCAATGTTTGCGGCACGGCAAGCGCCGGCTTCGTTCTCGGCAGTGCCATGCCGCAGGAGATAGCCGTGTGGCCGGGAGGTTCCGGCGATCCGCTGTGTGTCCACCTGCGCGGCATCAATGCCTATTGCGACTGTGTCGCTGGTGCCGGGCCCGCTCACTACGACACGTGCATCGACGGCGACCTGGGCGACGGAGATCAGTGCCCAGCACCAACTTTCCTGTCGCAAGAGCTACTGCCGGCAGGAGGCGGTAATTCCGCGGTTACGCTCACACCTTCGGGTGCGACCGCATCCGGAGCCTGCGCCGGTGCTTTCGCCATCGCCCTCAAGCAGCTTGCCCCGGGTTCGTTCGGCACCGACGCCACGCCATGTACCGGCGACGACACGGCTGGGTACTCCGATCCCTTCCCGACATTCTTCACTACGGGCAACGCCGGTGCTCAGCTCTTCGATGCCGCGGGTTTCGTACCCAGCGATCTCGCCGCGAGTTTCAGCGGCTCGGCAGTAACCTGCACGAGCCTTGCCGATGGCAACCTCTCGGGGCTGTCGCTGGTGGCAACCACCCCCTACCTGAATATGGGCGGTGGTGACGGCATCCATCGATTTACTCTCACGTGTCAGTAACGATCCGCAAAGCTCCTGGGTTTCCGAGACAGATGCGAAGAGGGAAGTGCCTGTGTTCCGGCACTGGCTCCCCGCTTTCGGAACTGTCGATTTTCTCTGAGATGGCATTCTGCGTTCGTTCGTCATTCGGGCGACAGCCGGAATTCAGGGCTGGAATACCAACATCATGGGCTCCGTCTGGCACTGGATCCCGGCCTTCGCCGGGATGACGGGATTCCACCTTCCTTTTGCGACAGTCCCATTCGCCGCGATGACGAACCACAACAAGCACGAGGTCCGAGCCGATCGACGGCTTCTTCTACGTATTGCGGGAGCAACGTTGAGCGGAGTGCTCTTGGCATGGTCGCAACCCCCCGGCGGCTGCAGCCTGATTGCTTGGCTTGCCCTGCTGCCATTATTGCTGGCGCTTGCTACTTGCTCGCGCGTCGAAGCCGTCTGGCTTGGCCTGCTGACCGGCATGGTCGCCGCCTGGGCCATGGTCGGATATTGGCTTTTGTTTGCGTTTCACCAGGTGCCGTTGGCTCTGTGGACCTCGGCGCTGCTGACCCAGGTCACCTTGTGTGGCAGCGGCATCTTCGGTGCCGGGCTCTTCGCTTGGCTTTGCGCGGACTGGCCGAAGCGCCGGCTGGCGACTCTTTGGATTCCCGCATCGTGGGTCGCCGTTGAGTTAGCGCGCGCCAGCGTTGTCGGTGGCAGCCCGTGGTGTCTACTCGGACACTCGCAATTCTCCCACCCGCTGCTGATTCAGGTTGCCGACCTCACCGGTGTGTACGGCGTCTCGTTTGTTGTTGCCTCGGTGAGCGCTGCCGCCGCGGTAGCCTTGCTTTGTCGCCAGCAGAGGCTCGGCCAACTCGCACTCACGTGCGCGGCGCTGACACTGACCATTGCTTACGGCTGGTGGTCGTTACGCACCGCGGCTCCGCTGGCAACTTCGCCGGCAACGCCGCCGGACAGCCACTTCAAGGTGCAAGCGGTGCACCCGGCTTGGCCACCCGGATTAGGCGAGGTGCCGGAGCGGCGACTGGCGGATCTCTTGCGGCTCACGTCGGAGGTTGCGGCAGACCGCTCTGCCCTACTGGTATGGCCGGAGAATTCCCTGCGCTTTCCGATGCAAGAAGGCACTAGTCCGCTCGGCGAGGAACTCACACGATTCGTACAAGACCGCCGCCAGTATTTGCTGGCAGGCCTGCATCGCTATGAGCGTGGCGAGGAGGGCACGCGTTACTACAACTCGGCAGCTCTCCTGGCGCCGGAAGGCTCGATCGTTGCGGTTGCCGACAAGCGTATTCTCGTGCCGGTGGCGGAAGCGCGTTGGCGCCTGCTGCCATCCGTGGAACAGCCATTCGACCAAGGAAAACCTTGGGAGGTGATCCGTGCCGGGCGCTGGCGACTGGGCATACTCCTCTGTTTCGAAGCCATCTTTGCCGAGCCGGCTCGCCAACTGGTGGCTCAGGGTGCAACCCTGCTGGTGAATCCAAGCAACGACGAGCTGCTCACCGACGGCGCGGCGCAGTTTGCCGCCATGTCGGTCTTTCGTGCCGTGGAGAACCACGTGCCACTCGTGCACGTCAGCACCACCGGCATCAGCCACATCGTCGACGACTATGGGCGCATCGTGGATGCGGAAGCGCATGCCCCGCGCGTGCTCACTGCCAGCATTGGCCACACACGCACAGCAGCCTTGTACACCTCGATCGGTGACGTATTTGCCGGAGTGTGCGCCGCGGCCGTGCTGCTACGCTTACTTTGGCGACGAAGTATCCGTTAAGCCCGAAAACCTCAGTTCAATTGCTCACGTTCTCGCAAGGGCACTGGGGACGGCCTTCGAGACGCGGCCTGAACATCCTTCGATACGCTTCGCTACTCAGGAGGCCACTCCTCAGGCCGAACGTAAAATTCGTTTACTCAGAACTCCTGATTCCGAGGAATCAGCCATGAGCCCAAGGCGTTTCACCATGAAAAACATGAAGGGCAT
>CAZGSN010000268.1:0-12271 GCA_964528465.1 uncultured Binatia bacterium (SeqCode)
TCGTGCAGGACGAGATCGCGATCGGCCCGGGTTGGACAGCCGTCGTCGGCGCCAGTGTCGATGTGCACGAGTACTTCGGCGCACAGGCCAGCCCTCGTCTGAGCCTGAGCTGGCGCCCGCACGATCGCTATCGGATCTCCGGCACGGTTGGACGCGGCTACCGCGCCCCGAGTCTCCTGCAGCTCTTCAGCGTCGACGCCAACAATCTCCAAACCTGCACGCTGCCACGCGGCGCTGGTGAGGGGATCTGCGGCTACGTGATTCTAGGCAATCGTGATCTGGACCCGGAGACTGATCTCGGCGCGACGATACAGATCGAAACGCAACCGATCGATGGCTTGACCGCTAACCTCGGATTCTTCCGCCACGACTTCCACAACCTGATCGCGACAACCTTCGTAACCAATCCCTTCCCGGAGCTCACAGGGTTCGCGATCCGCTACGAGAATGTCGGCGCCGCTTTGACCCAGGGAATCGACCTCACTCTGGCCGTCGAACCTTTCAAGCTCGTGGCTTGGAGCACCACACACCGGGTCCTGCTCAACCTCAATTATGGCTATCTCGACAGCCGCAACAACAGCGACCGCCCGGGCGAGTCGGGCAAACAGCTGCCGTTTCGCCCGCAGCATCGCTTCCTTCCGGGTGTGACCTACGACAAGGCCGACTACGGGTTCACCGGCAGGTTCTGGGGCGAGTACGAGAGCACCGCCTTCACCGATCTCGTCAACGCGCCCGATTCTGTGGCCGCCAGCCACTGGCTTTGGCATGGCCGCTTGGCCGTCACCCCCGCGCGCTCACTGGCGCCGAGTTCGCTGCCGTCGTGGTTGCGCCCTGGGTATGACGGCGTCAGCTTCTTTTTCGAGGCCGTGAATCTTGCCGACGAGGAGTTCGGCCCATTGACGGCGATGGGGCGTCTCGCCGGGCGCCGCACCCTTCTCGCGGGGATTACCTATGAACGATGAATCAAAACTCACACGGGCGCTCGCCTGGGCCCTATCAGCGCGTCGCCGCAACCACGATGAGGAGAAAGCAAGAATGAGATCCAAAGTCGGCCATCTCGTGCTGGCGGTCACGCTCACCTGTCTGCCACACACAATCTGCGCGCAAGCGCACACCGACGCCAGCCGCATCGTATGCCTGGGCGGCACGCTGACAGAAATCGTGTTCGCGCTCGGAGCGGGCGACGCGGTGATCGGGGTCGACTCATCGAGCACCTTCCCGGTCGCAGCCACGCACCTACCCCAGGTCGGCTATCAACGTCACGTCGCCGCCGAGGGTATTCTGTCCCTTCGCCCTACCCTCGTGTTGGCGACCTCGGATGCGGGGCCACCGACGGCTCTGCAACAGCTCCGCGATGCCGGCATCCACCTAGTGGTACTGGAAAGTCCACTGTCGGTGGACGCCACAAAGCAAACGATTCGCGCCGTGGCACAAGTCATCGGTCGCACGGCACAGGCTCCGGCCTTGCTTGCGGTGATCGATTCCGAGCTCCAGGCATTGCCCGGCCACGAAGGAGCCAAGCCAAGAGTCTTGTTCGTCTACGCACGCGGGGCGGGAACCTTGTTGGTGGCCGGGCACGAGACTGCGGCCGACGAGATGATCCGTCTCGCTGGCGGTTCAAACGCCATTCAGGAGATCCAAGGCTTCAAGCCTCTGACGGCAGAAAGTGTGGTATCTGCGGTGCCGGATGTCATCCTCGTCCCGACGCAAGGGATAGACAGCCTCGGCGGTCGATCCGGTCTGCTGCAGATACCCGGCATCGCTCTGACGCCAGCGGCAAAGCAAGGCCGCATTGTCGCGCTCGATGATCTCTACCTGCTGGGCTTCGGGCCTCGAGTCGGGCACGCGGCACGCGATCTGGCCCGCCTGCTCCGGCCCACAAAGGGAACACAGGCACCACGGGCAGCTGCCGCACCTCCTGGGAGTGGCGAGTGATGTCGACAAGATCCGCGGCACCACCGAGACACACCGCGACGGACCGGCGCCTGGCCGTGCTGATCGGCCTCGTCTCCGTGCTCATGGCGGCGGCACTTGCCTCGCTCACCCTCGGGGCGATGCCGATCGGTCCCTATGAAGTTGTCTCCATCCTGATGAGCCACCTGGGTATGGGTGTTCTCAGCGAGATTGATCCTCTCCACGACGCCGTCGTCATCGCCGTACGCCTGCCACGCCTGCTGGTCGGCGCCACCGTCGGTGCCGGCTTGGCGATCGCCGGCACCGTGCTGCAGGCAGTGTTCCGCAACCCCTTGGCCGATCCGGCCCTGATCGGCGTGTCGAGCGGCGCGGCGCTGGCAGCGGCCGCCGTCACCATCCTCGGTGGTGTCGTTGTGAGCACAGCCGCTTCGGGTTTCTGGATCGCGACTCTGCCGGTGGCGGCATTCACCGGCGGCTGGAGCGCCGTACAGCTCGTCCAGCGTCTCGGCCGCAGCGGTCAAGTCATTTCCGTGGCGCGTTTGCTGCTCGCCGGCATCGCCGTCAACGCGCTGGCGCAAGCCCTGACCGGCGTTCTGCTGTTCATTGCCACGGATTCGCAGTTGCGCGGCCTTCTTTTCTGGAATCTCGGGAGTCTCGGTGCTGGCGGTTGGATGCAGGCGAGTGTGAGCGGCCCCGTGATCGTCGTCGCCACAGTGGCGCTTTCTCGCTATGGCCAGCCACTCAATCTAATGCTCCTCGGCGACGATGCCGCTCGCCACCTCGGCGTCGATGTCGAGCAAATTAAGCGTCGCGTCGTGCTGTGGGCAACCTTGGCCGTTAGCGCGTCCGTCGCGGTGGTAGGAATCATCGGATTCGTCGGCCTGGTCGTGCCACATCTCCTGCGCCTCACACTTGGGGCCGACCATCGCGTGCTGCTTCCGGCGACGGCCTTGCTCGGAGCCAGCCTGCTGCTGGTCTCCGACGTCTTCGCCCGCACGCTGGCCGCTCCCGCCGAAATCCCGATCGGTGTCGTCACGGCGCTGGTTGGCGGACCATTCTTCCTTTGGCTGATCGTTCGCGACGATACCGTGAGGACGCTGAGATGATCGAAGCGCTGGATCTTCAGGTACGATGTTCCGGGCACACCTTGCTCGATCGGGTATCCCTGCGAGTCGAACGCGGGAAGATGCTCGCCCTTGCTGGTCCGAATGGAGCCGGCAAATCGACACTCCTGCGGGCTCTTGCTGGTGACCTCAGCATCGCGCGGGGCACGGTCCGTCTTGCCGGCAGACCGCTGGATGCGTGGAGCCTGCAGGAGCAGGCGTGCCGCCGTGCCGTCCTGACCCAACACGTGCCGCTGTCGTTTCCGTTCACAGCGTTCGAGGTAGTGATGATGGGACGTTCCCCACGCAGCTCGCCGCAGACGCGCGTGTCCGACCATGCCATCGCCTTCGCAGCCATGCGGCTCGTCGACACCGAGAATCTTGCGGGTCGGTCGTATCCGACTCTTTCCGGCGGCGAGCGCCAGCGTGTGCAGTTGGCCCGCGTACTGGCTCAAGTCTGGGAGACGCCAGACGATGGTAGCCCCCGCTTCTTGCTACTCGACGAGCCGACATCGAGCCTCGACCTGGCGCAACAGCACCGGGTGCTCGAGGCCCTCATCAAGGTGGCGCGACGCGACGTTGGTGTCCTGATTGTCTTGCACGATCTCAACCTCGCCGCCCGCTATGCCGACAGTATCGCCCTTCTGCGTGACGGCGGCGTCGTGGCGGTCGGACCACCGGCAGTGGTGCTCAATCCATCCACCGTCGCGCAGACCTTCGGCGTGCGCACGGTTTTCCTCCAACACTCCGGCTCGTCGTATGCCGTTGTCGTCTCTGACAGCAGCGACGCGCCGCAGCCCCAGACACTTCCTTGAAAGGAGTCACAATGATGGCGAGCTTACAGCAACCGGGAAACGCGCCCGATCTTGCTTCGATGTTGCGCGAAGGAACAGCCGCGGCGCACCGCCACACGGAAGGCGCAAGATTCTTCAAGGCCTTGCTCACGAATCAAGTTGGCAGGGACATCTACGCGCAGCTTCTGTTGCGTCTGCACCCTGTGTACCGAACCATCGAGGAATGCATGGAGGTACATCGGGACCACCCGTCGCTGGCGCCGTTGTATCGCCCGGAGCTGCACCGCTCCGCGGCCCTGTCAGCGGACTTGCGCTTCTTTTTAGGCAACACGATCCATGGCGAGGCGCCGTCGCGCGCAGCCGCGCGCTACGTGAGTCGCATTCGCAAGGTGAGCGACGACGAGCCCCTGCTGCTCATCGCTCACGCCTATACTCGCTATCTCGGAGACCTCTCGGGTGGACAGGTCGTGGCTCGCCGTCTGCGGGTCGCGTTCGGTCTCGACTCGGACAACGGCCTGGCCTTCTACCAGTTTCCGGCGATCCCCGACGCCGACGCCTACAAACGAGAGTATCGTCGAATCCTAAGTGGTCTTGCCTTCGATGACGGCGAAAAGGCACGCATCGTCGAAGAGGCCAACCTCGCCTTCCACCTCAACCGTGAGGTCGCGGAGGAGCTGTGGCAGGACTATCTCGCCGACGCCTAAGGCGTCACGTCCCGAGACGCCCGACAGGCACGTGCCCCAAGGCCTCTCCATCCTTCATGAGCAAGGGAGATTCATGGAACACACCATATCGCTGACAGAGCAACTATTGGGGGCCTGCCGCGAGCTGGGCAAGGCACGTGTGATCTTGCGCAATTCGTTCGGCCTCGCCGAAGGTTTCGGCGAGCTGTCCGAGCTAGAGATTCGCGACGGCTGGCTGCATTTCTGCCGCGAGTCGTTCCACCTCCATGTACAGTGCCATACGCTGACCAGCGTGCATTTCAATGAATGCCGTGATGGCAAGCACAATACGCCCGCGTACTCGATTTCGTTCTGCGATCTGGCTGGAGTAGCGCTGCTGGTGTTCGCCCTCGATCAGACGCGTGGTACCGAGATCCTGCATCAGGCCCGCCACTTCCGCCACCTGCGCGACAAGTTCGGGCCGATCCGCTTGTTGATGTCGGAACAAGGTATTCCGGCGCAAGAGATGTTGCATTGAGGTGGCCGTGTGGGGCTCTATGATCGCCGCACGCTGCAAATAGCCGAGGGGTGTGCGACAAATTCTTTTGGAGGCAAACTTCCACCATCCACGCGCTCACGCGCGCGGCTACACGGAGCTGGCGAAGACACAGTAGCCGCGGCCGTGAGAGCTTTTCTCAAAGCCCTGCCTGGGGCTCGGGGCCGGAGGCTAGGGACTGGTGAAATCTAAGGAAACCCAAGCCCCGAGCCAGCAGCCCCGAGCCCCGCAGCTTAGTTTCGAAGCAACCTCGTGAGGCCGTGGATCTCGGATGAAAGCCAACAAATATGACGCACGCCCCGTCCCAGGGCGCAGCCCGCTAGTCGCTTGACAGGCACGAGGATGGGTGCCAAGCGCCGAGGCATCGGGCAGGAGGCATGCATGTCAATTCAACCGTCGCCGCCAACGCATGAGGTCGTAAACCAGCCGCCACATCTGCCGGCGTACAATCTCGCCGCGAGTGACTCAGTCCTTCTTGCCGCCTTGGCACGCGAGGGCGGCGGGTGGGCACAGGAACGGGTGCTGCGGCTTGGCGCGCTTGCGGGAGCTGATCCGTTGTCAGTCTGGGGGGCGCAGGCCAATCAGGTTCCTCCCGTCTTGCGCACCCACGATCGCTACGGCCATCGCGTGGATGAGGTGGAGTATCATCCGGCCTGGCACCAACTGATGCGCCTGTCGGTCGAGCACGAGGTGCACAGCCTACCTTGGCGCGATCCGCGGCCCGGTGCCCACGTGGCGCGTGCCGCCTTGTTCTATCTGACCAACCAAGTGGAGAGCGGGCACTGCTGTCCGATCTCGATGACCTACTCGATTATCCCGGCCTTGCGCGTCCAAGCGGATGTCTCGGCCGAATGGGAGCCGCACATCACTTCCACGGAGTACGACTCGCGCATGTTGCCGGTGCGGCAGAAGCGCGGCGCACTGGCAGGCATGGCAATGACCGAGAAACAGGGCGGCTCCGATGTCCGCGCCAACACGACGCGCGCCGTGGCACTGGGCCGCGGCGGCCCAGGCGAGGAGTACCATGTCACCGGTCACAAATGGTTTTGCTCGGCGCCCATGTGCGACACCTTTCTGGTTCTTGCGCACACCCAGAAGGGCTTGTCGTGCTTCCTGCTGCCGCGGTGGCTTCCGGACGCCACGCGTAACCGCATCCACATTCAGCGTTTGAAGGATAAGCTCGGCAATCGCTCCAACGCTTCCAGCGAGGTCGAGTACAACGCGGCGTGGGCGCGCATGGTTGGCGAGGAAGGCCGTGGCGTAGCCACGATCATCGAGATGGTGAACCATACCCGACTCGATTGCATCATTGGTGTCGCCGGCATGATGCGCCAGGCGCTGGTGCAGGCGCTGCATCATTGCCGTCACCGCGCCGCCTTTGGTCGTCTGCTTGTCGAGCAGCCATTGATGCAAAGCGTGCTCGCCGACCTGTGCCTTGAATGGGAAGCTGCGGTACACACGACGTTTCGATTGGCGCGAGCCTACGATGAAGGGACGCGCGACCCTACCCAGCGCCACTTTGCCAGACTAGCGACGGCAGTGAGCAAGTACTGGGTTTGCAAGCGCAACCCCCCGATGGTCGCCGAAGCACTCGAATGTCTTGGCGGCAGTGGCTTCGTCGAGGAATCGATGCTGGCCCGCATCTACCGCGAGGCACCGCTCAACGGGATTTGGGAGGGCTCGGGCAATGTCATTTGCCTGGATGTGCTGCGCGCCATCGGGCGCGAGCCGCAGTCGCTCGAAGCATTCTTCGATGAACTCAACTTGGCCCAGGGCAACAATCACCACTTCGATGCGCACGTTGGCAAGCTGCGCGACGAACTTCGCCATTTCGACGACATGGAGAGCCGTGCCCGTCATGTTGTCGAACACCTAGCCCTAGCCCTGCAAGCCTCACTGTTGTTGCGGCATGCGGACAGCGCAGTCGCCGATGCCTTTTGTGCCACGCGCCTCAGCAGTGCGCACGGCCTCGCCTTTGGCACTCTCGCCAGCGGTGTCGATTGCAAACGGATTATCGGCCTGGCCTGGAACGTATAGCCCTTCGCGGGCTGGTAGGCTGTTGGAGAACTGGCAGGCGCATTAGGGCGCCCTTCGGGGTGAACGGATGCTTGCGCTTTCCGGTTGGCCTGAGGAGGCGCGTGGCGCCGTCTCGAAGTCGCCAAGTCGCCTTCGGCGCCTCGGCCGCCAGCCCGCGGCCCCAGGGATGACAGAGGGATGGATGAGGAGATGACGTACTAATCGACGGCTGGTGCGACGGACTCGCGGCGCGAGCGCAGGTACTCAAAGATCGGTGGCAGCACGGAGAGAATAACGATGGCAATGATCACGAAGTGGAAGTTGCGCTTCACGACTGGAACGTTGCCAAACAGGTAGCCGCCGCCAATGAAGGCCGTCACCCAAACGATTCCACCCACAACGTTGAAGGCGGCAAACTTGCCGTAGCCCATGCGCCCAATGCCCGCGACGAAGGGGGCGAAGGTACGAATGATCGGCATGAAGCGAGCGAGAATGATCGTCTTGCCACCATGCTTCTCGTAGAACTGCTCCGTGCGCAGGAGGTGCTCCTTGTTGAGCAGCCACGATGTGTCGCTGTAGAACACCTTCGGGCCGACACGCATGCCGATGGCGTAGTTAACCGCGTCGCCGGCGATCGCCCCAAAGCCGAGGAGAGCCATGATGACGGGTAAGCTCAGCACCGAGCCCTCGACCGCACACAAGGCCCCCACCGCAAACAGCAGCGAATCGCCGGGCAGAAAAGGCGTAACCACCAAGCCGGTTTCGCAGAAGATGATGGCGAACAAGAGAACGTACAGCCACGGCCCTAGCAGGCCCGCCCACGTGTTCAGATTCTGGTCGAGGTGCAGGAAGATATCGAGAAACTGGTGAATGAGATCCATCTGAACTCTCCGCTGGATGATGACGAGATTGCGAGCGCCGCTCTGTACCGCAGCACGCGCATACCCGCAACCTCGTCTTGACCACTTTGCACCACGCTGTTACGAGCGCAGCCTTCCCGCACAGACGAGCCGTTAGCTCAGGCGGCAGAGCATGTGCCTTTTAAGCACAGGGTCGTTGGTTCGAATCCAACACGGCTCATTCTTTCCATTCCCGTGGTCGGCGTCGGGGCCGCATTGGCGCTCCGATTTGACACAAGCTCGGGAGCAGGGCACAGATCGTACATGCGACGGATTGCTCTTGTGGGCAGCGTGGCGATGCTTCTGGTCGCCCTCTTGTTTTGGCTGGCGCCGCCTTTGGCCGAGCGCAACATCAACAAGGTGCTTGATTCCAAACCGCAAACGGTCGGTGCGCCGGCGAAAGCCTTACACGCCAAGCTCTTCGTTGCCGACCTGCATGCCGACCCGCTGTTGTGGAATCGCGACTTGACCCAACGCGCCGGCTACGGACATGTCGACATCCCACGCCTCATCGAAGGCGGTGTGGCGTTGCAGATATTTGATACGGTCACGAAGGTGCCGGCGCGGCAAAGCTACCAGGATAATGACGCCTCCTCCGACATCATCACCCTGGTTGCGGTGTTGCAGCGCTGGCCCTTGCGCACTTGGTCGAGTCTCAAAGAGCGGGCGCTGTTTCAAGCGCACAAGCTGCACGAGTTTGCGCGCGCTTCCCAGGGCAAGTTCTCGTTGATCCGGTCGCGGCAAGACCTGGAAGCATATCTGGAGCAGCGACGGGTAGATCCTCATCGCACCGCGGGCATCCTCGGCATCGAGGGCTTGCATCCGCTGCAGGGCGACGTGGCCAACCTGGATGTGTTCTTTCGCGAAGGGTTCCGCATCATGGGTCTGGAGCATTTCTTCGACAATGAGCTTGGCGGCTCTGCCCACGGTCTTTCGAAGGCTGGGCTCACCGATTTCGGACGCGCGGTAGTGCGTCGCATGGAAGAGCTGCATATCCTCGTCGACGTTGCCCACTCGTCGCCGGCAATGATTGATGACGTGCTGGCCATGGCAACGCGACCGGTGATGGTTTCTCATACTGGGGTGAAGGGGACCTGCGAGCACATTCGCAACTTGTCGGACGAGCACGTGCGCCGCGTTGCCGCAAGCGGCGGGGTGATCGGCATCGGCTATTGGGATGCTGCCATTTGCGACGTCAGCCTCGCTGGAATCGTTCGCGCCATTACCCACGCGGTCAAAATCGGCGGCATCGACCACGTAGGGCTCGGCTCCGACTTCGATGGGGCGACCGAAACTCCCTTCGACACCACCGGAGTGCCGCGCATTACCGAGGCGCTGTTGGCCGCTGGATTCTCAGAGGAAGACATCGGCAAGATCATGGGCGGCAATGTCTTGCGTGTCTTGCGCGCCAACTTGCCAACCGAGGACGCAGCGCCTCACTAGGATAAGCGCCAAGGCCTTTGCGTTTTCGTCAGGGGGGATGGAGGATTCTCATGGAGATCAACGAGCTGGAGCAGCGGCTCCTGCGCCTCGAAGAGATCGAGGCACTCAAGCAACTCAAGTATCGCTATTGGCGGTGCCTAGACCTCAAGCTGTGGTCGGAATTGCGGACGTTATTTCTTCCCGACGCCACCGTCAGCTACGGATCGGGGCGCTACGAATTTCAAGGTGTCGATGCCATCATGGGTTTCCTGAGTTCTTCGTTGGCGGAAGAAGGCGGGGCCAAGACGATTCACCATGGGCACCATCCGGAGATCGTGCTGACGGGGCCAACTACCGCCACCGCCTCATGGGCGCTTTACAACTACATGTACAATGTGCAGCAGAACCGCGCGATCCGCATCGGCGCCTACTACCACGATGCGTGCGAGAAGACTGCAGACGGCTGGAAGCTCAGACACGTCGGCTATCAGAGTCTGTTTCAGGAGGAATGGAAACGCGACGACATCCCGAGTGTTCACCTTGTGGTTGGTTGAGCACGGTGGCTCACGGATGAGGAGCTAACGGGGCAGCAGTTCGTCGCCCCAAAGCTCTTGTAGGAACGTCTTCCAGGAAAGGCACCGGATACCCTGGTAGACTGCTTCGGTAGGATCGTCGCTAGTTGTGGATTATCCGGATTACCAGCAACTCTACCGTGGACGACAATCTGCGAAGCGAATCGCTTGCGCTACCCAGGGACCAGGCTCAGACGTCGGCGTCGAAAAACAAGAAGCGGGACACCATATCGGAGGTGGCGGCGACGGCGGGATCAATCTCGGCGCCGTACGTGCCCAGCATGAGCCTGGACGCGGTCCATTCCACCGAGGTGTGTAAGACGAAGGCGGCGCTGGCGATATCGCGAACACGCAGGCGGCCCTGCTCCTTGAGGACCGCAAACAGCTCGACCATGGCGGTGCGCACGCGCAACTCGTGGCTCTGTACTGCCTCACGGAACTCGGGGTCTTTGAAGTAGCGCTCCCAAATGATGCGCTGCATGCCGGGATTGAAAGTGCGGGTGTGGAACAAGGCGTCGATCAAGGTGCGCACGCTGGCGCGCGCGTCGTTGTCGCGCCACGCGGTTGGGTCCAAGCTTTGGATGATATGCGTCGTTACCTGACTCGACATCTTCTCGAACAACTCCAAGAGGATGGTGCGTTTGTCCTGAAAGTAGCTGTAGAGGCTGCCCACCGAGATGCGCGCGTGCTTGGCGATTGCCGCGGTGGTGGTCGCATCATACCCGAGTTCCTCGAAGCAGATGATGGCAGCAGCCAGGATCTTCTCGCGCGTGCGCCGACTGCGGGCTTGCTGCGGCGTGCGCAGTTCGCGCTTCTGGGGTTTCGCTCGTCGTGCCATGATCCTGCGCCTAGCATAGCCCCGATCCGGAAGAAAAACTGAATTCGACGTCAGATTTGTGTTGACTCGACAGAGGACTCGCACTACCGTCGCCGCAAATCACGCAAGCCGGACGGCGACCTCAGAAGCGCCGTCGAGAAGGAAGCAAGACATGGACGCAGTTGCTATCGCAAGCAATGGTTTGGCCGCCAAGCGAGCCGCAGCCGCCGCGCAGACGGACGCCGAACTCGAGGTGATCCTTACCTCGTTCGATACGACCTATGCCTGGAACTACGGAAGTCTGAAGGAAGGATTGCGCGATCTCTACGAGAAGGCCAAGCGCGAGCAGTGGAATGGGACAACCCAGTTGGCTTGGCAAACCCAGGTCGATCCCGAGAGCGAGATCATCCCGCAGTCCTTCAATCCCCTGCAAGACTACGCCCCCTACAAGAAGCTTTCCGATAAACAAGTTGCCCACTTTCGACATGCACAAATCGCCTGGCAACTGTCGCAGTTCATGCACGGCGAGCAGGGGGCGCTGATCGTTGCCTCGCAGCTTACCGGTGCCGTGCCGTGGATGGATGCCAAGTACTACGCGGCCAGCCAAACGATGGATGAAGCTCGCCATGTCGAAGTATTCAGCCGCTATTTAAAGGACAAACTCGCGTGGGAATGGCCCATCAACGAAAATCTCAAGCGCCTGCTCGACCTGATCATTTGCGACCGGCGCTGGGACTTTAAGTACCTCGGCATGCAGATCTTGGTCGAAGGCCTGGCCATGGCTGCCTTCAGCAACATGTACCAACTGGCGCAGGAGCCGCTAGTGAAAGAGCTTGTGCACTACGTCATGAAAGATGAGTCGCGCCACGTGGCCTTTGGCGTGATTTCGTTGAAGGGGTACTACGACGACATGTCGGCCAGCGAGTTGCGCGATCGCGAAGACTTCGTGATCGAGGGCTGCGAGTTGATGCGCGATCGACTGCTCGCCTTGGAAGTGGCCGACTACATGGGGATGGATCGTGGCGAGGTCCGCGAGATCGTTCTCGACTCCCCGATCATGAAGATCTTCCGGCAGTCACTGTTTGCGCGCGTCGTGCCCAACATCAAGCGCCTCGGCCTGCTCACTCCCTACGTACGCAAGCACTTCGAACGCCTCGAGATCGTACACTTCGAAGACTTCGATCCAGAGGCGCAGGACCGTGCGATCGGCTTGAGCTGACACCATACGCATCCGCTGCTCTGGGCAATGGAACCACTGTCCAAATCCTGGATGCCTTGAAACACTCCCTCCAGAGACCGTCTCTCTGTTCAAGCGTCCTCCCGCCGAAAAAGACTGTCGATTTACTGTAAGGGCGACCCTCGTGGCCGCCCGATCCCCCACCACGGGCGGACACCTTAGCCCGAAAACATCAGTTCAATCACTCACGTTCTCGCGAGGGCACTGGGAACGGCCTTCGAGACGCGGCCTGGACACCCTTCGATACGCTTCGCTACTCAGGAGGCCGCTCCTCAGGCC
>CAZGSN010000269.1:0-17478 GCA_964528465.1 uncultured Binatia bacterium (SeqCode)
TCCCAGTCGACGATCAGGACGCGCTGCAGCCCATGCTTGCGCCGCAGATACTCGGCCCCAACCGCCACGTTATTGAACAGACAAAACCCCATGGCGCGATGGCGTTCCGCGTGGTGTCCGGGAGGCCGCACCAGGGCAAAGCCGTTACCGACATCCCCTGCGATCAGCGTGTCGAGAAGCGCCAAGAATCCGCCTGTCGCCAAGCAAGCCGTGCCGTAGGACTGCTGTGAGGTAGGGGTGTCGGCGTCGAAGGCATAGAAGCGATGATGCTGCGTGGCTTCGACCTCTTCCACGTAGGCACCGTCATGCACGAGCGCGATTTCGTCCCCGCTCGCCGAGCGCGCCGGCACCTGCTGGTAGGCAGGCTCTGCCAATTCCGCGAAAGGCAACAAGACGCGGATACGATCCGGACGTTCGGGGTGTCCTGGTCCGGTGTCGTGGTCCAAGTAACGTCGATCAATCACCAATCCGGTCGGCTTGCTTGGGGTGGCAGATGTCATGACATGGAATCCTTGCTGGCTGGTTCAAACCTTCCGTCGTCATGACCGACACAAGCCAGCGCCGCAAGCCGGGTAGACGAGCCCAGATCCGGAGCTAACGCCGGATCTGGGGGTGCTCGGTCCGATGTCACAGCTCATCCGATGTCACATCTGAGTAGTGCACCACACTGCGGATGCTTTCGCCGCGGTGCATGAGGTCGAAGGCGCGGTTGATGTCTTCGAGGGGCATGGTGTGGGTAATGAATTCGTCGACCTTGAGACGTTGGCTCATGTACCAGTCGACGTACTGCGGAAGTTGCGTGCGCCCGCGTGTGCCCCCGAAAGCGGTGCCACGCCAGACGCGGCCGGTAACCAGCAGAAAGGGTCGCACATGAATCTCTTCGCCGGCGCCGGCCACACCAATGATGATGCATTGCCCCCAACCCTTGTGGCAGCTCATCAAGGCTTGGTTCATTACTTCCACGTTGCCGATGCACTCGAAGGCAAAGTCGACGCCGCCGTCGGTCAGCTCGACCAGGGCTTCGGAGATGCTGCTCACCTCTTGCGGATTGAGAAAGTCGGTAGCCCCAAGCTGGCGCGCCAGCTCGTACTTCTTCGGGTTGACGTCGATACCAATGATGCGACCGGCCCCGGCCATCACCGCGCCTTGAATCACCGACAGGCCAATGCCACCGAGGCCGAACACGGCGACACTGGCACCGGGATGCACCTTGGCGGTGTTGAGCACTGCCCCTACGCCCGTAGTGATACCGCAGCCAAGTAGACAAACCTTCTCGAGCGGAGCGTCGGCGCGAACCTTGGCTAAGGCAATTTCCGGGACCACCGTGTACTCAGCGAAGGTCGACGTACCCATATAATGGTGCAGCATCTTACCGCGGTGGGAGAGCCGGCTGTGGCCATCGGGCATCAACCCCTTGCCCTGTGTCGCCAGCAAGGCATTGCACAGATTGGTCTTACCGCTCAGGCAAAACTTGCAGTTGCGACACTCCGGAATGTAGAGCGGGATGACGTGGTCTCCGACCTTGAGGCTGCTTACCCTCGGGCCCACCTCTTCCACCACGCCTGCACCCTCGTGGCCGAGAATGGCGGGGAACAAGCCCGACGGATCGCGTCCGCTCATGGTGTAAGCGTCGGTGTGACACACCCCGGTGGCAACCAGACGCACCAAGCATTCGCCAGCGCGTGGTTCCGCGAGGTCGATCTCGTCCACTTCCAAAGGTTGCTGTGGCCCCCAACAAATCGCTGCCTTTACTTTCATTCTCTGCTCTCCACGCGGATCGTCCTCTAGACTTGGTTGCGGCTGCAGCCGCTGGCTACGGCCGAGGGGGGACACGACCGGCAAGGGCTTCTTGCAGACTGCTGGCGGTGAGTGTGGCCTCCGCGATCGCGTCTAGCTCGGTCAGCGACGCCGCATGGACGCACGCCTTCTCCTCCACGCTCAGCGCCCCCAAACGTCGACGTAAAAGCTTTAGCACCACCTCCGCCTTCCCTTCCGCCTTCCCTTCTGCGCGGCCTCTGGCTTCGCCTTCCGCCTCGCCTTCAAACCTTGCCCTTTGCGATTCCTTCCGAGAGGCCTTGGGCAATGCCTTGGGAGAAGTAGTGCTTGGCGAACTCGCTCTGATACTCGTACTTGCTTGGGTCCATGCTGCGCAACGCCTTTCTCGCCGCCTCGCTCAGTGCCGTTGCGACGAGGTCAAAGTACAACGTCGCCCGATCCCGGTCGAGACCGACACTAGCCGCCATCGCCGCCACGGCGATGCGCACCACCGTCTCCGTGTAACAAAGGATCCGAATCTTGTCGGCGCGCGCAAATTCCCGCGGCGAGGTTCGCTATCCGCGCGATGTTCGGCAACGATCGCTATCCTGAAAATCTGCTTCCGACCTACGGCCTCCGGTCTACAGCCTACAGTCTGCGCGGCTGGTCTTGATCGAGCCTGAACGAGCGCATTAATCCCCACGTCGATCAAGCTCGGGAGTTCGGTTGCGGCTGGGCCGCGCTGGGTCGGCATCTTGCCCATGCGCCATTGCCGACAGCACCGCCAGCTCCGGGTCGGCACGCGCCGCCTCCTCATCCGTGACCGTAGGAACACCCGACGGACCAATCACCAGCGGCGTGAAGCGATTGCTACCACCAAGGTCGATACCTCGCACCGCCCATTTCGCCACGCTTTGGCCTAGCAATAGGCTGACTTTCGAGGGATAAGTACGTGCCAGGGAAATAGCTTTAGAGCGGCTGGGTATTCGATGGCCGACCCGTCGAGTTGCATTCCATTTGTGTGGAATGGAGGGATGGTACTGGTCGAGGGAGCGTGTATGAGGTCATCATCTGCAAAGATGCGTTTCACCTTGATCACTAAAATCCTGGCGGCGTCGCTGTTGGCAGGTTCGTTCGTGTTCTCATCGGTTGTCTACGCCGCCTGCAACCTGATTCCGGGCACCATCAAGACCTTCAATTCGACTCTTGGGGCCACCAACCGGCCGTTTGCAGCACCAGGGGAAAGCATCGAAGTGCGTCTCCGACCCTGCGACTCAGGTAGTGGTCTGGCAGCGACGGCGGAGGGCAATGTCGTTACGGTTGTCTTCACTCCCCCGGGCGGAAGCGCGGTGCCCAATGCAGTCATTCTGACCGCCGATGCCGACTGCTCGGCGATCGATCCATTGCTTGCTGCCTGCAGTGCTCAACTCGGTGGGGGAAGCGCCACCTGTGTCAGTGCGCCGTATTCTGGGCTGCAACTCGTCGAGCGCGACAATATTCGTAATCTACGGTTCTCGTTTCCGGATACCGATACACTTCTCGCTTCACCCGACGACGACGTGACACTTGCCGGTCCGGCCAGGATTGCAGTCACAGATTCCGCAGCTCCCTTGCCCTGCGGCCTGGCGACGCAGAGCTGCGCGGCCCAAAGCGGGGTCCTTGCGTGCATCGATGGCTTCTATGCCAACGATGGGAAGTGCGGCGTCGGTACGCCGCTGGCCACCTTCCCGAGCTTCACGGCTCTGCCGCCGGCGAATGATTACCAAGCGGACTGTGTCACTGACTCGCCCCCGTGCACGGCAACGGCGGAAAATATTCGTGCCGCGCTCGACAGTGCCGGCAACTTGCTAACTCCGTTTCAGTGGAGTGGCATTCTGGTGCGTGACGCCGGTGTACCGGTACCACGCTTATTGCAGAGTCGCATCAAGTCGCCCGTGCCCTTTACCCTCAATGATCCCGTGTACATCGGCAGCTACACGCCTGAGGGTGGGCTGTTGCCGCCTATCTTCGAGCCCCAGCGCGATGTGGGCGTGATGAGCAGTGATACCGTAGCTCTCTTCGGCAGCGCCGATGCCCCGTATACGATTTTGCGCTTCGCACGTAATCAGGGGACATGTAGCGGCGGTGGTCGCAACACCCTGGCTTGCTCGAATGACACCGATTGCCCGGGTGGTACCTGTACCAGCACGGGTAACAACTTCGACTTCAGTATGCTGCCGCAGAATCCAAGTGGCGGGCCGATCGTCTTTGCTCGTCAATCGAGCGGCGGCTTTTGTCAGGACGACGTCTCCACCCTTTGCACCGCCAACTGCGGCATGGACGCTCCGTGTGTGAACTACCTCTATTCCGCTCGCATTCCGGTGCCGCTCGAAGGTTTGGCGGCAAGTAGCACCACACGTACATTCAGTATCCGTGAATCGATCGACGGCGTCGATCGCAACGGTGACAGTGACACGAATGACACGGTGGTGGTGCTACGCGACCGTGCGACCGGTGCCGGGCAAGATCTCGGTGCGCCGGCCGAATGCAGCCTCGGCGGATCACCGGCGGGACGGGCCATAATAAGAGTCTCCGATCCGCCCTATTCATTTCCCGCCGTCGAGGTGGAGAACAACATCGTTGCATTCCTGGAATCCGAGTCGTCGTCTTCAACATCTGCCAGCAGGTGCGACATCACGGGAGACGGCGACGTGGCCGACTCCATCCTGCGGGTGGTGCGTCTCGGCGGTAACGAGTTGAGCGCCTCTCTGGCGTCCCAACGCGCTGTCGATCCGTCGCTCATCGTCAATGGCCGCACTCATGCCATCTCCAACGGCCGCGTCTTCTTTCGTACTTCAGAAGCGGCCATGGCCCAGCGCGGCACCGAGTTGATCAGCGTCGTAGCCGCCACCGGCAATGCTTCGGGCAACCCTGTGGCTGCTGGGCTCACCTCATTTAGTGCCGTGTCGGTAACCAGCGAAGGACGTTACGTGGCCTTTCAATCGAGTGGTGCCGTGCTCGATTCATCGGTGCCGGGCGGCGGTGTCTTCGTTCGTGATCGCCAAACTGGAACAACCGTGCGGGTGGATCTTGCGAGTGGACGCGTGCCAGGCCCGCTATCCGGCGGTGCTGGCTCGGCGGCACTCTCTGCCGGACCATCCATCTCCGCCGACGGACGGTTCGTGGCTTTCTCGAGCATCGATTATCTGGCAGCCGGCGTTTCGAAGGCCCAAAGTTACCCCGATGTTTATGTCCACGATCGCGACTTCGACGGTAATGGAACATTCGACGAGAGCGGAGCAGGCAAGACCAGTACGGAATTGATTAGTACAGCGCTCTCGGCATCCTCGTCACAAGATGCCTTCCTGTCCGCCGACGGTCGCTTCGTCGCATTCGTGCAGGGATTCAACAATGGACACGATCAGGTTCGGGTGCGCGATCGTTGTCTGAGCTTCGGACAGCCGGTTGGCGGCTGCACCGCGACGACGATCGATGTGGCTCCAGAGTATTCGTTCGAGCACGTCGTAGGCATCTCGGCGGATGGCCGCTACGTCGCATTCACCACCCAGAATGCTCTGCTTGCGGAAGACACAAATAGCACCCAAAACGACATCTACGTCAGGGATTTGCAGACGGGCGGCCTCGAGCTTGCGAGTGTGCGTAGCGATGGGACGCAAGCGGCCATTTTCGGAGTCGCTCCGGGAACCGGTACTATCTCTGCCGACGGGCGCTTTGTCGCCTTTGCAAGCATCGCTTCCGATCTGGTGGCCGGCGACACCAACGGAGCGCTCGACGCCTTCGTCCACGATCGGGTCACCGGTATTACCGAGCGGGTGAGCGTTACCACCGGCGGCGCGCAGGCCAACGCATCGGCCATCGGATCTGTCGCTCCACGCCTATCAGCGGATGGCCGCTTTGTGGTGTTTCGCAGCGACGCCTCGAATCTCGTAGCGGACGACACCAACGGTTACTTCGATATCTTCGTGCGTGATCGTCTGTCGGCTACCACCGAACGAGTCAGCCTGCGTGATGATGGCTTGCAAGCAGCGCACAACGGTGTCTCCACCGAATTTAGTTGTGAGATCTCAGGAGATGGTAGAACCCTGGTGTTCCAGACCGGGGATTCCCTGGCATCACCAGCGGACAGCAATAGCGGAACCGATATCTATGCTCGGGGTTTGAACTCGGCAGATCCACTGCAGGTAGACGATCTTCTCTTCCCGAACGGATCGCTCACCGACAGTGTCCTCGAGATTCTCGATACTGTTTCGTCGACGCTGACGACAACGTGTCCTGCCGAGGAAGTGTCGGTGGAAAATGGAATGGCGGCGTATCTGCGTCCGGAGTCGGCTATGGGAACCGCCAACTGCCCGAGCGGCTCACTCAACGTTGATTCGGATGTCCGTGATTCGGTCGTTCAGTTCTGGCCGGGCAGCGGGATCTCGCAGAATCTCGGCATCGCGGCGACCGCCGTGTCCTTGTCGTCGTCGCACGTGGCTGCCCTGGTCTCCGAGTCGGGCGAGAACGATACGGACTTGAATGGTGATTCCGATACCAACGATACCGTCGTGCAGATTCATCCGGCCGGTTCCGGCAGCTGGGCTAACACCGGTCAAGCCGCCGACGTCGTTAAAATGACTGGAAGCTTTGCGCTGTTTGTCACGCCCGAGGCCGACCAAGGGGGCGCTCCGCTCAACGGTGATGCCGATTCCAGCGATCGCGTCCTGCAAATCTTCGATGCGGCCACCTCCCAACTTGCGCCCTGCTCAGCGGCTGTGGGTGGAAACTGCTCGGCGGGTGTGCGCCAGGCCGCCGAAGAGTTTGTCGTCGGCGAACCGACGACGACCTCGTGCGGTATGGTACAGCTCGTTGCCTTTCGCACGCGCGAGTCGGCACAAGGTTCCAACCTGAATTCCACCGCCAACGGAATCGCTTCAGGCGACAACGACACCACGGATGACGTCTTGCTGGTCTATGATCTTGTCAGCGGCACTCTGCAAAACACGGGTCAGGCCGTTACGCCTTGTCAAATTCCAGAATGCGATCCCCGTTTCCCTTATAAGGTCGAGGGTGGCCGCGTACGCTTCCTTACGGCCGAAGCGGAGCAAGGTAACCGTGACCTGACCGGCGAGGGTAATCTCGGCTTGGCGCTGCAGCTCTACGACTTCTGCGGCGACATTACGACAACCTTGGGTGAAGTGAAGAACGGCAACGGCGATGCCGATCCCTTGGCCGTACACGATGAGAGTGTCACCTACGTCGTGCAATCCGGTCGCTGTGTGCTCGATCAACCCATACCCTGTGATCCCAACAACGATGCTTGTGGTGGCGGCGCCTCCTGCAGCACCGATAAATGTTCCCTCGGTGCCTGTAACCCAGGTACCCTTCACTGCGTCGACGCTCCCGGCACCGCATGTACCAATGACGGTGATTGCAACGTGTGTGTCGAATGGGGAGGGCTGTGCAGCAGCGACGGCGACTGTGCGCGCTGTGTCGTTCACCAGCCCGGTAGCTGCACGAACAGCGACGACTGCGCGTCGGGATCGACTTGTCACGCGGCACTTATTGTCGCTGCGACCGGAATCAACGACCAGGACGACGACGGCGTGCCTGACGATCAGGATAACTGCGTCGCTGTGCCGAACACCAACCAGTCGGACCTCGACGAAGACCGTGTGGGCGACGCCTGCGATGCGCAGACCTGCGGCAACAGCATTCCAGAGGCGCCCGAAGAATGTGATGACGGCGTTGCCGGCAACAGCTCAACCATTCCGGATGTATGTCGCCCCACCTGCCGGAACCCAAGCTGCGGCGACGATGTCGTCGACAGCGGTGAGGCTTGCGACGACGGCAACACGGTGGGCGGCGATGGTTGCCAGTCCGACTGCACCATTTGCTTCATCGACGGAAACCAGACGGCTGGGGAACTTTGCGACGACGGCAACTTTGACGATGGCGACGGCTGCGACAATAACTGTACGCCGTCTGGATGTGGCAACGGCGTCGTCACGGGAAGCGAGATCTGTGACGACAATAATTCCGTCGACGGCGACGGCTGCGACAGCAACTGTACGCCAACCGGATGCGGCAACGGTGTGATGACGGCAGGAGAGGCCTGCGACGACAGTAACACCGACGATGGTGACGGATGCGACAGCAATTGTAGCCAGACCACATGTGGCAACGGCATCTTGACGGCGGCTGAGCTTTGCGACGACGGCAACCTGATAAATAGTGACGGCTGCGACAATAACTGCACGTTTACTGGGTGTCTCAATGGCGTCGTCAGTGCCGGCGAGACATGCGACGACGGCAACTTCGACGACGGTGACGGGTGTGACAACAACTGCACGCCGACTGGCTGCGGGAACAATGCCGTGACCAACGGAGAGATTTGCGATGACGGCAACCTCGTTAGTGGCGACGGTTGCGACAGTAATTGCTCGCCTACGGGCTGCGGCAATCACATCGTCACCGCGGACGAGGTCTGCGACGACGGCAACTTCGACGATGGCGATGGCTGTGACAACAATTGTACGCCTACAGGCTGCGGCAACGGCATCGTCAGTGGTGCGGAGGCATGTGACGATGGCAACTCGACCAACGGCGACGGCTGTGATGCCAACTGCACGGCGAGCGGATGTCCGAATGGCATCGTCACGGCGGGCGAGACCTGTGACGATGGTAACGCACTCGACGGGGACGACTGCGACAGCAACTGCACGCCGACGGGTTGCGGCAACGCGATACTCACGGCCGGTGAGGTTTGCGACGATGGCAACCTGGCCAGTGGCGATGGTTGCGATGAGAACTGCACACCGACCGGTTGTCCGAATGGCATCGTTACGGTTGGCGAGGCCTGCGATGATGCGAACAACGTCGACGGCGATGGGTGCGACAACAACTGCAGCGCGAGCGCCTGTGGCAATGGCGTCGTTGCCGGGGGCGAGGCCTGTGACGACGGCAACGGCGTCGATGATGATGGCTGCGACAGCAACTGCACCGTGACCGTGTGTGGAAACGGCATCGCAACCGGTGCCGAACTTTGTGATGACGGCAATCTCGACGACGGGGATGGCTGTGACAGCAATTGCACACTCAGCGGCTGCGGCAACGGGATCGCGACGGGATCCGAAATATGCGACGACGGTAATGTCGTCGAGGCAGACGGTTGCGACAGCAATTGCAGTTTGAGTGCGTGTGGTAATGGCATCGCCGCCGGATCCGAGGCGTGCGATGACGGCAACCACATCGACGGCGACGGGTGCGATAGCAATTGCACGCCAACCACTTGCGGCAACGCCATCGTTACAGTCGGCGAAGTTTGCGACGATGGCAACGGAAGCGACGGAGATGGTTGTGACAGCAACTGTTCGATGACCGGTTGCGGCAACGGTATCCAGACGATGGGTGAAGTCTGCGACGACGGCAATCTGGATGATGGGGATGGCTGCGACACGAACTGCACCGTCACTTCCTGCGGCAACGGAATCGTCACGGGATTTGAGGAGTGTGACGACGGTAACCCGGACGACGGCGACGGTTGCGATACCAACTGCACGGTGACGTCTTGCGGCAATAGCATCGTCGCGGGTGGTGAAACTTGTGACGATGGCAACCTCGACAGCGGCGACGGCTGCGATGCGAATTGCACGCCCACCGGCTGCGGTAATGGGATCATTACGGCAGGCGAGGGCTGTGATGACGGCAACTCCATCGACGACGACGGCTGCAGCAATAGCTGTGTTGCTGCGTTGTGCGGCAACACAATCGTCGAAGGGAGCGAAGTGTGTGATGACGGCAACCCGATTGACGGCGATGGCTGCACACGTCAGTGCCGGCCTTACACGTCGGCCGTTGGTGATTGCCAAGAAGCGCTCGGCAAGGCCAGCCAGAAATACCTGGCGAGTCGCCTCAAGAGTTTACAAAAATGCCGCAATGCCTTGAACAAGGGTAAGAGTTTATATGCCGATGCGAGCGGTTCCATTGCCATTAGCAATCCCGCCGACTGTGCCACGGAAATGAAGACAGCCGGCAAGCTCGCCAAGCTAGGACTCAAGACGCGCGGTGTGATTGCCGGAAAGTGCACCGACGCCGCGATCGCTGCCTTGTCAGCCTGCGGCGGCAGCCTCGACGCCATCACCGATGGCGCAGGTGCATCGGGGTGTCTCTTGTCGACTTACGCCATGAGCATCGAGACTCTTCTCGACCAACAATACGGCCGCGTGCTGACGAAGGCGGATAAGGACGGCAATTCCTGCCAGGCCACGATTGCCAAGGCGGGGGCTGCCTATGTTGCAACCCGTGTGAGTGCCTTGCGCGCCTGTCGTAACGACCTGAACAGCGGCAAAGGCGGCTTTGTCGATGTTGCCGAAACCATTTCCCTCAACGATCCGGCTCAGTGTGCTACCGAGGTCAAGACGGCAGCCGCCATCGCCAAGGCCGGCGGCAAGCTGCGCGACGCCGTGGCAAAGAAGTGTACCAATACCTTGGTAGCCGATTTAGCCTCGGCTTGCGCCACTACGATTGACGGCTTGGTAGACCCGACCGGCAGCGCGGGCTGTCTGGTAAGCGGTGGCGTCCTTGCCGCGGATACGTTGGTCGACGCGGCATACTGACTTGCTGGCCGCACACTCATGTGGGCAAAGAGAAGAGCAGGGGCGAATGCCCGCAACCTCACCCCGGTACACCACATGTGCCCAGTGCGAATCTTCGGCTCCCGGCTCGGCTTCTGCACCGCAATGGTCGTATCATCGCACTGGATCCATGGCGATTTACACACCTGCTCGCTGTGCATCGTGGCTACGATCGGTGCCAGCAGGTCCGCCACTGCTCCGTTCCACTCCGCCAGCGTGCGCCGGGTGATCTCTACCCCGTGGCGCTCGAAGATCTGCTCCAAGCGATACAACGGCAGGTGATCGGCGTACTTCGAGCTGACCACATGCGCCAACAGTCCGGCCCCGGGTCGCCCCTTCTCGATCGGCCGCGCCGGTAACTCCGCCTGCGTCACCCCTTGCTGGCAACTCGCACACGCGAACTTCGGCCGCACGTACTCTCGAATCACAAACGATGCCGGCACGTAGTCCAGCTCCTCGCTCACGTCCGCACCGATGCGCACCTTGGCGCAATCGCACACCGTACAGTGTTGCTCGCTGGCGGGCGGTACGATCTCCACCCGCTCGCGCGGCAGGTCCGCCGGTAAGCGCTTGCGCCCAGGGTGGCATTTGCGGGCCGGACGCGGCGTGACCGCTTGCTCTGCTTGTGCTTCGTCGCTTGCTTGGAGGGATCCACCATGAGCCCAAAGCGTATTCACCATGAGGGCATGAAGGTCATGAAGGCGGGGAAAAGAGTTGCCATCGGCCGATTCTTCTTCATGCGCTTCATGATCTTCATGGTTTGGTTCTCCGTTCCAAATCAACCTCAGCCATATCGGGATCAATACAGAATCCGCGCGGTGTCCTGGGTGTCGAGCGCTGTTTTGAAAAGCAGTCGGATCTGTACCGAGCCCTCCGGATCCGGCGCTAGCTCCGGATCCGGCGATATCTGAGCACTTGTTCGCACCGGCTAACGTTGATATCCCCCGCGCCATTAACCGTCATGTCGAAACGTAGCGATTCCCATCTCGTGTGGATTGATTTGGAGATGACCGGGCTCAATCCGGACAGCGACACTATCCTCGAAATTGCCACTCTCATTACCAACGATGCTCTCGATATTGTGGCCGAGGGGCCGAGCTTGGCCATCCGTCACCCGCGCTCGGTACTCGATGCGATGGATAAGTGGAACACCGACCATCACGGGAAATCGGGTCTGACGAAGCGAGTGTTGGAATCGTCGGTGCGCATGCAGGATGCGGAAGCAGAGACTCTCGCTTTCGTGAAGAAGTACTGCGTCAAGGGCAAGTCGCCGCTGTGCGGGAACTCGATCTGGCAGGATCGCCGCTTCGTCTGCCGCTACCTGCCCAAGCTCGACGCCTTTCTGCACTACCGCAACATCGACGTCAGCACGGTGAAGGAACTGGTGCGACGCTGGTACCCGAAGGGCGCGCAGCCGCCCGAGAAGAAGCACGCACATCTCGCGCTCGATGACATCCGTGAGTCGATTGCCGAGTTGCGGTTTTATCGCGAGCACTTCTTTCTCCACGGCTAGCCGCACGGCGCTGCGGCATGGCGCTCCTCGCTTGCAGGCTCATCCGGGGCCTTGCGTGCCTCCCCCGGCATGACCGATCGTTTTCAATGCAAACCCACGGATTGGAGGGCGCACGCTCGGGAACTCTCACTGGCGCACCGAGCACCTCAGGATTCGGCACTAAACGCGGAATCCGGGTTTTTGGGGCTTTGCACGCCAAAGCGTTCCTACACCAGACGCGGGCCGAGGGCGGCCCGTCTCCAACTCAGATTCATCAATGTTTACAAGCAATGGAGACGCCCCCTCGACTGGGCTCGGGACAGGCGCGCCCCCGCGGCGCATGAGCTGGATTGCCCGCCCAAGCGATTTGGCGTGCAAAGCCGAGACGCGGCCTGAACAGATCGCCGCTCCTCAGGCCGAACGGAAAACTTGTTTACTGAGCGCAGCAACCGTTCGCGCTGAGGAGCCGCCTCCTGAGTAGCGAAGCGCATCGAAGGATGTTGGCGGCGTCTCGAAGCGCACGTCCAGTTGACGTCCTCCCCAACTGAGGTTTTCGGGCTGAACTATCACCGCCGGCCGGCAAACCCTTGTCCATGCTGGCAACGGGCAGAATTGGGGTACGCGTCAGCCCACGCGTACCGGTAGGCTTTCGATACCGCTGATGAAGTTGGAGGCTCGGTAAGGAGGCGGCGTGTCGCTAGTGAGTTCGATCGTCGGCATGCGGCGGGTTAGCTCTTCGAACATGACGCGCAGCTCCAGGCGAGCAAGGCTGGCGCCGAGACAGAAGTGGGCACCGTAACCGAAGGCGATGTGGTCGTTGGGAGCACGCTCAATGTCGAAGTCCAACGGGTTCGAAAACACTGCGGCATCACGATTGGCGGAGGGATAGAGCAGCAGCGCACGATCGCCCTGGCGCATCGCCTGGCCACGTAGTTCCACATCACGCATGGCGGTGCGCATCATGTTCTTGATCGGCGTCACCCAGCGCAGCATCTCCTCCACGGCAACAGGAATCTTCTCCGGGGAGGCGATGAGTCGCTGCCATTGCTGCCGATGGCGGAGCAGCTCGTACATGCCGCCGCTGATGACATGACGGGTGGTCTCGTCGCCACCAATGAGAATCAACAGCGACTCCCACAGAATCTGATCATCGGTGAGCCGCTCGCCATCGATCTCGGCATGCACGAGGATGCTTACCAAGTCGTTCTGCGGCGGCTTCGCACGGCGGTCGGCGATGACCTGCATCTGATACTGCGAGTACTCGACAAAGGCGGTGGAACCGGCAGCGATCCGCTCCGGATCGGTAGCGCCGGTTGCCTTCACCATGTCGTCCGACCAGCGCAAGAGGTTTTCATAGGCGTCCGCCTCAACCCCCAAGGAATCGCCAATGACGATCAGAGGCAACCAGCTCGCAAGGTCTTGCACGAAATCGAAGCTGCCACGCCGTAGATTGCGCTCGATGAGATCGACGCAAATCTCACGGATGCGCGCCTCGCGGTCAGCAACACGGCGCAAAGTAAAGCCCTTGTTCACCAAGCCACGGCGGCGTTTGTGCTCGGGGTCATCCATGCCGATCATGTACGGCATATCGGGAGCATCGGGACGAATACCGCCGCTGTTCGAGAAGGTGGCCGGATCGCGCGACACGGCCATCACGTCCTCATACAACGCAATGCCCCAGATCTGACCCGACTCATCCCAATACACTGGCGCATTCTCGCGCAGCCAGAGCAGATGAGGATGGGGGTCGTGAGCCCAGAACTCCCCGTCGACGAGACGAACTTGTGGATTGATAGGATGATTGCCCATGACCGGAAAAACAGACCTCTGCAAGGATACTTCTAGATTGGTCGTGGCGCTCCGAAGGATCCGCTCATGTGTTCGGTCCACGTGGCCATCATTGCATGCTTCGGCAGGCCCAGCCCGCGCAGTTCGACCGCGATGGGATGATCGCCAAGGGTGAGTTCGACACCATCCCCACCCATCGCCATAGCCGTCCCCTTGCCTCCGCTGGTGAAGGGCACGGCGTGCGCGACGCCGTCAATATAGGTGTAGGTTACCATCTCCATGTCCGGCTGCGCCGCTTCGTTCATGGCAACCCGCGGCACGCGCAAGGTGAACACATGCTGGCCACCCATGCGCAAGGAGCAGGTGGCGTGATCGGCAGAGTACTCGACATCGATCTTCTCCACCGTCTTGGGGAAGCCCCAGATCTTGCTCCCGGCTTCGCAGGTAAAGGATTGGTTCACCGGCAGCTTGTAGATGTAGGTCCCTTCTTGCAATGCACCGCGGCGCGGTCGCACCAGGAAAACGATCATGACCTCGTTGTAATCGCCGAGGTCATTATCCCGGTAATCCACAAAGCCAACTACGAGTTGCGCCTCGCCCGGAGCCATCTCGACGACTTCGAGAGCCTCGCCGGGAATCAATTTCTGCGCTGCTGCCGCCGGCACGGAAAAGATGGCGACACCGGAGCTGGCGTCGCGCACCAAACAGGGGATGGAAACGCTACGCCCTTGAATGTCGTATGTCATGCTAGACACGAATACTTGCGCACGGCTTACGGCTCGGCCGCCTACGGCATGGCAACGATCGCAATGCCGCAGGTTTGCGGTGCGCCGCCGAGATTGTGACTCAATCCAACCGTGGCGTCCTTCACCTGCCGCTCGCCTGCCTTGCCCTGTAGTTGCTTGTAGTTCTCGTACAGCATGCGCACGCCGGTCGCGCCGGTTGGATGTCCGAAGGTCTTGAGTCCGCCATCGGTGTTGACCGGTAGCTCCCCTTGCAGCGTGAATGTCCCGCTAGCGATGTGCTCCTTGGCTGCGCCCTTCTCGCTGAAGCCGAGATCTTCATAGGTCAGCAACTCGGTAAGCGTAAAGCAGTCGTGCACCTGGGCGATATCGATCTCCTTCGAAGGATTGGCGATGCCTGCTTGGGCATAGGCCTGTTGCGCGGCGTACACGGTCGGCTTCCAGCGTAGGAAATCAAAGCTAGGGTCCGACTGCGGATTCGGCCCCAAAGCAATGGCCACGGCTTTGACCAGCACGTAGTCGTCACGGTACGACTTGGCGAGTTCACGCTTCGAGATGATCGCCACGGCGGCTCCGTCAGACTGAGCACAGCAGTCATAGAGGCCAAAGGGCCAGGAGATGATCGGCGCCTTCAACGCTTCTTCGACCGTGATCTCCTTCTTGAGCATCGACTTCGGCGCCAAGGTTCCGTTGTGGTGGTTCTTCACGGCAATCTTGGCGAGGTCCTCGCGTCCGGCACCATAGGTTTCGAAGTAACGCCCGGCACACAGCGAGAACCAACCCGCGGGGGTCATGGGCAAGCCACGCACGCCGGTGGTTACGGCGCTAGGACCGGAAATGCCGCGATCCTTGGGCTTGTCGAAGCCTACCACCATCACTGTGTCGTACATGCCGCAGGCCACGGAGAAGACCCCGTAGCGAAAGGCATCGGTGCCGGTGGCGCAGTAGTTGGTCACCATGCTGACCGGTCTGCCGAACAGCTTGAGTGCGTCTGCCACCTCGGCCGTCCCTTTATTGGGATACACAGCACCACAGAAGACAGCTTCGATTTGTTTCTGCGGCTCGGTGATGCCGGCGTCTTCGTAAGCCTCGAAGGCGGCCTCGACGATCATGTCTTCCGGGGCCTGATGCCAGTTCTCACCGAACTTGCAGCAACCCATGCCGACGATTGCGACTTTGTCGCGGATAGCTTCGGGATTCATATCCACCTCACTCGCAGTCAGGTGTCAGGACCAAGGGGCTCGTTTCCAACCCGTGGCGTCCGGACTATCTCACCGGCGTGCACTTCCAGAAATAGTTGGGAGTGCCGCCAAACTCGTGGATCTTGCGGAAAGTGAACTCGACAGGCAAGTCGAGCTTCGCTTCTTTCGCGGTGCCGTCGGTCATTTGCAGATAGACGCGCGCACCACCATCCACCTCGGTGACGGTAACCACCAACGGCGGGTCGGGGCTGCCGGCAAAGTTGTCAAAGGTCACCGAGCACAGTTTGCCGTGACGATCGGCCAAGCGAATCTCGTCGAACTCATCGCGCGCGAAGCAGGAGAAGCACACGCGTTGCAGAGGGAACTGCTCGGTGCCGCAGCGCCGGCACTTGTGCCCGTGGAAGCTGATGTCTTCCTGCCGATCGCGGAAGTGCACGGTGGCCGAAACGCCTTGGCCGCCGCGACGGTCCGATTCGGCCGGACCAAGATTGCGAAAAGCCAAATACTTGTCGTAGTCGTTGAGTTCGCCGCGCCGCTCCATGTGCCAACGCAGCCCGCGCTTGGTGCGCAGAGATGTGACGTGCTCTGTTGCTGTCAGCACGATGGCTTCCGCTCCGTCGCCATAGTTGGCGACAAGAATACGCTGTCCGGGCTGAGCTTCTTCCAAGGCGCCAACCAGGAGCATCGGGGCAAAGGCAACGCCGGTGTTGCCGAGCTTGCCGAAAAGCAGATCCTGCACCTGCGTCTTGGCATCGATGCCTGTCGCCTTGGCGACGCCCGCGAAGCTGCGGGCATCCGGGCTGACGAGGGCCGCCTTGGAGAAGTCCTTGGCGCTGAGGCCGGCCTTCTTGAACAAACCCTTGATGACTTCGGCGGTATTGGCCGAGTAGCCGTGTTGGACGATGAAGCGGTCTTCCCACGTTTTCACGAAGGGCTGCGCGTCGGTACGCCAAACATCGATGATCTCGTCGGAGATCACGTGGTGATGATCGATGCTGGCGGCGACCTCGTCGTCGCTGATCAGGAACGCGGCGGCGCCGTCGCCGAGATTCTTTTCGAGGCCGGAGCGTGGTGGTGCGACGCGGCAGTCGCTGGCAACGACGAGAATGTTGCGTGCCGAGCCTGCCTTGATGCTGTCGAGGGCGGCGCGCAAGGCTGTGGTGCCGGCGCGCAGGGAGTCGGCAAAATCCGCGGTAAGCACGTCGCGCCGCAGATCGAGCGCCTTGGCGATGATGCTGGCCGCTTGCTTCTCTTTGTACGGGTAAGAGGTGGAGGCAAAGAGGACGCCATCGACGACGCTGCGGTCTATCCCTTCGAGGCAAGCGGTTGCTGCCGCCACGGCCATGGTGACGGCGTCTTCATCGAAGTACGCCACGGCGCGCTCGCCACTGCCAGAGCCCGCTTTGCGTCCGCCGCCAGCGATTGCCGCCAGCGACAAACGCAGCATCGGAACATAGGCGGCTTGTGATCGGATTCCGGCCATTTGCTTCACCTTCCAGCGCGCTCTGCGAACTCAGGCAAGGCAACTTGTCCCGAGCGGTCGTAGGGTGCGGCGCAGCAACAAGAGATGATTTACTTCTTTTCCTCGCGCTTCATCTGCGGAATACCGATCGGCTGCAGATGCTCGAGGAAGATGCCGTCGAAGTTGGCGGCAATCTCGGAAGCGCTGAGACCGCCGGGCTTGTACATCATGGCAATGGGACGCGGCTGCTGGAAAATCGTGTACCCGAAACCGCGGCGTCCGAAGATCTGGCCGTTGACGTGACCGGCTTTCTCAGAGGCAAGGTAGGCAATCATCGGACCGTTGAGTGCTGGGTTCTGCTCCGGGGTCGGCTCTTTATTCTCCATCCCGGGGATGGTGCCGACCATGCGGGTCAGGCCAG
>CAZGSN010000270.1:0-2658 GCA_964528465.1 uncultured Binatia bacterium (SeqCode)
AAGCCGTTCTCGATCAGGTCGGCCATCTGCTCCTTTTCCAGGCGCCCGCTGTTGATGTGCTTGTGGCCGTCGACGAGGCCGGGCATCGCGGTCATGCCGGTGCCATCGATGACGGTTCCGGAGACCTGTGTCGGGCGACCCGGGCCCACGGCGACGATGCGCCCGTTCTGCACGACGATGTGGCCATTCTGGATCACGGGTCCGTCGCCGATCGCGATGCGGACCCCCACGATGGTGGCGTCCTGGGCCAATCCGGCCTGCGAGGCCAGCAATGCAAAGCCTGCAATCCACGCCTTTCCGAAGTGCTTCATACAAGAGTCCCCCTGCCCGGTACCGGCGCTGCGGCGCCCGCGTGGCCCCTTGCCACGGCCGGGGAACCATACGCGATCGTTCGCCCGGCGGCCAGACTCGACTCCCGATCGTCATGAGAGAGGAGGGTTGCGGATCGGTTGATCGGCAAGGGCCGCCGCTCTATAAATAGGCGCCTTCTGCCACGAATAACAACAGGCCCGTAGCCAACGCGGGGCGACACACGATTGCAGGAGTCCGGGAATGGACGTGCTGGCTGATGTCCTTCGTGTCGTGCAGCTCTCGGGAGGCGTTTTCCTCGTGGCCGAGTTCAGTGCACCCTGGAGCTTGAACGGCAAGGTGTCGCCGGACGACTGTCGAGCCTTCATGAGCGCTCCACGGCACGTCATGGGCATGCACTACGTGGTGTCGGGTCGCATGCTGTTGCGGGCGGAAGGCGGCTTGCCTGTGGAGGTGGCGGCCGGTGACGTGGTCTTGCTCCCTCACAACCACGCGCACTTGTTCGGCAGCTCGCTGGAAGTGCCTCCCGTGAAGGCAGGGGAGGTGGTCCAGCCGGGGGCGGTCGATGGCCTGTTCCGGATCGTGCACGGAGGCGGCGGCCCTAAGACCGAGGTGCTGTGCGGCTTCCTGGGATGCGATGTGCCCTTCAATCCGTTGCTGGACTTGCTGCCGCCGGTGCTCACGGTCAATGCCCGCGCGTTGCCCTCCGGAAAATGGATGGCGCGCTCAACTGATCATTGCAACACCGACTGACTTAGGATCCTTGGACGGAGGGTGTTGCCAATGCTGAAGGAAGGACGACCTGGACTGACAGACACGCAAAGGGACGAGTTGTGGCGGCGGTGGAAGGCCGGGCAGTCGATGGAAGAGATTTGCGACGCGCTGCAGCGCAGCCGCAGCGCAGTACATTATCAGTTGTCCCTGTCCGGCGGACTGCTGCCGCGTGTTCGCCGGCGCGCAGCCAGGGCGCTGACGTTTGCCGAGCGCGAGGAAGTATCGCGCGGACTGTGCGCCGGTCGCTCGCTGCGCTCCATTGCTCGGGGGCTGGGTCGAGCGCCTTCGACGGTGAGTCGCGAGGTAGCAAGACATTGGGGCCGCGCAGGCTATCGGGCCAACCATGCGGACTATGAGGCATCGGTGGCGGCGCTTCGCCCCAAGCCCTGCAGGTTGGCGCTGAACGCGAAGCTGTGCCAAGTGGTGGCGAGTAAACTGGTCTTGGAGTGGTCGCCGGAACAGATCTCCGGGTGGCTCAAGAAGCACTATCCGACCGACGAGACCATGCACGTGTCGCACGAGACGATCTACAAGAGCCTGTTCATCCAGGCGCGCGGAGTGCTGAAGAAGGAGCTCGTCAAGCATCTGCGTACTCGCAAGTCGATACGCCATGCGCGGGCCAAGGGCGGCCGAGACGAGTTGCGCGGCAAGATCTCCGGTGCTGTCTCCATCCGTGAGCGTCCGGCAGAGGCCGAGGACCGCGCTGTTCCTGGCCACTGGGAAGGCGACCTGCTCTGCGGTTCACATCGTAGCCAAATCATTACGCTGGTGGAGCGGCATTCCCGCTTCACAACCCTGATCAAGGTAAAGGACGCCAAGTCAGAGACCGTCGTCAATGCGCTGGCACGTCATGCTCGTACCTTGCCTCGCAAACTGAAGCGATCGCTGACCTGGGACCGGGGCAAGGAAATGGCAGGCCACAAGAGCTTCTCGGTAGCGACCGACGTGAAGGTGTACTTCTGCGATCCGAGCAGCCCCTGGCAGCGGGGAACCAACGAGAACACCAACGGGTTGCTGCGCCAATACTTCCCGAAGGGAACTGACCTGTCGATGTACACGCAGCCACAGCTCGACAAGGTTGCACTGAAGCTCAATCAGCGACCGAGAGAGACGCTCGGCTTTGAGACTCCAGCTGATAAGCTACGCCAGAGTGTTGCGTCGATCACTTGAGACGGCCGATTGAAACCTCCTTCCGTCTGGGTGCCGACAGGACCGCTGCGAGCCGCCAGGGCACCGCACTTGCCGTTGCACGGCTTGCCGAGCTGCTGTTCGTCGAGACGGTCCAGCAGTTCCTGGCGAGCTGTCCCGACGGGGCGGGAGGCTGGCTTGCCGGCGTACAGGATCCTTACGTGGGTCGCGCGCTCGGTATGTTGCATGCGCAACCAGCTGATCGATGGACCACGGAATCCCTGGCAGCGCGCGTCGGCCTGTCGCGCTCGGCCTTTGCAGAACGGTTCGTGACGCTGGTCGGGCAACCGCCCATCCAATACCTGTCCGCGTGGCGAATGCATCTCGCCGCACGACGGCTGCGCGAGGAACACGCAAGTGTCGCGCAGGTAGGTTTCGCGGTGGGCT
>CAZGSN010000271.1:0-7588 GCA_964528465.1 uncultured Binatia bacterium (SeqCode)
CCCCCAGCCCGCGTCGGATGGAACCCCATCAGGTCTTTCGGAGGCGACTTTGACGTGGCCCTGGCCATCAAGGACTCCGTACACCCACATAGCGAAACGGTACTCCCGGGTTACCGGCTGAATTCGACGCCGGCCCTAAACCTGGTCTAGCGGTGGCCTGTGGGTCGGCGGCTTGGCGTTGTACGCATACGGTAGCCGGCGCCTCGTTGGGTGATCGGCTGGTTAGGCAGATTCAGCTCGCTGATGCGGCGTGCTAGCACGTGAATCACAGGGGTGGCGACTTGGGCGTCAGTGCTGGCACCGGCCCCTGCAACTGGGCGGCTTGCCACAACCCGCTGCAAGGGGCCTTCGACAAGCAACATAGGGGCATTGTGCAACAAGGCGCGGTACTGCTGGAACACCTGCGGCACCACGGCAGCATTGGCAATACCGGTTTCATCCTCCAGCGTCAGGAAACACATACCTTTTGCCGTGCCCGGTCGCTGGCGCACGATCACCAACCCGGCGAGCTTCACCCATTGTCCATCGCGGGCTTGTGCTATCTGCGCCGCGCTCAGAACCTTCTGCTTGCGCAACTCCTCACGCAAATGGCCGATGACCTGCGGGCCAACGGTCAAGCCGCTGCCACCGTAGTCGGCAAGCGAGCGCTCCAGCAACGACATGCCCGGAAGCGAAGCCGATCGGCCCTCGTCTGTCGAGACTGTCCATTTGCTCCGAACCCGCGGCTCGGTTTGCTCGTCCTCCCGGCGAAAGCCGGGGGCCCGTGCTGTGGCATTCTCACGCTCCATCTGACCCTGGACCCCAGCTTCCACTGGGGTGACATCACTGCGCTCGACTCTTCCGACAGTCTCTTTCGGCGGGCTGCCGGTAACGTTTCGCAGCAGCGGCTCGCGTGCCACGCCGCTCACTTGCCACAACGCCTCGCGGCGCGTGACTCCGAATGCCGCGAACGCACCAAGATGCGCCAGCGCCTGTGCTTCGTCGTCCCGCAGCCGAGCACGGTGAATAACCTCATCGATCGACGCAAATCCCGATTGCCGCCGCTCCGCCTCGATGCGCTCGCCCGCCCCCTGGCGCAGGCCGCTGACGTATTTGAGACCTAGGCGCAACGATAGTGGCTGCCCTGCATTTTCGCAGGGCGTGCTGGCCTCCGTTTCCAGACTGCAAGCGTAGTCGGAGCGGGTCACATCGATGGGCAACACGCGCAGGCCATGGCGCTGCGCGTCCTTCACCAAGGTAGCCGGGTGATAAAAACCAAGCGGCCAATTGTTGAGCATGGCGCAGGTGAACGCAGCCAGATGATGCGCGCGCAAATAGGCCGAGGCGTAGGCAATCAATGCAAAGCTGGCCGCATGACTCTCCGGAAATCCATACAGTGCAAACGAGGTGATGCTGCGCACGATGTCGTCCTGAGCTCTCCCGAGAATCCCGCGCTGTGCCATGCCGGCACGCAGACGCTGTTCAATCTGCTGCATACGCTCGGTGGAGCGCTTGAATCCCATGGCTCGTCGTAGTTCCTCTGCCTCGCCACCACTGAAACCGGAAACAGCCATAGCCATACGCAGAAGCTGCTCCTGAAAGATCGGCACACCGAGCGTACGCCTGAGAATTGGCTCGAGATCCGGATGCGCATAGGTCACCGGCTCGCGGCCGTTGCGACGATTGAGGTAGGGATGCACCATCTGGCCCACTACCGGTCCCGGACGGATAAGCGCCACCTCGACGACGAGATCATAGAAATGCTGCGGCCGCAGGCGCGGCAAGGTCGCCATCTGCGCACGACTCTCGACCTGAAAGACGCCGATGGTGTCGGCACGCTGCAGCATGGAATAGGTCTTGGCATCGTCCGCCGGCAAACGCGCCAGGTCGATGTCGATGCCTTCGTGCGTACGGATGAGAGGGATGGTCTCTTCGAGCACGGCCATCATGCCCAGACCGAGCAAGTCTACTTTGATGATGCCGAGATCCGCACAGTCCTCCTTGTCCCACTGCACCACCACACGCCCCGTCATGGAGGCGGGCTCCAGGGGCACCACGGAGTCGAGACGGCCGGAGGCGATGACCATTCCGCCGGAGTGCTGGCCGAGATGACGCGGGAGGTTCTGAATCTGGCCGACCATTTCCACGAGTTGCTGGACACGTGGCGCCTGAGCATCGACGCCACCCTCCTGAAGTTGCTGCAAGAGGTCGTCGGAGCCATCACGAAACTCAAAGCGACGCAGTAACTTCGACAAGCGGTCGACCTGTTCCAAGGAAAATCCCAGAGCCTTGCCCACCTCGCGGATGGCGCTACGCGCGCGGTAGGTAATGACGTTGGCGGTCATGGCCGCACCCCGTTCGCCATAGCGCTGATAGACGTACTGGATGACCTTCTCGCGCTGCGGGCCACTCGGCAAATCAATGTCGATGTCCGGCCACTCGCCACGCTCTTCCGACAGGAAGCGCTCGAATAGAAGGTCCATGCCCACCGCATCGACCGCCGTGATGCCCAACGCGTAGCACACAGCGGAATTGGCAGCCGACCCTCTGCCCTGTGCAAGAATGCGCTGCTCGCGGCAAAAGCGCACGATGTCCCAAACGATTAGGAAGTACCCCTCGAGCTGCAGTTTGCCGATGATGCGCAGCTCGTGCTCGAGCTGGCGCCGCACCTTCTCGCTGATACTCCCGTAGCGATCGCTGGCGCCGGCATAGGTGAGTGCCCGCAGATAACTTGCCGGTGTCTCGCCGGTCGGCAGCGGATACTCGGGGAAGCGGTAGCCAAGATCGGACAGGGTAAACTCACACTGCTCGGCAATACGTTCCGTGTTGGCGACGGCAGCGGGCAGATCCCGAAACAATGCTGCCATGTCGCGCGGGGATTTCAGATGGCGCTCCGCATTGTTGAGCAGCAAGCGGCCGGCGCTGTCTAGGGACGTCTTGCGATGAATGCAGGTGAGCACATCGAGCAAGCGGCGACCGGCGGAGTGTGCGTGACGAACATCATTCGTGGCAACCAAAGGCAGCCTGGCCTGTTGCGCCAAGTCGATGAGCGTGCGGTTGTGCCGTTCTTCGCTTGCATCGAGGTGACGCTGCACTTCGAGATACAGCCGCTCGGGAAATAGCGACTGCAGCCTTGCGAGGTAGGCGGCAGGGTCGGTAAGCGCAGTCGCTGCAGGCTCACCATTCCGTAGTGAGGAGAGCGCGATCAGTCCATCGCTGTGGCGCTGAAGATCCTCCCAGCTCACAACACACGCCGCCTTGCGCTCCGTGCGTAGCTTCGTCTGCGTGATCAACTGGCACAGATTCCGATACCCGGTGCGATTGGCCACGAGCAAGAAGAGCGGGCTGAGATCACGAGGTTGAGGAGGCGCGGTGCCTGGCACAGACAGGCCCGCCGCGTCCAAGGTCAGCTCAGCCGCGACGATGGCACGCACACCGGCAGCCTTGGCGGCCTGATGAAAACGCGGCGCACTATACACACCGTCTTTATCTCCCTGCGCAATCGCAGCGTAGCCAAGCTCCGCCGCGCGTTGAACCAGATCCTCCGGAAGCGACGCCCCTTGCAGGAAGGAGAAGGCACTCCGCGTGCGCAGCTCTACGTACATGCCGATCCCAATGCCAGGTTTGAGGCAATTGCGAAACGTCGGGCAAGGTCCCAGATGCAACGCTACGAACCTTTCGGAGAAATCGCTGTCTTGCTGCCAGCGTTGTCTTTGCCACAAGGTATAGTGAGCACGTGGACGATCCCGTGTAACCAGCCTGATCGGATAGCGAGAGTGAAGGCACTTTGCGTGCAGCGCATGCGCGAGTTGGAGAGGGAGTTGGAGGTAGCGCGCTGAGCGTGAGGTTCCGCGCGGAAGCACCGGATTGACGTTTCGCCGTTAAGGCTCGGTTCACCCACAGCTACCCAGGAAGTGATTCACACATTGGGAGACTTCACCGATCGACACACCGCCACTAAAGTCGACGTCAACCACTGGGCAACTGAGATCCGGGTTCGCGGCATTGCAGAGCGGTTCGCCGAGGAAGGCTTTGACACACTTGGTAAGCTCGCCGATCGATACTGCGCCGTTACCGTTGCAGTCGCCGCTGCAGGTGGTGACGATGAGTTGGTCTGTCGTGCTGATAACGTTGGCGATCGGATTGCCGGTTGTGTCGTCTTGGGGATTCCTGCCCAGCGCCGCCTCCCGATCAGGTGTGGGCGCACGTGACGACGTTGCTGGGCTAAGAAAATCACAGTCACCAGATTCGCGTCGTCGATACGGGCGTCATTTGTGACCAGGCGGGCGCCGTGATGCCGGGCTGTGGCAACGGCGAGCATATCGGCGGGATCTCTGAGGATGGTAAATCGAGCCGCCGTCGTCACGATCGGCAGGCGGACTTCAAACGGCTCGCGCCCCCCGATCACAGGCGCTGCTCCAACTGCCGAATCTCTGCTCGAGTGAGCATCCGCCAAACAGATTTCTCCTGCGGTCGAATCTCTGCTTTTAGAACTTCGGCCAAAGAGTGTCGGTCGGTGGACGTGCTCAGGAATAGTATCGACGTGTCGCTCGTCATTCGAGAAGCCATGTCGTCGAGGAAGAAGCGCCAGTCCGCTTGCGTCCAAACTTCGTTGGTACCTTTCTTGTCGAAGTACAGGGAGCGCGCAAAAATTGCATCGAATCCGGAGAGGGCGTCTGGCGCAGGCTTCTGAGCTTCGACGCTCCAACGAAACCGCTCTACTCCGTAGGCATCGCAGAAATCGCCGTACAAAGACCGCTGCGTCGAAGCCCATTCCCAGACACGATCGCCTAGGAGTCGAGTGAGGCGTCTCTTCGAGGATTTCGTGGCCCGCCAGAACCTCCACTTCACGCTCTCATCGACGGGGACCTCGGTCGCGACGACCTGATGTCCTAGTCTTTCCAGCACAAACGGAAAGCAGCCCGGACCAGTTCCAATGTCCAGAATGCGGAACCCGGACGTGTGGTCGAGGCTCGCAACCACAACGTCCTCGTAGGCCTTTTTGAGAGCCCGGTCGAAGTCGACATAGTGCGGCTTGTGTCGTCCAAACCGACGCCCCGCGTGATAGCCCGCAATCTCTTGGAGTTGCGCTCGCGGCAGGTGAGGTGCGACGCGTTCTTGGACCGCCGCTATCCGAGCGAGGAACTCTTCGTCGTTTGGCCTAGTTGGTCGCAATCCGTTCCCCCGCTCGTGGCAGGGGCTCTCCGAGAATGACCGTCTCGTCACCGTTGAGCCCGCTGAGGATGCGGATGCGACCGTTGGTCTCCCCACCCGTTTGCACGCGCACTGGCGTTGCCTGTTGGTCACGTACAAGCCACACGACACTGTCGCCGCGTTCATCACGCCGCACGGCTTCGACAGGAACGAGAACAACTTGTTTGTCCGCCCCCCCGGGAGGTGGAGCGTCGCCGAGAAACACGACGCGAGCGCTCATGTCGGGCAGCAGCTTGGCATCCGGGTTCTCGATGTGAACCTCGATGCGCAGGGTCCCCTTTTGCCGGTCCACTTGTGGGTACATTTTCACAACCCGGGCAGCGTAGCGGGTGTCGGGGTAAGCGTCGGGAATCACCTGCGCGTCTTGTCCCATACGCACACGGTTGAGATCGGCTTCGTTGACATCGACCTGCGCGCGCATGTCCGTCAAGTTGGCCAGGCGGATCAAGTCGCCGGAGCCGGCAAATCCGCCGGGCACCGCGATCTCCCCCACTTCCTTTTGCTTGGCCAAGATGACTCCCGTGGTGGGTGCACGCAGGATTGTGTAGTCGAGGTTGACCTGGGCTTGCGTCAGCTCGGCATCGATTTGCTCCACCGTAGCACGGGCGACATTGGCTTTGTTGCGCAGCACGTCGAGTTCCTGTTGCGAGATAACCTTCTGTTGGCGCAGAGCCTCGCCGCGCTTGAGTTCAGACATGGCCAGATCGTGGTTGGCACGCGCCAACGCCAGACTCGCTTGTGTGCGGGCAACGATGGCGCGGTAATCGCGATCGTCGATTTGCACCAAGGCATCGCCCTTGTGCACCGCCTGCCCTTCCTCGACGAAGTAGCGCTCGATGCGCCCCGGCACGCGCACTCCGATGGAGACGTAGCGATCCCCTGTCACTACATAGCCCGAGCCTGAGAGGACAGGTTCGGGCCCAACCTCGGCAGCGCTCACTGTGGTTGCTCGCGTTACTTTTACCGCAACCGGTTGACGCCAGAGGAACAGCCCCAGAGCAGCACCGACGGCCAGAACACCCCCGGCAATCCACAAACCCAATTTCGGCTTGCGCCGCCGCCGCTGCACCATCGCTCCTCGCTCGATGCGCAACGAGGTTAGGTCCGCCCGCAGCTTCTCGTCCCTGGAAGGTTCCACATTCGCCGCCATGCCGACGTTGCTTACCACAAGCGTTTCCCCGAGCCAGCTCTCAGCAATTCCAGCCGTTAGGCCCAGATCCGGCGCTAACACCCATTTTGCCTTCGCTGGACGGATTATCCTGAAACCCGCACGGTTACTCCTGAGCTGGCGCGTCTGATCGCGGGAACGCTGCACCCCACACCGGCGAACCGGCGCACCGAGCACCTCCAGATCCGGCGTTAGCAGCGGATCTGGGTTAGGTTGGTGCGCTTGAACGGCGGCGCCATGCTGGCCTATGTAGGGGCGCGTGGCGATCATCGACACGATCCGCCGGAGGGTACGAGCGCAGCAGTACGAATTCGCCATCCCCCATTTCTTCGAAGAGATGGCCGACGACGACCTGATCTTTGGCGACATCGAGATGGCGATTGCCTGCGGACGCGTCAGACGCCGCTTCAGCCACGAACCGCGCGGCATCCGGTACGAGGTCGTCGGACCCGCAACCGACGGCCGCGAGATTGCCGTGATCTGCCGCCTAAAGGACAGCGGCAAGTTGTTATTCATTACGACCTATGCCCTGGAGTGAACCAATGAAGAACGGCAAAGCAAAATACGAATACGGGAAATGCCACAGATGCGACGAGCCCTTGCGGTCGAAGCGGATCAAGCAGGACTTCTGGATCAAGGGCAAGCTGCTCGTGGTCGAGGGCGTTCCCGCCGGAGTGTGTCCCCAATGTGGCGAGCGAGTTGTCGATGCAGACGTCGGCCGTCGGATCGCCACTCTCATCCACGACACCGCCCACTGGCGTACGGCTCGGACACTCGCTGTGCCGGTCATTCGGTATTCCAAGAAGGCGGCGTGACCTGTTGGCAAGAAAAGGGGATATCCCTTCGGCGCGGTTCACCGCGCAATCATGAAAGGCGCTCGAGGTTTGCAATTTTCAGCAGGATGGCAAGACGTTCTAATTTAGGAAGGCCCTCCCATAACACACTCGCAACCACCGGCTGCCGGGGTGCCAGTTTCGCACCCACGCCCCCACACCGGCGAACCGGGCACGCCGAGGTCCCGTGTAATAGCTCGGCCTATGAGAGACCGCGGTGAGTTCATCGAAACAGACAGCGTCACCGCCAGAACAACCGGGCAGACTCATGTGTGGACTTCTACGCTTGACTCACTTTATATTTCGCTATCTTTTCGCCATGCATCGGAGGCCCTATAGACACAGCGCATCAGTTGCATGATCTCTCGGAAGCAGGGGCGCGGCCAGGGAGCAC
>CAZGSN010000272.1:0-6358 GCA_964528465.1 uncultured Binatia bacterium (SeqCode)
GCGTGGGCGTATTCGTCGGCGTATTCGTCGGCGTATCGGTGGGTGTTTCTGTCGGCGTACGCGTCGGAGTCGACGTCGGGGTCGACGTCGCGGTGTTCGTCGGCGTGTTCGTCGGGGTGTCGGTCGGTGTCGAAGTTGGAGTCACTGTAGGTGTTGCTGTGGCGGGAATTACGCCAATTCCGGCGGGAACGATGGCCTGAGCTGGTAGCTCCACATCACTCGATTGCGATGTCCCAATGCCGAACAAGCGGACGTTGGCGGAAGTCTGTTGCGCTGGCAGATTCAAGGTGCAAACGACATCGCCGTTGGGATCGCCAGGATTGGTGCAAACCGTTTGGGTAATACCCCCCTGCAGATCTTCCGGAGTGCAAGTGAGATTCGTACAGCCTGCCCCGCAGACTTCCGCGGCGTCGTTACACCCGGTCACGGGTTGCCCGTTGCCATCGGGGCAGCAAAACCGCGCCGTGATATCCAAAACGTTACAAGGGTTAGCCGCCTGGCCCAAATTGATTCGAAACTGAGTAAAAGTGGCGTTTCCGCCGTTTGGAACCGCCGCCATTGGACCACTGACGCTGCCCCCAATCGAAGAAGTGCAGCCGGGCGGGTTGATCACATTGTCATCCGCTTGTGCCGCTCCGGCGGTCCCGAAGACCAACAAGACCGCAACACTCAAGCGAAACAACCGCCAACCCCGCGTAACAAGAGCTTTTGTCATCCTAAATATCTCCAATACCCTCTCGCAATCACTGCGAGAACCCTGCCAAGATCGACAGGCTTGCTACCACCATCCCGCCTCTCCGCAGGAGTTCGTGCTAGGCTTACGCGGATAACCTCTACTTGTCAAGCCAAAGTTCCGGCCGAAAACCTCGCCGTACTATGCGATCGAGTTGAGGTTTCGCGCGAGCGCCCGGGTGGCGGCGTGGGGGAACTGCGGGTTGGGATTGGCAGTCAGGCGTGTGGCTGGTCGATCCAGAAACTGACATTTGCGATTGCTTTCGCCCTCTTTCGCTTATACGCTTTGCGACAATTGGGTTGTGCAATTGAATCAGCCGAAAGTTCACGGTGGGGCGGGGATGTTGGGCGCGGAGTGGCTTCGTAGCTGGAAACCGATTCGCGGTGGCCGCTATGGCATTTCCCTCTTTTTGTCCAAGCGCCGCATTAGAGATCGCATTTCATACCAGGTTCGCAGCAGTACGGTTGCTTCCTTGGGTGCTTTTGCAGCAGCATTGCTTCTTTGCCTGAGTCTTTCCAGGGAGTCGCTGGCGCAGCAAAACTGGTGGGCCAAGAACGTTGCGGCTTCGACTCGGGCGTCTTGGGGCAACGCAGTCGCAACCGACGCCAACAGCGATATCTACACCACGGGTACGTACCAAGGCACGGTAAGTTTCGGTGGCACTACTCTGGAAGCGCAGAGTAACAGCACCGAGGGCTTCGTTGCTAAATACCGAGGCAGCGACGGCGGCAATTTGTGGGCGCGCCGTATTGGCGGTGCGGGGGATGATGTCGGGAACGCAATTGCCGTCGAAACGGTGGGCGGAGCCCCTGATGTCTACGTGACCGGCACGTTCAGCAGCACTGTCGATTTCGGGCCGGCTCAGTTCGGCCAGTCTTCCTTCACCGCCGCAGGGCTGGTCGACGCCTACATCGTCAAGCTGAACGGCTCTACTGGGCAAACGGTCTGGGCCAAGGCGGTTGGCGGAACCAACGGCGATTATCCCAAGGCTATAGCCCTCGATGGTCGTGGCAATCTGTGCATCGGCGGTATCTACAACGATCAAGTGAATTTTGGGGGCGTAAGCTACACGAGTTCCGGTAACGGGGACGCCTTTGTAGCCTGCTATGCGACCAGCAACGGCTCGCACGTGTGGTCTCGTGCTTGGGGCAATTCCGGATTCGACGGTACCGCAACCCTTGCCTTTGACAGCAGCGGCGCCCTTTACGCAGGTGGCCGTTTCAGCGGTGCTGTTAATTTCGGCGGCTCCACTTTGGAAAGCAGTGGTCTTTCCGACATGTGGCTCGCCAAGTTCTCGAGTGCCAACCGTAGTCATGAGTGGTCCATGCGGGCGGGGAACTCGGCAGACGATTACCTCACGGGCATCGGGGTTGATGCTCTGGGACATGTGGTGGCTACTGGTTACTTCGCGGGATCGGCCAACTTTGGTGGGGGAGTGCTCACGGCCTTGGGTGCTAACGCGATCTTTGTGGCGTCACTAAACACGAGCAATGGGTCGCATTATTGGTCGAAAGCCTACAGTCTGGATTGGGGCCCCTCCTACGGCGACACGGGCAACGGAATTGCCGTGGCGCCCGCTGGCAACATGGCGATTACCGGGCAGTTGTTGCGAGATATCGACTTTGGCGGTGGGCCGTTGCGCGGCTCCTATTCGTATGATGCCTTCCTTCTGCAACTGAACGGCAACGGCCAACATGTGTGGTCCTCGCGCTTTGTGGCACTATACGGCGACGGCGGTAACCGAGTCGCCATTGATCCAGACGGTAACGTTGTCCTAGCGGGCGATTATTCCCGTAGTGTCAATTTCGGCACAGCTACCGTCACTTCCGCGTTGCAAAACGGAGAAGCGTTCGTCGCAAAATTTACCGGGGTTCAGGTGGCGACACCGACTCCGACAGTAACATTGACTAACACCCCGGTAGCAACCGCGACGCAGACCCCAACTCGGACCAACACCTTCACTCCAACCCGCACCCCAACGCGCACCCCAACCCTGACACCTTCCGCGGTTCCTCCTGCTGCGACGTCGACGCTTAGCGCTACGCAAACGCACACGCGTACGGCTTCGCCAACCAGTACGCTAACCAGCAGCCCTACGCGTACGTCGAGTCCAACGCCTACCGCCTCTCCCTCGCGCACGGCTACCCTGACGCCGAGTCAGACATTTACTGTTGCAGGAAACACCCCCACGCCGATGTCGGGACCAATCACCCTGTCAGGGCAGATTCGTTACTACTCCACCGGTCTTCCTGTACCTGGCGTGACCGTCAGGCTGGCGGGAACGTCGGTCGACTTCCGTATTACCGATGAGGCTGGCCGCTATGACTTCGGGACTCTCCCAGCCGGGTTCTATTTCGTGACTCCGAGTAAACTTGGTGATGCGAGTGGAGCCTTAACTTCGCTGGACGCGGTCTACATTCAGCAAGCTTTGTCGGTCCCCGCCTTCCGAAGATTCACCTCCGACCAGGCTCTGGCAGCGGACATCAACGGCAACGGCGGCGTTGACTTCGAGGATGCGACTCTTCTGTTGCAGTTTAAGGTAGGAACTCTCCCGGCGCTGCCAGTAGCAGCGCGATGTCTGACGGACTGGATGTTCCGTCCTCAAGTCGTGGCAGGCACTCCCAGCCAGATCACACAACCTCAAGTCGGTTCAACCTTTTGCCACTTTGGTTCTGTTGCGGTGAGCCAGTCTGTACAGGTCGACTTCACGGCGATGCTCTTCGGTGACAGCACAGGAAATTGGCAAAATTTCAACGCTGGTAATGCCCTCGGCCGGCGACGCTCAACCTTGCTGCGTCGCAACACTCGCAACTGACTTGATCGCTGCGGCGCCGTTCATTGCCAAGCGCGCCAGGTTGCGTTAGCTGGCGCCAGATGACGCGAACCACAATTTATCACAACCCGGCCTGCGGCAAGTCGCGTGGTGCGCTTGAGATCCTCCAGCATCGCGACCTGAAACCAATCGTCATCGAGTATCTCAAAGCACCGCTCGACGAAGCGACACTAAATCGGATACTGGAATTGCTACCGGGACCAGCTTCGGAGCTGGTGCGCAAAGACAAGCGCTTCAAGGAACTTGCCCTCGACGAGCCAAACTATCAATCGAAGGAGCAGGTGGTCGCTCTGTTGTTGCAACACCCAGAGCTGATGGAACGTCCGGTGGTCATCCACGCCGGTCGAGCCGTGATTGCTCGCCCATCGGAACGCGTGCTCGAGATTCTTTGAACCTTCGTATCGGAGAGGCTTGGCGAATCTGGCAATGCAAGCGGGCCGCAAGACTCTGTATTTGATCGACGCGAGTTCCTACATCTACCGCGCCTTTCACGCTCTGCCGCAGCTCAACGCGCCTGACGGTACTCCCACGAACGCGGTTTATGGGGTGGCAACGATGCTGCTCAAGCTCTTGCGCGATACGCAACCGGAGTATCTTGCCGCAATCTTTGATGCCCCGGGGCCAACCTTTCGCGATGCGATGTACGCCGACTACAAGGCGCAACGCCCCAGCATGCCCGACGATCTCCGGGTGCAAATTCCACTCGTTCACAACCTGATTGAAGCATTGGGCGCAGCGAAGATTGCTCATCCAGGCGTCGAGGCCGACGACGTTATCGCCACCATCGTCAGCCACGCGGAGACGAGCCGTGTCGACACCGTGATCATCACCGGAGACAAAGATTTGATGCAGTTGGTTGGTGATCACGTCGAGCTGTGGGACACGATGCGCAATCGTCGCTTCAACAGTGCGGCTGTGCGTACACGCCTCGGTGTGGAGCCGAATCAAGTCGTCGATCTGCTTGGTCTCATGGGGGACACCGTGGATAACATCCCCGGCGTGCGTGGCATTGGCGAAAAGACCGCTACAGCCCTGGTGCAGCGTTTCGGCAGCATCGACAGCCTTTTGGAACACCTCGACGATCTGGCCTGTGCCTCCGATATCCGCGGCGCCAAGAAGCTTGCCACGACATTGCGCGAACAGGCGGAAACCGCACGGCTGTCTCGAGATCTGGCGACTCTGCGTCGCGATGTCGAACTCGATTACAGATTGGAGCAGTTCCAGTACCGTGGGTGGAATGCCGACGCGCTCCGCGCGCTGTTTGTGCGCTGCGGTTTTCAGCGGCTGCTGACCGAACTGACGGTTGGGGCGGCGGCAGTGCAAACGGGGGCAAGTTCGATCATCTCCTCGGATGACGCAAGCGAGGTTGTCGAGGTTGCGAAACGGACAGGCTGGGTTGCGTTCGCGGGCGACGCAGAGGGCTTTGTTCTGGCCAGTGAAGCAGGGAAGGTGTCGACGCTGACGGTCTCGCAGGTTGAGGTTGCAGGCGAACTGTTTTCGAATTCCGCAATCACCAAGATCGCGCATGACCTTAAGCTGGAGCTGTGGAACCTCCAGGCGCACGCGGTTGCTGGGCCGGTGCCGGCCTTCGACACGATGATCGCGTCGTACTTGCTGGAAGCCTCCCCAACGCACCGGCTCGAAGACTTGGCGCGCGACATTCTTGGGGTGAATCTCGAGCACTTCCGCGGTGAGCGCAGTAGTTTGATCAATGGCGTTTCGCTTCTTCCCGCTCTGTTCCAACGCTTCCGCGAACGCATTGCCGAACAGGGCCTGGAGCGCTTGTTCTATGAGCTGGAGATGCCGCTTGTCCCTGTGTTGGCACGCATGGAACAACGCGGCATCTGTCTCGACCTTGCTGCCTTCGCGGCTATGAGTCAGGAATACGAAACCCGCTTGCATCTGTTGGTGAAGGAGATTCACGAACTGGCCGGAGGAGAGTTCAATATCCTCTCGCCGACTCAGCTCCGCGAGGTCTTGTTTGAGCGTCTGCATTTGCCGACACGCGGTGTGCGGCGCGGCAAGACGGGTTTGTCTACCGATGTGGACGTGCTCACGCGGCTGGCCTTTCTGCATCCGCTTCCGGCAAAGATTCTAGATTATCGGCAGCTCGCGAAGCTCAAGTCGACCTACATTGATGCACTACCGGCGGCGGTGAACCCGCGGACGGGCCGTTTGCATACTCGTTTCAATCAGGCCGTGGCGGCGACGGGGCGCTTGAGTTCGAGCGATCCTAATTTGCAGAACATCCCAATCCGCGGAGCCGAGGGACAGCGCATCCGCTCCGCTTTTGTGGCGCCGGCGGGATATGCACTGCTCAGCGCCGACTATTCGCAGATCGAGCTGCGGCTCCTGGCTCACCTGTCGCAAGATGCGGGTCTAATCGCCGCGTTTCAGGCGGACGAAGATATCCATCGCCGCACTGCCTCCGAGGTGTTCGGGGTTCTCCCCGGCACGGTAAGCACGGAGATGCGGCGCACGGCCAAAGTCATCAACTTCGGCATCCTGTATGGCATGGGTGCGCAGAGCCTGGGGCGAGAACTCGGCATCGCCGTGAAGGAGGCCGAAGCGTACATTCGCCAGTACTTCGATCGCTATCCGGCAGTACGCGCGTATCTTGATCGCAGCCGCGAGGCGGCGCGTGAACAGGGATTTGCCACCACCATTTTCGGTCGCCGGCGGAGAGTCAGTGACTTGAGCAGCCGCGACGCGTTCCTCGTGCAGGCTGCTGAGCGCGTTGCCATCAATACGCCTATCCAAGGTTCTGCTGCCGACGTGATCAAGGCGGCGAT
>CAZGSN010000273.1:0-9044 GCA_964528465.1 uncultured Binatia bacterium (SeqCode)
TGTCACCGGAAGAGCTGAAGGATGTCCCGAGCATGCCCGCAAGCCTCGACGAGGCCCTCGGCGCCTTGAAGAAGGACCACGAGTTCTTGCTCCAGGGCGACGTCTTCACCGAAGACGTCATCGAAACCTGGATCGAGTACAAGATGGCGAACGAAGTCAGCGCCATGCGCCTGCGCCCGCATCCACACGAATTCGCTCTCTACTTCGATTCCTGATTCGAGCTGCAATTACCGTCCGCACAAAGGGCCAATGGCAAACCGCCATTGGCCCTTTGTCTTCGGGTCGGCTTTGCACGCCAAATCGCTTGGGCGAGCAATCCGGCTCATGCGCCGCGGGGGCGCGGCGTCTCCATTGCTTGTAAAAATTGATGAATCTGAGCCCGGAAAAATCAGTTGGAACCACGGATGGACGCGGATAGACGCCGACTGCTTGCGAAACGGATCAAGACCAAGAAGCACAGGGCTGTGGACGGGCGTAGCCCAAGCGTTTCTCCTCTTGCCCTTGTAGCTGCTGCCTGTATCCGTGTTCATCGGCGTCCATCCGCGGTTCAATTGTTGTTTTCGGCCTAAGGTGCCTTGGATTTCAGAGAGAAACTCTTCGCCCAGAGTCTGGCGCTGTGCCTCGTATCAGGCATGGACACCTGCGATGCCCGCCACAGCAGCCGGACGAAAGAGGAAAGAGGTGTCTTTTCACCGCGTCCGTGCGCGGAGGAAAGCGACCACTTCGTCTTAATCCATCCCCCCACGCGCTTCTACAACGAGATCCGCTTCGAGATCATCCAGGCGGCGGTCGAGTTCCTGCCGCTGCTCATCCGCAAGCGGTAGGCCCTTCGGGTCCCGGCCTAACTCGTCCCATACTTCTGAGAATCGACAGCCTTCACATGCACCAAGGGAGCCAACGTAGGGGCGCAAAGGAGCGAAGAGAGCAAGAAGAACTGAAAACGGCAAACAGGAGGCAACGGAGAAAACAGAGAAAGTCTTTTCAGTTTCTTGCAATGCTTCCTCTGTTCCCTCTGTGGCCTCCTGTTCAATCTCCTATTTTCGTTCCGGCCAACGGCCGGACTGGGTTCTCGCCATTCTCTGTGGTTCAATACTTTCGGCTTGGTGGCACTCTAGAACTGTCTTCAGCTTGTGGCAGCTTCGCCGATGCCCAGCATGACGTCGGCAAGGATACTGGACGGGTCGCGGTCGTAGTCGATATCGAGCGGCCGCCCGTAGCGCACGGAGAGCTGCACGCGCATTTTGCGTAGAATCAGTCCGGTTTTGTCGAACGCGTCACGGAAGCCATCGAGGCGCACGGGGATTACGATGGGACGGAACTGCTTGATGATGTGCGCACAGCCGATGCGACCAGGGGCGCCGGGTGCCGTCGTGCCCTGCGGAAAGGTCAGCACCCAGCCGTCGTTGAGCCCAATCTGAATCTTCTCGATGTCCGCCGGGTCGACCTTGCGTTCGACCAAAGTGTCCTTGTCTTTCCAGGTTCGCTTGACACAGATCGTCCCGTTGTAGGCCATGAGTCTGGGCAACCACCCACTACGTTGCATGGTCTCTAGTGCCGCCACGATGTACAGGTTGGTGCGCGGCCAGATCAGGTAGGGACGCTTCAGATAACTCACGGAGTGGCACACGGCGATCGGGTCCATGAAGTGGGTCATGTGATTCGCGACCAGCAGCACGCCGCGGCTCGGCAGCGTCTTGAGGTGGTCCACGCCTTCGACGCGCATGCGGTTCAAGACTCGCAACTGGAGGGCGGTAAGGTACCCGCCGAGGTTGATCATTCCCCAACGAATGGGGCGCAAATGCCCAAAAGCATCTCTCAACATGCACCTTCGACTACCCAATCCGCAGCCGCTTGGGAAGCCTCCCCAGAGCCTCAATCCGAGGCCGACATCTCTCCGAAACCAAGCAACGATTCACACGGGCATGGAAACTCAATGGTGAAGGTTGTGCCGCGGTTGACCTGGCTCTCGACACGGATCTCGCCGCGATAGCGCCGCACTACCGAGTGCACCACCGACAGCCCCAAGCCTGTCCCCTGCCCCGGCGCCTTGGTCGTAAAGAACGGATTGAAAATGTCTTGTAGGTGTTCCGGTGGAATGCCGACCCCCGTGTCGCTGAACTCGAGCTGCACGCGGCCATCGTCGAGCGGGGCCGTACGCAGCCGCAACTCGCCGCCGCTCGGCATCGCCTGCACGGCATTGGTGATGAGGTTGAGAAAGATTTGGCGCAAGCCGTTTTGGTTGGCCATGCACTGACTCAGCGGCCCAAACTCGGTAGAGACGACCACGCCGCTGTTCTTCATGCTCTTGTTCATCAACTGCAGCGTGCGCCGCAGCAAATCGTTGATGTCGACGACCTCGAGTTCGGCCCGCGACTCGCGCGAGAACTCGAGAAGGTTGTTGATGATCTCCTGCGCCCGCGCCATCTCCTCCTTGGCGATGCGGAGGTCCTCGTTGACATCAGGATTATCGGAGTCGACCAGCTCCCCGAGATCGTACAGGGCATTAGCGATGATCCCCAAAGGATTGCGGATCTCGTGCGCAATACCCGCGGCGAGCTGGCCGATCGCAGCCATCTTTTCCGACTGAATGAGCTGGCTCTCCAAGCGCTTGCGCTCGGAGGTGTCGACGCAAATGGTTTGAAAGAAATGATGATTGCCGTACTCGATCAAGCCCGCGTTGAAGAACACCGGCACCAGCCGCTGATCGCTGCCGCGCAAATGCAAATTGTCACTGTGGGAGTGGCCGCGGCCACGGGCGTCGGCCAGCAACTGGCGAATGCGCGCGTGCTCCTCCACTGGGATGAGATCCCAGATCGTCATTTGCAGGAGTTCATCCCGCGAGAAGCGCACCATGCGCTCGGCCACTAGGTTGGCTTCGAGAATGACACCGCTTTCTTCGGCTAAGGTAAACGTCCCCGCCGGCAACTGGTACAGCCAACGGCGATAGGTGGCCTCCTGTTGCAGCAACTCCTCCTCGCGACCGGCAACGAAGAAGTCGGTCACGTACATGATGCGCTCGTTGAAGTCCTGCTCGAGCAGCGCCAGCAACGCCTGGCAACGCGGCGAGTCGGCCGCATAGGACTCGCGAATACGTTCTTCCAGAAGCTGCTTCAGCTTCATTTGCCCCGCTAGAAAACGCGATGCCGGGAAGTGCGAAATGAACCCGCGCCGCGCATGTCGATGCAGATACTCATAGGTCTCGCGATCGTCGGGGTTGCGGATATGGCGGATCCAGCGCTCCGCCGCATCGGCCATCCATGCACGGATTTCCGGCCACTGCGATTCCTGGATCGCGAAGGCGGCACCGATGACCCGCACCCACGTTTCCAAGACCTCCGGAAGACACTGCGCGAGAAAGTCCGCAAGCTCCGTACGCAAACGGCTCGGACCAGTCGCGAGCGCCTCCAAGGCGCAGCCGCGCATGTAGCCGTCGATGTACTCGAAGTGCTCGAGGGAGGGCTTTTCGCCACGCGCCATGCCAGCCTCTTGTTCCACCCGGCTATGCGAAGCCAGGGGATACGTGTAGTCCGCCTACTGCACGATCAACTGACCACCGACGTGGGCTGGGTGCAGTTGGCAACTGATGGGAAAGATCCCTTCCTTGTCCGCCACAAACTCCACCGTCGCCGGCTCCCCACGGGTAACGATCGCGGCGACATTGAAGGCGGGAATCGACCAGCCGTGCTGGTTGGGTTCCGACTTCACGTTGTTGATCAGCTTCACCTTGACCTTGTCGCCCTTATGGACAGCCAAAGTCGACGGCACCCAAACCTTCGTGCCTTCAAACTCAATGTTGACGACCGTCAGTTCGTGCACCTGATCGGCGCGCACCGCCGTGGCGGAAAGCAACATAAAACCAATGAGACAGACAGAAATTCCAAGACGCATTATGCCAACCTCCGTTTCAAGTTGAACCCGCATCTCGCCATAAGCAGCGAACCATTTCAAGGCGTTGGACTGGGCCCAGATCCAACGGGACGTGCGTCATTTTTGTTGGCTTTCATCCGAAAGCCACGGCCTGACGGCCGCGGCTAGTGTGTCTTCGCAAGCTCCGTGTAGCCGCGCGCGTGAGCGCGTGGATGGTGGAAGCTTGCCTCCCAACAAATTTGTCGCACCCCAGATCCGGCGTTAACGCCGGATCTGGGGGAGTGGGCGAGCGTTGACCAATCGACAGAATGTTCGTAGACGTGGCGGAGAAAGGGGGGCGAATGCCCACACCAACAGAAGAACGGAAGCGCTGGCAAACGCGTGCTGCGGCTGGTTTGCCAAGCCCATCCGAGCCACGCCGCCGCAATGCTGACATCACCAAGCGCTATGTGAGCTGGTACCTGCAGCGTCCCGAGCTGTGCAAATGGGCCGGGGCGGCGGCATTCGCCTCTCGCCAGGTCGGACGCGCCATTGCCGTTCACCACTACGCGAGTCTGGGCGGGTTGGTCGGGGAAGGAGCCTTGGACAAGCTGAAAGACGCACTGGATCTGCCCTTCCCGCTCGCTGCCGCTGAAATCCTGGACGACCTCAAGCTGCTCAAGCACACCAACAACGCCGTGTTCGCTGACATCGGATGGGCCCATCAGGCGTTCCTGGCTCCCGACGGCGGCCTACAGGCCGTGGAAGCCGCCTTGGCCGATCAACCGACATCGTTGCTGCTCTCCGGGTTCCGAAAAATCGAGGCGGCACGTCTGCAACTGCAAACCGAACCAGTCGACGCGGCGGCGCAGGATCTCATCTGGGAAGGGAACCGCGACCTGCTCCTGCACGAGCAGCGCGAGATCGTGCAACCTGGCTTGGCGGCCATGCACCAAGGTCTCGGCCGTTTGCTCACCCTGCTTACCTGGGTCGATTTCGATCCCGACATGGCGTCTGACGATTCCCTCGAAGTCATCGTCGCCATCTTCCGTAAGGTCGAGGATTTCCTGGATGGGCGCGATACCGCCACATCCTTCCTCCCATTTCTTCTAAGCGAAGGACACCATCTCCCGGCCAAGCAGCCGGCAGACTTCACACTTTTCGAACACCGGTGGTTCTGGGTGGACAACAGCGTCCTCCCTCTCTGGAGGCAGGTCGATACGTCTACCCCCACCCTACACCAACGCATGCCGATCCTAGGCAAGCTCACACGGATCTAGGTCAGCGCCAATGGAGGACTGCGATCACACGAAGTTGCGAAGACCCCAAGAAGAGAGATCTGAGTTCGCTGATATTCCAGCCCAGCTCCAGCCTCGTTCCGAGAACCTAAGAAAGTCCCCGTCCCGTTGATTCCTCTTGGTGTCTTGGTGCCTTCGTGGTGAATTACCCCTTACGGGAGTCAGATCCCACCCCTCGATTTTTCTTTATGGATGCAAGCGAAGGATTTGCGCGCCGGCTTGCGGTTGAAAGACAAAGCGAAAGTCCTGCGGGTTGAGGCCTCGGGCGAGAAGTCGCTCGCGATAAAAGAAGCGATCCATGTACTCGAGGAAACTCGGCACCTGCTCGTTGGCAACGAGGTTGACCGTGCAGCCACCAAACCCGGCACCGGTAAGCCGGGCTCCCAAAGCCCCCGCGTCGCGCGCACAGCGCACAAGCTGCTCCAGTTCGGGGCAGCTAATGGCGTAGTCGTCTCGGCAACTGGCGTGCGAGGCATCCATCAAGCCGGCAAAGCCAATGGCATCCCCGCGTAGAAGCAAGGCCTCGGCGTCATTGACTCGCTCCGCTTCGCGCAAGACATGTCGCGCTCGCGGCAGCAGACAAAACACCTCGCCCACATCCGACGGAACCGCACATTGCTGCCGAAGCACCTGCACGTCTTGTCCGAGCCTAGTGGCAATCTCCGCTAACGAAAGCGCACGATCCGGAAGAATGGCACTCAGAACGCCGAGGAAATCGTCTAGTCTCCGCCCGGGAAACAAGCGGACCAGATCCCCGAGATTGCTCAGAGGATGTGGCAGAGCAGAGCCCAAGGCATGCTCGAGGGCTCGGCAGACGAGCCGGCATTCGATGACACGCAAGTTGTACGCGTGCTTCGCTGCCCCTGCTTTTTCCGCCTCCACCAAGCTGTGGCAGACGACGAACGCATATCCCGGCGGCAGCGGCACGGTGCGCGTGCGCAACGGGAAGAAGTCGATGCGTAACGCCCTGCCCTCTTGCGCCAACAGGCTTGCCGCCTGGTCCATGCCACCGCTCAAGGTACCGACGTAGCGCTCAGCAATGGGGAGAAGCTCCGCAAGCTCAGTAAAGGCAACCTCCTCCTCATTCGCGGCGAGCAGTGCCAAGGCGCTGGCTACGACGAGCGCCGAAGACGAGGAGAGGCCGGCTCCGGCCGGAATATTTCCGGCGACGAGTAGGTCGGCACCATGCTTGAGCCGTGGCCCTCCACGCGCAGCACCGTAGGTGGCCAAGCCCTGCACCGCAGCCTTGGCATAGTTCCCCCAATCACCGGCTACCCCGGAGGGGATGTTGCAGCCGATTTCGAACTCACGCCCCGCAAACTTGGGGTTGATGTTGGCAAGGTGCACGCGCGTATCCGCACGCATTGCGCCGGCAATGAGAACACAGCGGTCGATCGCCATGGGCAATACCGGGAGCCCGTTGTAGTCGGTGTGCTCGCCGAGAAGATTGATGCGGCCGGGAGCACGGACAACGAACGTTGCCGGGCGCCCAAAGGTTTGCGCGAAGCGACACACCACATCGTCGATTAGATCCTGATGCATGGCTGTCGCGCGACGGCGCCTCCGGGCTTACCTTCGGAATTCCTGATCTCACGATGCGCAAGTGCGGATAGACGTTCAACACCCAGGACACTGCGTGGATTCCGTAATGATCCTGATACGGCCGAGGTTGATTTGAAATCGTCAATCCAACCATGAAGATCATGAAGTTCATGAAGAAGGATTGCTCGATGGCAGCTCATTTTCCTGACTTCATGGCCTTCATGCACTTCATGGTGAATACGTTTTGGACTCATGGCATCCCTCGGGATCACCTGCGTTGACTTGGAACAAATGCCTGCTGCGCGTGTGAGAGGTCTTCGGGGGTTCCCAGATCGCTCCAAAAGCCCCGCAGGCGATGCCCACGCACATTGCAACCGTCGGCAATCATGGCGCTGATTGCTTGCGGCAGCTCGAGTTCGCCGCGCTCCGAGGGCCGCAGGCGCTCGGCGTAACCAAAGATGGTTGGGGTAAAGAGGAAGATGCCGGCATTGTTCCAGGTGGTGGTCGAGGTACCGCGAGGTGGCTTCTCGATGAGATTGGTTACATGCGAGGTTTCATCCACATACACGGCAGCCCCACGCCACGGGTCCTCACAATGATTGAGTGACAGCAGCACATCGCACGGTTGGGCGGCAAAGTCGGCAGCCAGAGAGGCATACTCGGAAAAGTCGATGACCACATCGCCCCACGACAGCCAGAACGGCTCATTGCCAAGGGCGTCGCGTGCCAAGAGAAGCGCACGCGCAGTGCCGTCGGCATGCTCTTGCCGGCGATACTGGATCTGCATGTCCAGGCGCACGCCGTCGCCGAAGGCGTCGACGATCTGCTCGCCCAGATAGCCCACGACGATTACAACCTCGCGCACGCCAGCACTGCGCAAGCCAAGCAAGACGTGTTCGAGAATTGGCGCCCCACACAACGGCAGTAGCGGTTTGGGCGTATTGGCGGTGAGCACCCCCATGCGGGTACCACGCCCCGCCGCCAGAATGACTCCCTTCATTCCCTCACAACCACCTGTTTACGGCTCGCCTGTCCCGGCCAGTGCTCTAGGCACTTGTCTGCGATTGAGACAGGCTCAGACCTCCTGATCTCCAGGATTCCGAACTCGTCCACAGATGGACGCAGATCCACGCCCCCACCCCCATGCACGGTTCTGAAATCAGTGTCATCTGCGTCATCTGTGGATGTTGTAGTCCGGCTCATCGCGAGAACAACGATTGAACCGGCGATAGACACGGATGGACGCGGATACATGCGAAAATTGCAGGCACGGGAGCATTGCGCATTGCCAGACCATCCCCGCTCTACTGACTTCGTGTTTCGATCCGTTCTGCAAGCAATCCGCGTCTATCTGCGTCCATCCGCGGTTCCAACTTAGCTTTTCGGGCTCATCACAGAATCCCGCCCAGCCGAACATTCTCAATCTCTGTCGACAGCGGGAAGTCTGGGGCTAGAGCGGCTTTGCCCCCCAATTCGCGTTTCCGTCGATGCAGGCCGAGGGCGGCCCGTCTCCAACTCAGATTCATCAATGTTTACGAGCAATGGAGACGCCGCGCCCTCGCGGCGCACCAGCCGGACTGTCCGCCTAGTCGAATTGGCGGGCAAAGCCGGCTAGAACCGGTGATACCGAAGCGGAACAACGCGCTTAGCGGGGTACACGAATCGGCGTCGGACGCGGTGGGCGCGGCGGACGACTCAAGCGTGGCGGTCGTGATGGCCTGGTCGGCCGCGAGCTTGTTGCCGTCGGTGTCGGCTGACCGTTGCTCGTCGTGGCCGTGGGTGTGGGAATTGCCGGCGCACCGATCAGCGAAGGAACGCTGACGCTCACCGAACCGGAGTTCGATTCGCGATCTTCGTTCTCCTCCAAGAGCAGATCATCGGGGTCGGCCGTATTGCTGAGGAAATACGATCCAGGGGGCAGATCCGCTGGGATGTCGATCCACTGCTCGGGCAGATAGTTGTCATAGACATCCGCCCAGCCAACCGAGATCCCCTGCACTCCTTCCTGCGTGCCGCACTGGCCGAGGACCTGACGCGGCGTGTCGACCCCACGCAAAGCTTCCAGGTCGGCAATACAGAAAGAAATCTTGTCCGCCTTGGCCGCGAGTTCGCCGGTGAGCGGAGCGCCCTTGTGTAGCTCGTAGCTCGAAAAGTCGTTGAGGTGGAAATGGTTGTGCGAAGCGTGGAACTCGAAGCTACCCGACGGATAGGAACATTCACTGCCATCGCTGCGGCGGATGATTTGCGTAGCCTGGGTCACCGCTCCGCTAGGAGTGTTGACCGTCTTACCCTGAATGATCAGCGGCCCTTTGCCGACGTTACCGATCTTGGTGGCAAAGACCACGCGCCGCAGGCCGG
>CAZGSN010000274.1:0-5054 GCA_964528465.1 uncultured Binatia bacterium (SeqCode)
CGTGTCGTGCACCTGCGCCGACCCGCCCAACAGACGATCGAACCACATCCCGGCCCAGGCCAAGATGCGTTGCAAAAAGACTAGGCGCAGATGCAGGTCCAGCAACCAGAACAGGAAGCTCGATGCTAGCAGCCACAGGCAAAAGCCAACGGCAAAGCGGGTTGCAGGCGCGCCCCGGACTGCGATCGGACGCTCGCTCACCTCGGCTCCCAACAGCCTGCCCAAACCTACCGTCGGCCTCAGGCTTGGCGCCGCCTAGGGTGTTCGAAGAACGTGCGTGCTCCGCGCGTCCATTCCGGCCCATTGCCCCAATCGTAACGGGTACGCTTCTGTTTGTGCGCTGGGTCGAGTTCCTTGCGAGCTTTGGAATATTCTTCGGTAGCTTTGTGGGCGGTGGGTACGGCCCAGTAGTCTTCCTCTTTCTTCCATTGCTGCTTGCCGGCGTAGTCGAGAATGGTGATGCCAGGGAAATCGATGACACCGCTGCCGCTTGGATGATCGCGCCGATTCTGCATGTAGACGATCACACGCCCCTGCTCCGGATCCACGGTGTGCCACTCATAGGCTGTGTACAACTCACAGAACTGCTCCATCGTGGGCTTGATCCAATTGCGAATGGCCTCGCGCCCGTGGAGGTTACCGAGCACGTGCTCGACGTACTGTGCATCTTCCGTGAACAAGTCCGCCCACGCATCCCAATCTTCGCCCACCGCACCCGTTTGCCAATACAGCCGGAAGGCTGCTTCGAGTTCGTCACCATCGAACATGCTGCTTCCTCCAGCGGCGCAAGCTCCAGATCTTACCCGCGAAAGTCAAGCACGACGGCGATGCCAGATGCGCAGGGGTGTACGTCATATTTGTTGGCTTTCATCCGAGATCCACGGCCTGACGGCTGCCTGACGGCCGCGCGCAAGCTCCGTGTAGCCGCGCGCGTGAGCGCGTGGACGGTGGGATCTTGCCTCCCAACAAATTTGTCGCACACCCGCTGCGCAGGCTCATTCCTTGACGCCGCCGCCGAGGATGCCGGCGACGTAGTATCGCTGCAGGGCGAGGAAGAGAATGGCGATGGGGGCAATGGTGACGACGGAGCCGGCCATGGTGAGTTCCACATCCAGGGCGTGCTCGCCGGTGAGATTGGCCACCGCCACCGGTAGCGTGTAGAGATCATCGCTGGTGAGGACGACGAGAGGCCACAGGAAATCGTTCCACGCCCCGATGAAGGTGAACATGGCGAGGGTGACCAGAATCGGACGACTCGCCGGCAATACCAACGACCAGTAGATGCGTGCCTCACCGGCTCCGTCGACACGTGCGGCATCGAGGATGCTGTCCGGAATCGACAGCAGATACTGCCGCACCAGAAAAATGCCGAAGACGCTGGTCATTCCAGGGAGGATCACGCCCCAGTAGGTGTTGATGGCGCCGAGCTGCTTCAACATCAGGAACAAGGGCAAGGTCCCAAGCTGTCCAGGAATCAACAGGGCGGCCAGCAGCCAGCGATACAGGGGGGCGCGGCCGCGGAAGGGAAGCTTGGCGAAGGCGTAACCAGCCATCGAGTTGAACACCAAGGAGAGCGCGGTAACCGAGGCGGCGAGGAGGAGGCTGTTGAGCAACGCCTTGCCGAGTCGCAGGCGTTCGAACAAGACGCTGTATTGCTGCAGGGTCGGCTGTTGCGGCAGGAAGTGAGGAGGCCACTGCGTTGCTTCTCCGGAAGCCATGAAGGATGCCGACACCATCCAAAGCAGCGGCGTCAGCGTCAGGGACGCCAGAACAAACAACAGCAGGTGCAAGCCCACAGCCGATGCGTGATGGCGTAGTTTCATCGGACCATTTCCGCCGACGGCGCGTCGAGGTTCTGCCGATTGCGCCAAGCAACACCAAGCGCAGTCAGGCTTGCAATGATGGCGAACAGCACGAACGCCGTTGCCGCCGCGTAACCGAGATTCCACCAGCGAAAGCCCTGCTCGTACATGAACAGCACCACGCTCAAAGTGCTGTGGGCGGGTCCGCCTTGGGTCATGACGTACGGCTCGGCAAACAGTTGCAAGTAGCCGATCGCGGTGGTGACCGAGACGAACCCAAATGTCGGTACCAGCATGGGAAGGGTTACGTGGCGCAATTGCGCGAGAGGGCCTGCTCCGTCGACGCTGGCAGCCTCGTACAGGCGCTCGGGGATACTTTGCAACCCAGCCAGAAAGATCACCATGTTGAACCCAAAGCTCTTCCACACCGCCATGAGAATCAACGCCGGCATGGCCCAGCGCGGATCGCCCAGCCAGTCGATCGCTTCGATACCAACGAGCGACAGACCGTAGTTCAGGATGCCGAAGCGAGGATGGTAGATGGCCCGCCATACCACGGCGACAGCAACAAGCGTGGTGACCACGGGCAAGAAGAAGACAGTTCGCCACCACGTGCTCCAGCGTGTCAGCCTATGATTCACGAGCAAGGCAGCGCCAAGCGACACCGCGACGGAGAGCGGCCCCCCCACCAAGGCAAAGTAGAGCGTGTTCTTGAGTGCGACCCAGAAGAGCGGGTCGCGCACCAGGCGCAAGTAGTTGTCGAGGCCGACAAGGCGCAACGCCTCGCGGTCGGCGATGGCGTAGATGTCGAAGTCGGTGAGACTCAGCAGTAAAGCGGCACACACCGGCACCACGAAGAATAATCCCAACAGAGTTAGCGCCGGCGCGGCGAACCAAGTTCCAGGGGAAATACGAAGCAGGCGCGGTGTGAGCCGACTCATGGACGCCTCGTGGGCTGTGCCAGCATCCAGCGCCGCTTCTCGAGAATGGCGTCGGTGTCGGCGTCCAGTGCGGCCAGCGCTTCCTCCACCGTCATTTGCCCGCGTACCGCCGCTTCCGCGTACTGGGTAATGCGGCTGGCGATGCGCTCCCATTCCGGAATCTTCGGGGTTGATCGCACATGCAGCAACTGGCGCGCGAAAGCCTGCGCCCGCGCGTCGTCGCGCAACGCGTGGCTATCCCACGACGAGCGCCGTGGTGGCAGGTCGCCACTGAGCTCATAGAAGCGCCGCTGGATTGCAGGTTCCGACAAGTACTCGATCCACTGCCATGCTGCAGCCTGGTGCGGAGACGCGGCCGACAACACCAAGCTGGAGCCGCCGGCCACGGAAGGTCCGGACAGATTTGCGTCTCCACCAGGCATGGCTGCGGTTGTCCACTGTTCGGCGAGCGACAGTGGCAAGCGAGCACGCAGTTCTTCGAGATTCCACGGCCCGCTGACAAAGGCAGCGAAATGCCCGCTCGCGAAGTCCTGGTAGATGTTCGCCGCCTGCGCCGCGCCAGCAGGCGGTGCCAAGTCGCTGCGGAAGAAACGCAGGTATTGTTCGAAGGCAGCGCGGAAGCCGGGGCTACGAAAGGCACCGTATGTGTCGTGTTCGCGCAGCAAAGGCGCATCGTGGGCAAAGGCCAGGATTACCGGCATCTGCCATTCGCTGAGTGGCAGCAAAATGGCGTGGCCACCTGTTGGGGCACGCTGCTGCAAGCGCGTGAAGGCGTCGAGGCAGCCCTCCCAGGTACTAGGCATCTTATCCAGTCCAACCGCAGCAAGGAGATCCCGGCGCACAAACCAGACTCGCGTATCGACGTACCACGGCACACCAAAGGTCACGTCTTCGATCACATTGGTATCGAGGATGCCGCTGAAGTAGTCGCTGCGCTCCACCTCATGCGAGCCCGCCATCCGCGCATCCAGCGGCTCCAGCGCTCCCAAAGCAGCCAACTCGGGGATCCAAGTGTTGCCGACTTGAAATACGTCGGGAAGGGTTTCCCCCACGTAAGCCGTGAGCAACTTCTCGTGTGCTGCTCCCCAGGGAATCTGCTGCACCCGCACCTGCAACCCACTGCGGCTTTCGAACTCCGGCACTAGTTGCCGCACCACCTCTCCCTCCCTTCCCATCGCCCAGAAAGTGATGGGTGCCGTCGAACCCGAGGGGTGCCGTTGGCATGCACAGATGGCAAGCACCAGAACGAGACAGAGATGAGAAGGATGCGATTTCCAGGGCAGAAGACCGATTGAACCACAGAGAGCACCGAGACCACAGAGAAGAAATTCCTGAATGTGCTTACTCATCTGTGGTCACTTGTGATCTCTGCGATTGAAGATTCTGTTTTCCAGATCAACTCAGAATCGTCGAGGTCAGGAGTTCTGAACCCGAAAACAAGAATTGAACCGCGGATGGACGCCGATGAACACGGATACAGGCAGCAGCTACAGGAACAAAAGGAGCAACGCTTGGGCGTACGCCCGTCCACAACCGTGTGCTTCTCGGTCTTGATCCGTTTCGCAAGCAGTCCGCGTCCATCCGTGGTTCCAATTGAGTTTTTACGGGCTGAAGCCAATCTATTCTCGACTTTGCCACTCGCCTCGCGGACTTGACCCGAAGCATCCGTGGTCAAGCGGGCGACTCTCCGGTTAGCGGCGAGTCGCCCGGCGGCGTTGTGAGAGTACCGTTGGTTGGCCATCCAAGATTTCGCGACTGCGACGAACGATGCCCTGGAAGTTGTAGCGTGTGGCCATGTTGAGGGCCTGCGTGGCAAGCTCCCGGCTGCGCAGCGGGTTGTGCCGTCGGGCCATGGCTGCGGCCCAGTCGATCATGCTCAAGGCGCCCCAATAGGTACTGCGAATGCGCTCGTTCAAGCTTTGCGCGGCCGCGAAGTGTACATCGGCTTCGTCGAAACGTTCATCGACCACAGCCAATATGGCCAGACACGCATCGACGCTTCCCGCCATCGACACGCCGTTGAAGCTGATCTGTCCGGCCCAGGGTCGCATGAGATCGTAGAGTGTAACCGCCGCATCGCGCATCCCTACGAGGAAAACGGCGCGAGAGAGATACACCAGCCCAGACAAGCGTGCTGTTTCAAACGGCCACCGGGTGAAGCCCTCGAGTGCGTAGGCTCCGATGATTTCACGCGCCTCGTCATGGTGTCCGGCCTCTGCCAAAGCGTAGGCGTAGTTGGAACGGATGACTCCTGCCGCGGACCGACTCTCGATCAATGCTCGCTGCTGCGGCAGATGTTCCTCCGCGCGCC
>CAZGSN010000275.1:0-2317 GCA_964528465.1 uncultured Binatia bacterium (SeqCode)
CCCGGCTACCAAAGCGTTCTCAAGGATCTCAAGCACTCTACGCGCCAGCGTTTCGTCAGTATCGACTTCGATTATCCGCCCCGTGACAAGGAAGCACAGGTCATTGCTCACGAGAGTGGCGTCGACATGGATACGGCGCTGGGCTTGGCCAAGCTTGGCGAGAAGGTCCGCCACTTGAAGGCAAGCGGGCTCGAAGAAGGTGTGAGCACGCGCTTACTCATCTACGCGGCGCAGTTGATCCGCGAGAAGGTGCCGCCACGGCGTGCCTGCCGCGTTGCCGTGAGTACGTCGCTCACCGACGACGTCGAGTCGCAAAAGGCCATCGACGCCTTGGTTGCGGCCATCTTCGAGTGACGTTGCGGTTGGGGTGAGCGGCGCCGAAATCGCCGTGCTTCCCTACTGCCGGTGATCATCTCCATGTCGACACGCTCCCTATGGTTTGAATCCCACCTGCTTTCCGAGCCGGCCGGGCGACGCGCGCACCGGGCGGCGGAAGCTCTCGGCAAGGAGGTGCACGCGTATCTCCTGAGCACCGGCGACCACCTAGCCAAGGATTCCGCAACTGTAGCGCAGCAGTTCTATCGCCAGGCTGCCGCTACTTGGCTGATGCTTGGGCGTGCGGACTTCGAGATTTGGGTGAACTTGGGGACGGCACAACTCAGTGGTGACAGCGCCAACCGCGAGGCAGCCCTGGCCATCTTTTCCGTGCCGCCGAAGGTCCTTGCTCAGTGTGGGATAGATGCACTGCGGAGTTGGGATGCGCTTGCGAGCACAATCGCCAAGAGTTCCCGCCGTCTTGCCGCCACCTTCCTGGCAACCACAGCACCACTTCTCTCCACGCTGCCGGCAGTTCTGCTGCAGGAGTGGGCGCAGCAGGGGTTGCGTCTGTTCGGCACGGCAGGATGGCGAGGGGAATTCTTGGCGCAGGCGTTCTTTGCTTCGGCGCCGCACGCGCTGCCAATTCTTTCCGTCACGGATGTTGCGATTTGGGCGGATCTCGGCCTGGCGCTACTGCCCGCGATCAAGGAGAGCGATTTCTACAAGAACCTCCCCGACGGATTGGCAGCGCTGGGTGCGGGCGAACGCAGTCTACTTCTAATGGCGGTACGCCGCGGCGCCGGCAGTAACGCCAAGGCAGCACTCGCCCTGTATCGCCAATTGCCCGGAGCGGTGCGGCGTATCCCTAGTACCTATCGCGGCAGACTCCTCAGCATTGTCTACAGCGGAGCGGTGGAAGCCATTGACGAGCTTGCCGAACTGGCGCCGGTGTGTGGCGCTCTGGTGAAGGATCTACCGCGCCAGCAGCGCAGCGTTGGACTGGCTCTGGCCGAGCAAGTTGCCAACGAGTTTCCGCGCGCCAGTGCCGCGATCCTTCGATCCCTGCCCACGGCGTTCGAGATTAGTGGACAGGAGCCCATCACCGGGTGGGTGAAGCGTGGGATCGAAATCGCTGCGGACAACAGCGATGCGGGCCTTGCCTACTTTGCCCTGCAATCGCGGACCAGTCTCAAGGTCTTGGAAGCAGTATCGACGGCGGTATCGCTAAACGAGGTGCAGGGCTTACTACGCAAGTACGTGCAGATGTTGAGCGGCCGCTCGGCGACCATTCGTGCTGCCGAGACGGCGAGTCTGCGTTCTCCTCTTGAGGAATTCCCCCTCGAAAACGAGATTGCATTGCCCTTGCGCGTCGACCGCTTTCCTACGCACGAAGAGAATGTCGACGTGTATCGCTTCTTGGCCGCACAGCTTGCAGGGCGCCGCGAGCTGGCGACGTACGCTGTGCATCTTCCCGAAGGCTACTCGAGCTTGGCGGAGTATCTGCACGCGGACCAGCAACCGCCGCTGTTGGAGCCTATGTTTCTGTTGGTGGATGGCTTTCGCGTGGCTGCAGCGATGAGCCGCGTGTACCCGGGGCTTGCTGTCGAGCAACGGCGGCTAGCTCGTCGCCTGCTGGCTCGAGTCCACTCCGATCACCCGCCGTCGCAAACGGAGTTGCTCGACACCACCTTTCTGTGGCTGCTCGCCGGGGCGGAGCCGCACGGCCTGCCTGTGTGGCTTACGGTTACGGCGCCGCTTGTGGCCGCCTGTGTCGCGCCTCTTGCCTCTTCGGCTGCGACTGCCGATGACTCACTGGCCATAGCGCAGCGCCTGGTCGAAGAACTCGGGCGCGCAGCGGATGCTGCGCTTCAGGCTTCGCTCACCGACAGTTCCTCCGAGGCGCTTTCGGCGGAAGCGTTGTTGGATCAGTACATTTACGACTACGACGCCGAGACGGACACGCCTAGCGGCGGCCCTGCTGCCGGCGATGCTCCAGCCG
>CAZGSN010000276.1:0-12941 GCA_964528465.1 uncultured Binatia bacterium (SeqCode)
AAAGGAAAATTTGTTTACTGAGCCCCGCAACCGTTCGCGCTGAGGAGCCGCCCTCTTTTGGCGGCGTCTCGAAGCGTGCGTCCAGTTGACGTCCACCCCAACTGAGGTTTTCGGGCTTATCCCTCGGAAGCATCGACCATCGCCATGACATCGGCTGTAGCGGCGCCGGAGGTGGGGGCCGGCACTTCCGTAACCCGCTCGTCGACATCGTCGAACTCTAGGCGCAGTGCCCGACAGATGGTGGCGTGCATCTCGTACATGCTGGTGATGTAGGTCAGCTCCAGGATCTCAACATCGTCGAGATACTGGCGCAGCTCGGAGAACAACGCATCCGGGACACGTCCACCTTCGAGCACCAGGCAGTCGGTATAGGCCAGCACCGCTCGTTCCTTTGCTGAGAAGCAAGTCGCGATGGCCCATGCCGGAATTGCCTGGATTTGCTCCTCGCTCAGGCCAACATCCCGGCAAGCTTTGCAGTGCTGAGAAAAGACGAAGCGGCTGCCGCGGGCATAGCCGGCGCGAATCTGCCCGAGTTCGCGCAGTTGCGGGTCGAGCTTGCGCTTGGGGCTGCGATAAAACGCAAAGCCCTGCACGGCGTGATCGAAGCAGTCGGGAACACCGGCGAATACGGTCCACCAATTGCCTGGCGAACCGGTTGCCGTACCGGGCTCGGCTACCGGGCAACGTTCGCCGAAGAGCATCTCGTAGATCGGTAGGCCGCGCTGGTGCACATCGCGGCGTGGGACTTGTCGCAATCGGGGCATACGATGGATCCTCCTCCTGAGAAGCGTCTGCCAAGGACGCCCCATACCGCAATGCGCGGCAGAAGCGAGTACACCACAGCGATACGATCCGACTCCTCCCGATCTGCTCCGACCTGGCCGGCAGCATTCACAACTTTGCAGATCAGAAGGATACCTCCTGATCCACAAACGGCGAGTCGTTCACGGCGGGCTCGCCGACCCGCACCGACGCTTGTCCTAATATTCAACACCCCATGGCCGGGTCCGCTCACAACTCGATGCGAATTCGCACCCGGCCTTCGACCGCGACGCGTACGCGCAGCTTCCAATCCCCGGCGCTTTGCCACTGCCAGGTTTCGCCACTGGCGCTGTCTCGCGTTGTCAGGCTGCGCTCATTGCCCGGCGACCAGGCGCTGACACTGGCGACGGGCGCTGCGGCATAGCCCTCTATTTCAACCCAGGTGTGCGGCGCTCCGAGCACGTCGAAGGAGACACTGCCATCTTCCACGGTAATCGCAGCAACACGCCGATCTCCGACGGTGGCGTACTTGCTCACGTCTCCGAATATCGTAACGCCTCCCGGCAAGAGCGGGCAGAGGACTCGATAGTCCCAGTCTTGGTAGTCGAGGGTTCCTTCCCAACCCGCATCGGCTTCGAGCTGCATCCAATTACGCCGGCGCCAATCGTAGACGATGACAGGAGCTGTTGGCCGTAGGCTCCCCAGGTCGGTCAGAGCCATGCGATACGCGGCTGGCTTCTTGGCTTGGCTGGCGTTGAAAATGGCGACGTATTGCCAGCGTCCCGCGGGATACTGCGAGTAGGTCTCGCCGATCAGAGCTTCGTGGTGGAAGAAGGCATTGCGTCGAAAGCATCGATCCACCGCCGCGAGGGGCACATCCGGTTTCACCAACACGCCGTCTTCGCGACAGGTCCGCAGTACCAGCTCGCGGTTGCTACAGCCGATCTGATCGCCGATGCCGACGGGTCCGGCGCTAAGCGCGGCGAGCAAAGCTTCGATCTCGGCGTAAGGCTCTCCCTCGCTCAGCGAGGTTTTGCCGTGCGAGATGAAGACATCCTTGAACGGGTTCAACCCCAAGGCCCGCGCCAAGGCGTTGCCGTGCAGAAACCACACCCAACCAACGCCGTTGTCGAACATGTAGCGATAGTCGCCGCTGGTACGGATGGAGCTGACGTGCCTGAGGCTAACGGACTGCATGAAGTCGGCGGGTGTGGCCATGCACCACTGCAAACTGAGGCCGTGCTCGTGTGCGGCCCGATCCATGGCCTCTTGCCAAGCGCGGGCACGGCCTGGCTGCTCGCGCAAACCACGCACTCCCAAGAACGATTCCACCAGCCAGTCTTGCTCGTAGGTGATGCCACCCCAGCTCGCGACTTGCGCCAGGAACAGGTCGTACAAAGCATTGTCGGCCGGATGTGCGTACTCGCCGTCGATCCACGCGGTGTAGCGCTGCCAATACGGCGACTGGCTCCAAAAGTGGCGACTATGAAACGACAGCGGCAAACCCACACGCTCGCGCAGCCTCGTAAAGCCATCCGGGAATAGGTCGGGGCGCGGCTCCCATGTCTTCATGCCACTCGGTGGCACAATCGGCGCTCCCTCCGGGCTCACCTCGCGTAGGTACTGATGCGGATAGAAGAACGAGTCGAGATGCACCTCGCGGATCGGAATCTCGTTGGCGTGCATGTCGGCGACGACGCGTTCGAGCGTTTGGGTGTAATCGCATCCGGGCTCGGTGCGGTAGTAGTAGACGGCGCCGTTGTCAGTCCAATACGAAAGCTTCCCCACCAGATCGTCGGCATAACGAGAGGGGCGCTGCGTGCCGTGGCGGCGTTGCAGCAAGGCGCCCCATGCTTCGAGAGCTTGGCGCGGGCTACTCTCCGCCCAAAGCACGAGCTCGGTCGCGAAGCCCGCCGGTACCTCGGCAAGATCTCCGTGCCAACCACAGCGCACACCGGCAAACGCGCCGTCCGGGGCAACGGCAACGATCTGTTCGTGGAAGTTGTTCAACGGTGCCAGCATCATGGTGCGCCCGTCCGGGGCGATGAAGAGCAGCGGCTCGATGACCGAGGGCCGGTGCGGCGTGAGGAAGAAACCCTGGCAGCTCTCGTCCCCACTCACGGGTAGAGCAAACTCGCAGTACTGATGGCCGTAAGTACGGGTTGCTTCCGGAACACCGCCATCACGACGTCGCAACGGCTCGAAGGCCGGCCACGCCACCGATGGTTGTCCGAAAGTGCCGTTACCGAGCCCCGAGAGTGCCGCCGTCGCTTCGATGCGAAACACGAGCAGCGCGCGTTGCCTGTAGGCACGAGCGCTCAGACGCAGGGCGGACGGCTCGTCGGGCACAAGTTCCATCCCTTCGTACTCGCCAAGATCGTCAACTCCAGCGAACAACTCAGCATCGCCCGCTGCTAGCGACGCCAGGCTGGCTAGAGGCGTCTGCATGGCTGGCCGAATCGGGCCTAGCCAGTCCTGTTCTCCCCAGCTTACGCGCCAGTGCGACGCTTCGCTGTGCAGGGTTAGGCCATCTGCCGCTTGCAAAACATGGGGTGTTTTCATGAGTCGGCTCTCCACAGTATGGACGTGATCCTGATGCTAGCGTCGCTGAAGTCGCTGCTTGAGCACGCGGCTCACCGCTTGCGTTTCGTCTCCGCCGAGTAGCAAGGCGGCAGCAACGTAGGTTATGCCGCCGATGGCGATACTGGCGGCGAGCGTCGCGATGCGTAGCAGTAAGGAGTCCGGCTGCGACCAATCTATCCATCCCGAAACCCACAGGACCGGCGGAATCATGGCTGCTGAGGCAAGACTGCTGCGCAGGAACGATGGCAGGACAGCGGCCAGACCCAAGTCGCCAAGTCGCCGCCGTAGAGCGACGAGAAGGAACACGAGGTTGACGCAAGCCGCGAGCGAGGTGGCCAACGCCAACCCGGAATGTCGCAAATCGAACATCGTACAGTGCTGCGTGAACAGAGCGATGACGTCTCCTACGCGTGACTCGCCGGTTGCCGTGACCTGACCCATGAACAACAAGCTGAAGGTCACGTTAGCAACAAAGGCTACGGCTGCGGTCTTTACCGGCGTCGCGGTATCGCTCAGAGCGTAGAACGCGGGCACGACCAAGCGCACGATCGAGACTGGCCACAGGCCCACCGCGAAGGCGAGCAATGCTTGCCCGGTCAGGGCTGCCTCTTGGTATCCGAAGGCGCCACGTTGGAAGAGCACCGAAGTGATTGGTGTGGCCAGAGCCATGATGCCGACCGCCGCCGGCAAAACGATGAAGTTGGTGAGGCGTACGGAGAAGGCGAGGCTGGCCTTGAGTTCGGCAAAGGCGCCACGCGCGGCTTGCGCCGAGAAGCTCGGCAACGCGGCGGTGCCCAAGGCTACGGCAAAGATGCCGAGAGGAAACTCGAAGACACGATCGGCATACCAAAGGTACGACACGCTTCCCGTGGGGAGCGTCGATGCCAGGATGGTGTCGACCATGATGTTGATCTGGTAGACCGCGCCGCCAAAGACCATAGGTGCCATCAAGCGCAGGGCCCGTCCTACCGCTTCGTGCCGCGGCTCCCATAAGGGGGTAATGTAGATGCCGCGCTGCCACAGGGGTGGCACCTGTGAAGCCAACTGCAGCATGCCTCCCAGAACCACTCCGTAGGCGAGGCCTTCCACCGGCACCTCCAGGCGTGGGCACAGGAAAATTGCCGCGGCAATGACCGACAAGTTGAGCAACACTGGCGACAGGGCGGGGGCTGCGAAGTGGCGTACCGAGTTGAGGATGCCCGAAGCCAGCGCCACCAGGCTGATCAAGAAAATGTACGGAAACACCAGCCGGGTGAGGCTCACCGTCAACTCGAACTTGCCAGGTTCTCCGACGAAGCCGGGAGCAAAGAGACCAGTCCAAAACGGCGCGAACACGATGCCAACGGTTGTCAGAATCGCCAGCAGCAAAGCCAGCAGTGTGGCCAAGGCCGACGCGGCGCGCACGGCTTCAGCTTGTGTGCGATTGGTGAGGTAGTCGGTGAACACGGGGATGAAGGCCGTGCTCATCGCCCCTTCGGCGACGAAGCGCCGCAACAGATTGGGGATGCGGAAGGCGACAAAGAAGGCGTCGGCCGCCATGCCGGTGCCGAAGTAGTACCCGACCACGGAATCGCGCACCAAGCCGGCAATGCGACTGAGAAACGTGAAGGCCCCAACCAAACCGGCGGCGCGGGCTATCTGGCGATTCTCCGACATAGCGCCGCACACTCGGCAGGAAGACGGTAGGAGTCAAGGGCAACGCGGCCAGGCGCAGACCCGGCGCAGACCCGGAACTCGCGTGGATGACCACGAAGCCGACACGTGGATCACCACGAAGACACCAAGACACTAAGCCCGAAAACATCAGTTCAATCGCTCACGTTCTCGCAAGGGCGCTGGCGGCGTCTCGAAGCGCAAGGCGAGTTGACGTCCACCCCAACTGAGGTTTTCGGGCTAAGGGGAATCTCGGGAAGTTCAACCGTTCGCCGATGCTCCCTCCCATCCCGGTGCCTCGGCGGTTCTCCACCCTCCTGCTTGGGCTTTGCCCGCCACTTCGATTACGCAGGCAATCCGGCAGATGCGCCGCGAGGGCGCGCGTCTCCACTGCTTAGGAACCTTGAGGATTCGTCTTTGGAGGCGGGCCGCCAGCGGCGGTGGAGCTGTGGAGCTTTGGGATCAGTAAGGTTGCGGTGTTGAAGGTTGCCGGGCTCATGCGTTGCACTGTGATCAGGTCGGCAGCGACAGCCTCGACGAAAGAGGACAAATCGAGCCCCAGTGCCCGGGGAACGAATTGGCGAACGTGGGCAAGTCCTTTGCTGAGTAGTTTGATGGTGGCACTGTGATTGCCGCTTTCTGCCTTGAGGTATCCCGCAGCAATCTGGATGAGGCCTTGCAAGAGCTGACGCTCCGGCCCCACGGTTTCCAGCCATACCTCTTCCCACACCTCATGCGCTTCGAAGAAGCGCCGCTGGTTCAGTTCTTCTACTCCGCGAGCAACCCTGGCATCCATGAACGCTTCCATAGGTAAGTGGTTTGTGGCTGGTAACTGCTTACGGCCGCACCTCGTAATAGGCATTGATCGGGTTGCCGAAGTCGTGCCGCAGAAAGCGCGTGAAGCCGGCAGCGGTGAGCATCTGCCGCGCCACTGGTTCGCTGAAGCCTAGGGTACCGAGCCCGGCGCCACCTGGTCGCGATAGGCTCGACGACATGCAACTCACGACCGAGAAACCGTACATCATGGCCACCATTGGGTTCTCTGCCAGGTTCTGCTCGAAGCTTGGCTTGGCGTTGATGTCGGCGATCAGCCAGGTGCCGTCGCTCTTGAGCGCCCGGCGCACCGCAGCGATGACCTCCTCGGGGTGAGTCATATCGTGAAGGCAATCGAAGGAAGTGACGAAATCAAAACTGGGGGAGCCTGGCAGGGGCTTCTCCTCGGCGTCGTGGAAATCGACATTGGTGACGCCAGCCGCGCGCTTGTTTTCGTGGGCGCGTTCCAGCGCGTGCTTGGAAATGTCGTAGCCGTGGAACTGCGAGCGTGGGTAGGCTTTGGCCATTTCGATCAACGCAACTCCAGCCCCACACCCAACATCGGCCACGTTGGCACCAGCTTCGAGCTTGGCCACCACGCCGTCGAGTTGCGGCAGGGCCAACGGCACCAGCATGGTGCGAAACCACGGCGCAAGCATTTGCTCCACTCCACGTGCGCCCTCCGGTCCTTGCGCGTCGTAGGGCAGTCCGATACCCGTGCGAAACGACGCCATGAGCGGATCCAGCAGGGCCATTTGCGCCGGCAGTGCCGAGAAGGCACCGGCCGAGTACACCGGGCTCATTTCATCGACCAACACCATCGCTGCGGTTGCTCCCAACGAGAAACGGTCGTTGCCTTCATAGGTCAGGATGTAGGCTGCGGCTTGTTGGCGCAGCCACTCGCGTACCCAACGTTCGTGAAGGCCGGTGCGTTGCGCCAGCTCGTCGCTGCTCATGGCGCCAGCTCCCTGCATGGCGCGATACAAGCCGAGGTGCAGGCCGAGGTAGATCATGCTCGCGGTCATCAACCCACTGAGCATGCCGAAGACGTGCTTCAGGTAATCGCCAACGTTGTCCTGATCGAATGGAGGAGTTGCGTCGTGCATGCACTTCCTTTAGCAGCCCGCTGAAGAAGGCAACGCCTACTACGGCGTCTGCTCTTCAACGGACTGCTAGCCCGAAAGCAAACGCAGAAGAACGTAGAGGGCAACAAATGATTCGAACCGTAGAGTGGCGTAACGGCACCGTAGTCATGATCGATCAGAGGCTGCTGCCAGGGCAGGAAGTGTATCGCGCCTACACCAACTACCAAGGCGTTGCCCGCGCCATCAAAGACATGGTGATTCGCGGCGCTCCGGCCATCGGTGTCGCGGCGGCCTTCGGTGTGGCGGTGGGTATGACCCGCCCCGGTCGTCATCCGGCGCAACGCTTCGAGCAGGTGTGCGCGACGCTTGCCGCCACTCGCCCAACCGCGGTGAACCTCTTCTGGGCAATCGAACGCATGCGCCGCGCCTTCGCCGCCGTGCAGGATCAGTCCCCAGAAACAATCGCCAAGGCGTTGCGCCAAGAAGCCTTAGCGATGCATGGCGAGGACATTGCGGCTAACCGTGCCCTGGGCAAGCTTGGCGCCACGCTGATCCCAAAGCGCGCGCACATCATGACGCACTGCAACGCCGGTGCGTTGGCAACGGCTGGCTACGGCACCGCCCTCGGGGTGATTCGTGCAGCGCAAGAAGCAGGGAAGCAGGTGTCGGTCACCGCCACCGAGACTCGTCCCTTCATGCAGGGAGCGCGGCTCACGGCTTGGGAGCTGATGAAGGAACGCATCCCCTCAACCTTGATTACCGACAACATGGCCGGGCACGTGATGAAGACCGGCAACATCTCTTGTGTCGTCGTCGGCGCCGATCGCATCGCCGCCAACGGCGATGTTGCCAACAAGATCGGCACCTATACTCTTGCCGTGCTCGCGCATCGCCACGGCATTCCTTTCTACGTTGCCGCCCCTGTATCGACGGTGGATTTGGCTTGCCCGAGCGGGGAGAAGATTCCGATTGAGTCGCGCCAGGCGCGTGAGGTCACGCATGTCGGAGACCGCCGTATCGCCGCCAACGGCATTGCCATCCTCAACCCGGCTTTCGACGTCACACCGCATACGCTGGTCTCTGCGATCATCACCGATCGCGGCATCGTGTCGGGATCGTACAAGACAGGCCTGCACCGCCTGGTGACCGCGAACAAGAACCATCGTTGCTGACTCGGGCGTGCGGCCCGGTGTGTACAGCACGCCCGAGTGGCCGCAACCAAAGGTCAGAACTCCTGATCTCGACGATTCTGAGTTGATCAGAGAGATAGGATTCTCAACCACAGAGAACACAGAGAACACAGAGAACCCAGAGAGGCATAAGGAGATGCAAGCCGCTCTTCTCTGTGCTCTCGGTGTTCTCTGTGGTTCATTCGGTCTTGAACCAAGCTTGGGCTCACGGCAAATTCCGAGGGTATAATCTCAATTCCAGGATTTTCCTTCATTGTCGCGGGTTTTCTCTGGCCTGCCGTCGTCAGCCTCAGGATGTCTGAAGGTCCGCGCAGGCTGGATGCTGCTGGGATAGGGCCGATACCAAGATCGTAGCCATCGCTCTTCCACCTGTTGTCTTATCCTTGCTGTTGCTAGAAGCCCTGGCCTATGTGGCGCCAGGCTCGTCGCTATGCGGCGCTTGCGTATTATGACACTACCGAGGCGGTGTTGCGGGTCCTCGGACGCCGCGGACCCTATGGGCTGATCCACCTTGTTCTCAGCGGCGATTTGCCGGAGCAGGCGGTGGAGTATCGCTTCCCTGGCTTGCCGGTACGCGAACGCACGGATTACTTTGCCCTTCTTTCGCAACTGCGCGCCGCTCGTGAGGATGCGGCTTTGCGCGGTGTGTTCGTGCGCTGCGAGTCGCTCAGCATCGGCTGGGCAAAGGTGCAGGAGTTGCGGCGAGCCGTGCTCGACTTGCGTAACGCCGGCAAGACGGTGTGGTTCTACTTCACGCAGATCGGTCTGCCCGAGTATGTCTTGGCGTGCGCCGCCAATCGTATCGTTGCCGCTCCGGCCGCCAGTCTCGACATTGCCGGAATGTCTTCCGAGATCACCTTTGTGGCCGGTGCCCTGAAGAAGCTCGGCGTCGTTGCCGAGATGGTGCACGTCGGCAAGTACAAGTCGGCAGCGGAGACGTTCACGCGCTCCACCATGTCCGAGCCCCACCGCGAAATGATGGAGAGTCTGCTCGGCGACCTCTACGCGCAAGCACTTGCCGCGCTCGCAGAGGGTCGCGGTCGTGGTGAGGAGGAGGTCCGCACTCTCTTGGATCGCGGACCCTTCAACGCCGTAGAGGCTGAACGCGAGGGCCTGATCGACGCCTTGCTCTACGAAGAGGAAGCGATCGAGCAACTCAAGGCGCACTGCGGCGCCCTTCCTGTCCTCGAAATGCGAGACTACTCCAGGCGTCGTGAGCGTAGCCTACGCAAGCAATTGCACCGGCGCGCCTGTGGCAGCATCGGCGTGGTGCATATCAACGGCACCATTCGTAGCGGCGATAGTGTGGCCGGGCCGGACGGAGCCAGCGCCTGCGGCAACCTTACCGTTACCCAGGATCTCAAGGATCTGCGCGAAGATGACGAGGTCAGGGCATTGGTCGTGCGCGTCTCCAGTCCCGGGGGCTCGGGGCTTGCTTCCGATTTGATCTGGCATGAGGTGCAACGCACGGCGGAGAAAAAGCCTGTGGTTGTGTCGTTCGGCGATGTGGCGGCGTCGGGTGGCTACTACATTGCCGTGGCCGGCAAGTGTGTGTTCGCGGAAGCCGGCACGCTCACCGGTTCCATCGGCGTCATTGCCGGCAAGGCGGCGCTCAAGGGCTTACTGGATCAACTTGGGGTCACGCGCGAGGTCGTCAGCCGTGGCCGCAATGCCTCGGTCCATTCGAGCTACCTGCCGATGACCGACGAGGGCCGCGAGCGCCTGCAAGCGGAAGCCGAATTTTTCTACGGCCAGTTTGTCGACAAAGTTGCTGCGGGCCGCAACATGAGTCGCGAAGCCGTCGATGGGGTTGGGCAAGGGCGTGTGTGGACCGGCAAACAAGCCCGCGAGGTTGGTTTGGTCGACGAGATCGGCGGTCTGGTGCAGGCCATCGAAAAAGCGAAGACCCTGGCTGGTCTGAGTGCCGACGCGATTGTGCGCATTGCCCGCTACCCGCAAGGGCGGCCCTTTTGGAAGATGGCCTTTCACCTCAAGCCGCTGGGTCTACAACTGTCGGATCTGTTTCCCGAACTCAGCCCGTGGTGGCAGCACCTCACCAGCGAACGCGTCTGGGCTGTCCTGCCTTTTCGTATCCGTTTCTTTTGATTGCCAGCGACACTTCTGGGGAATTTGCAGTGCCGGTTGCTACCAAGATCGACTGCCCAGAGTGTGATCAGCCGCTCATACGCAAGCCGGGAGGACGCTGTCCCAACTGTGGTACCGACGTGCGCGATCATGTCCTCAAGGCTCGCCTGCGCGAGAAACGCATCGAGCAGGTGATGGCCGTGATCAGCACGATATTGGTACTCGGCGTGTCGCTTCTCGTCGGTGGCTGCTCAGTGGTAGAGGGCGTGCTGGTCTATGCCGTTGCCGGAGCTGTGATGTACTACTTGGCACAGAAGACATTCTTCGAACGCAAATGAGCCTTTCCGCAGTCCAGATAGAAAGAATCATCGGGGCTCGTCACTGGGATCCTTTCGAGGTGTTGGGCTCACACCGGGAACCTAGTGGAGCAACCATCGTTCGCGCCTTCGTGCCCGATGCCCAGGATGTCGAGCTGTGTCTATCGGGTGCGCCGGAGGACTGGCGCCCTTTGCGTCGCGTGCATGCCGATGGGCTGTTTGAGATCTCGGTCGCGGCCGATCGAGTCGCACCCCATTATCGGCTGCGCGCGACCTTTGCCTCCGGGGCCACGCTGGAGATGATCGACCCGTACTCTTTTGCCCCGCAGCTCAGCGACTTCGACCTTCATCTCATTGGGGAAGGGACGCACTATAAGAAGTACGAGAAGCTCGGTGCACACACCAGCACCGTCGAGGGCGTGCAGGGAGTACAGTTCGCCGTATGGGCGCCGAATGCCGAACGGGTCAGCGTCGTCGGCGACTTCAACCAATGGGATGGCCGCCGCCACATGATGCGCGTGCGTGGGACAAGCGGTGTGTGGGAGCTGTTCGTCCCCGGGGTTGGGGAAGCTCAGCGCTACAAATTCGAAATCCAACCCCGCTACGGTGGCGCGCCGTTTCTCAAAGCCGATCCCTACGGGTTCGCCTTCGAGCTACGGCCCAACACGGCAAGCGTGGTCAGCAAGATCGAAGGCTTCGCGTGGAACGACGCGGCCTGGCTCGACGCCCGCCGTCGTTTTGATTGGCAGCACGCACCGATGGCAATTTACGAGGTGCATCTGGGTTCGTGGATGCGCGTGCCGGAGGAAGGTAATCGCTGGCTGACCTACCGCGAGCTAGCGCCGCGTCTAGCGGAATACGTCAAGCAGCTTGGCTTCACGCACCTCGAACTCTTGCCGATTACCGAGCATCCGTTTGATGGGTCGTGGGGGTATCAAACTCTCGGCTACTTTGCGCCGACTAGCCGCTACGGCACACCCGCCGACTTCATGTGGTTCGTCGACTACTGCCACCAACAGGGTCTCGGTGTCATTCTCGATTGGACCCCGGCGCATTTTCCGCGCGACGCGCACGGCTTGGCTCGTTTTGATGGCACCGCGCTCTATGAGTACGCGGACCCGCAGAAGGCCGATCAAAAGGATTGGGGGAGTTTGGTATTCGATTACGGGCGCAGCGAGGTGCGCAACTACCTGATCACCAGCGCGCTGTTCTGGCTCGATAAGTATCACATCGACGGCCTGCGCGTGGATGGCGTGGCCTCCATGCTCTATCTGGACTACTCGCGCAAACCAGGGGAGTGGACGCCGAATATTCACGGCGGTCGAGAAAACTTGGAGGCGGTCGACCTGGTGCGTCGGCTCAACGAAGTGGTGCACGAGTATCACCCTGGGGTGGTCACGATTGCCGAAGAGTCCACTTCCTGGCCGGCCGTATCGCGCCCCCCCTACATGGGTGGTCTGGGCTTCAGCATGAAGTGGAACATGGGCTGGATGAACGACACCCTAGCTTACATGGCCAAGCAGCCCGTGCACCGGAAGTTTCACCATCAAAACCTGACCTTCTCTTTGCTCTATGCCTTCAGTGAAAACTTCGTGCTGCCGCTGTCGCACGACGAGGTCGTGCACGGCAAGCGCTCGCTGCTCGACAAGATGCCGGGAGACCATTGGCAGAAGCTTGCCAACTTACGTTTGCTGTATGCCTACCTGTTCACACACCCTGGCAAGAAGCTGCTGTTCATGGGTGGTGAATTCGGGCAGTGGCGCGAGTGGAGCGAAGCCACCAGCCTCGATTGGCATCTGATGCAGGAGCCGGGACACGCGGCCTTGCGTGCGTTCCTTGGTGACATGGTTCGCCTGTACGTGCAGCAGCCCGCTTTGCATGAGCTGGATTTTGAAGGCCCAGGCTTCCGTTGGATCGACTGCAACGACACGCAGCTCAGCGTCATTTCCTACCTGCGCTTTGCTCGCGACGCTGCGGACTTCGTCGTTGTCGTCTGTAACTTCACACCCGTGCCGCGCATCGGGTACTGTGTAGGTGTCCCCGCCGCGGGCACCTACCGCGAGCTATTGAACAGTGATTCCGAGTACTACGGCGGCAGCAACATCGGCAATGGCCGCGGCCTCACTGCCCAGCAGCAAGACATGCACGGTCTCCCTTATGCTCTCTGCCTTGATCTTCCCCCGCTCGGAGCGGTCGTTCTACGGCGTGACTAGCACGCTGCGCCCAGCACCGTCTCTTAGGGAACCTCTGCATAGGTCCTGCGCGGTTCCCGGCAGCTACTTCTGAGCCCGCGTCTTCGTAGGAACGTCACCCCGGCGAAAGCCCTTAGCCTTACCCACAAATCGGCCGGCTGGACACCGGAGGCGATCAGCGCAGACATTTTCTCGGAATTACCACGGATTGCACAGATCACACGGACATGGCCTTCCGTATGCCCACGGTTTTCACACCCC
>CAZGSN010000277.1:0-1893 GCA_964528465.1 uncultured Binatia bacterium (SeqCode)
TGATGCGGAAGCAATCGCGAAAGAACTGGCTTATCGTGTTCAGATACGGGGCTAGGCGCACATTCGCCCACTGGTCCTTGATCCGCTGCGCGCTCGCTGTCTCGTTCGGGTTGGAACTGCCGCGCATGATGTCGGCCAGCCCGATCATCTCCCACAGCAATTGTTTCTGCCGCTCAAACTGGTCGATTAGGTTCAGGATCACAGCGGCTTTCTTGCTGTTGTCGATACTGGCGAACACGTTAGCGCCGTCTACTCCGGCTCCTGCCATGCCTAGCCGTTCGACCAGCCCCTGAATCGGGAAGTACGTACCATCCTCAGCTTGATTGACCTTCACGGCCTCGCCGAAACTGGCATCGTAGTAACCCCAATCCTTGATCTGCCGGGTCAGCGATTCGATCCGGCTTGCGTACAGGTTGATAAGCTCCAGCGAGCGGCGAATGAACGTGAAATCGGGCTTGGGAATGACCTCGGAACCCTTGACGTTCGCCATCATCGGGCGCGGACTTGGGAAAAAGTCTTTCAGACCGAGCGGGTCTTCTTGTGTGTCAAGTACCTCTTCGTACCCATCGCAAATGTAAAGCACTTCCCTGCGGCGCTTGTCCCAAATCTCATGCACGCAATACTGGCATGCGTACTTGTCGGCTTGCAGGCTCGTCTTGTTCGGGCCGTCACCAGACGCCTTGTCAGGCAGCGTTACGTCAAACCGCTCCTCTAGCTCCTCCTTGCCCATCCAGTGGTCATAGGCCATCCACGACACCTGATCCCATGATGTCGTCGGTTCCCAGTGGTAGTTGTCCCAGTGGATATAGCGCTGCAACAGGGTCCGCGATACCACCACCGTCTGCAAGAACGGCTTGCCATCCTCCATGGTCAGCGGTTGCCCGGTCATCGGGCTAATCATCGGGATATCCTGTGTCTCTACCTCCATCTCAATCTTGCCTTGCCCTAGCCCGCAGACAAGGAAATCATTAACCGCCTGGTGCGCGTCGTTGTCGTAACTGGTCGTGTCCTGCACGAACGTCAAGGCACGCTCGGTCACCATGGATATGTTGCGCGCCGTGCTGTCGGGCACGTCTATATTGCGCTTGCGCACGTCCGGGCGGGGCATCCGGCTGAACAGGGCAGCGTGCAGGACTTTGGTATTCGACCAGAACATCGGCACGACTTGACCGGCCTTTGTGTCTATCGGCTCGCCTACCTGCCCATCCCCTTTGCCGTCCTGATAGAACGAGGACTCGGCCTTTTTCGCTTGCTTGCGGAAGCTCTCATGCGCCTTTTTCTCGCGCGCAATCTTCTTGAGCCAGCGGTCGCGGACAGAAGATGGCTTCGGAGTGCTGTCGTCGTAACTCACAACGCACCCTCTCGGCTCGGTCGTGGCTGCATCATCTCTCCGATGGTCGGCATACGGGCGAAGTCAACGGCGGGTTCCTTGGCAGGTTCAACCGCTTTCCAAGTCTTGTGAATGAATCGCCCGAACAGGCTGCAAGCGTCCACTGCGTCGTCGTGTCGCGCAGCGGGGAATCGCAATAGCTGGTTGATGACACGCTCGGCCCAGTCGAACTTGGGCCAGTACACATACCCGCCGCTGCACAGTCCTTGGAAGTTCACGCTGTGCGCCTCTTTGTTGCCTTCGTGCGCCAGCCATTGAGTAGCGACAAACACCTTCCGCTCGCGGCTCTTGAGCGCCAACAAAGGCTCTACCGCCCTGCGGATCGGTCCCATTTCACCCACAAACCACATGGGTTTCCAATGCTCGGCAAGATCGAGCAACGCATCCACCCAAACATCGGAAGTCGCTTGCTTGCTCCACCAGTCCAGCACGTAAATGCGACCCTGTGGGTCAACGCCCCACACAGCCAGTTCGGTGAAGTCGCCATCGTTGTCCGTCACAGC
>CAZGSN010000278.1:0-1684 GCA_964528465.1 uncultured Binatia bacterium (SeqCode)
CGGCGCAGCGTGGCGGGGTCGGATGCAAGGAGCGAGGAGGAGGAATACTTCGCGGTATTGCGACGACGAGCGACGCCGCAGACGGCCCCGCCCCGCAAGCCCGGCGACGGGAGGGGATTCCTGCTCACACTCTCAAGCCAGCAGTACGTGCTGTAGGTACCAGTCGACAAGGGCATCTCCGAAGAAAAGGGCGCAAGTGGCGCCCATCGCTAGGAATGGCCCAAAAGGAATCGGAACGCGGCTGTTGGCGGAGCGGCTAGCGACGAGCACGGCACCGTAGAGAGCGCCGGACGACGAAGCCAACAACAGAGTGAGAAGTACAGCCTGCCAGCCGAGAAACGCTCCGATCATTGCTAACAACTTGATGTCGCCACCGCCCATGCCCTCGACTCCCGTCAGCGCGTGGTAGCCAACGGCAATGAGATAGAGCATGCCGCCGCCCAGCAGCATGCCGATAGCGCTGTCGACGATTGGGATCCCCAGCCCACAGGCAGACGCCATCAGTCCGACGACGATTCCCGGCAAGGTAATGCGATCAGGAATGATCTGATGGTCTAGATCAATCACTGTCACCACCAGCAACGCGCACAGAAACAGCAAGCGCAGCCCCATGACCAGAGAGAGCGGAGCCGTGGCGAACGACACGGCAAACAAGCATGCGGTTACCAGCTCGACGATCGGATAGCGGCGCGAGATGGCCTCGCCGCAATCGCGGCAGCGCCCGCGCAGGAGCAAGAAGCTCAGCAGGGGGATGTTGTCCTTAACGCGAACCGGGCCGCCACAGTGGCGGCAGTGCGAAGCGGGCAAGACGATCGACTCGCCCAGGGGCAAGCGCACGATGCAAACGTTCAAGAAGCTGCCGAGGACCGCTCCTAGGATGAAACCGAAAGCAATGAGCATGGAGAAAACTGTTGGCGACCTTTGCTGGTGCCGATAACGGTTGGGCCAGGGTACCGCAATTGCGGCGGTTGCGATGGTGCCGCTCATGAGCAGCCTCGGAAGCCACCGGCGGCACTATCCCAGCGGCAGGTCACTCCCGAGCCCAAGGTAGAACGGGCGCTACCGACAAAGCTGGCGTTGTTGTTGTTGGTCATGCTGATCACGGTATCGCCGGCGGCGTTGAATCCCGGCAGCTTGGTCATGCAGTCGCTGCGATCGCTGCACGACACGTAGGTCGAGGCAATGGCAAAGCTTGCTTCCTGGGCTAGCGCGGCGTTGCGTAGGTCGGAGCTTGCCTGCGCGTCGTAGCCACGTTGCCGGTAAGCCGCGAATTGTGGAACGGCGATCGCGGCTAAGATGGAGATCAAGGCCACGACCACCAACAGCTCGGTAAGCGTGAAGCCCTGTTGCTTGCGTGCTCTGTTCATTTGCAACCTCCTAAGCGCATGCCCAGATCCGGCGCTAACGCCGGATCTGGAGGTGCCCGGTTCGCCGGTTCGCCGGTGCGGGGTGCAGCGTTCCCGACATCAGACGTGCCAGCTCAGGGGTAACCGTGCGGGTTTCCGGATAATCCGTCCATTGAAGGCAAAGCGGGTGTTAGCGCCGGATCTGGGCGCATGAGTCGTGAAATCTCTTGCCCGGCCAAGCTCACCGCCATGCGGCACGTGCCCTGGTGGGCGCGGCGTGAGACAGACATCTACTCTGCATTTGCCATTGCGCCGGAAGGTGGTGGGCGGGCGACCGG
>CAZGSN010000279.1:0-7133 GCA_964528465.1 uncultured Binatia bacterium (SeqCode)
CCACTTGAGACCGGGATGACTGGCGATGAACGGAGGATAGGGAAGGGCAAGGCTGCAGTCCCAATCCCCCGCCACCGTGCGCCCATCCCAAATCGTCAAGATCGAGGCCTGGTGGTTGGGCAAATGGTGATCGAGAAATGCGTGCTCCTCCTGGAATACGTAGGTCCAGCGATAAGGCACCCAAAACGAGTACCATAACAAGGGGCCGGCTAGGACACTGGCGAGAGCCCGCTTCCACGGCGCTTTCCACAACCCGCCGGCGCAGTAGTCGTCGTACATGCGCAGCAAGCCCTGCGCACACGCTCGCAGCGTGAAGACGACGTAGATGATGTTGTAAGAGGACGAACTCAGATCGGTGATAGTGGGGTTGAACCCGAGCGCGAAGGGAACGGACAGGATTACCGCTGGGGCAAAGGTGTCCACGAGACGCTGCCAATCACGCGCCCGCCAACAGCCCACCATTTCGTAAAGGATGGGCACTGCGTAGACCATCGGCAGGAATGCTACGACCCACAGATTGACCAGCCCCACGACACGCAGGGGAGCAAAGAGAAACGATAGCAACAGCATCGGATACGGACCGCCCAGACGCGTTGCGATCGCCTCTCCGTGGTACCAAAGCGTCACTGCCCAGCCGGCGGCCAGACCCAACCAGAACCCGAGATAGCGGCGCCAACTGGTGGCGATGGCTCGCCAGCCGTGCAAGCCGGCACCCACGAATATCGGTACCGATACCATCATCACAGCACTCTCCAGGCGGATCGGGCAGGCAAGCGCCGTAGCCAGGAAGAGCGCCACGCTTGCCCTCGTGCCACTGCCCTCGCGAACTGCGGCAAAGGCAGCCGCGCTCACCAGCCACAGAAAGAACAATGTCACTTGCGAGGTGTCGGATGCCGAGAGGCGCACATACATGGGTGTCAGCGCCAAGAGAAACCCCAAGACCAACGCCACACGTTCCCCAAGGCCAGCCTTGAATGCCACGTGCCGCAACAGGAACACGCTGGAAACACCCAAGACGACATTAAGGGTCACGATCCCCTGGAAGCCGAGTCCGAGATGGAAGCCGACGAGGCGGTTGGGAAACGGAAGGTACGTCGTGTTCTTCGTGAAAATGGACGCGTCGAACAGCAGGTTCGCCACCCCAAAGTACCAGTTGTATGTGACCCAGGGCACCGCAACGCGTGTTGCTACAGCAGCGAACAGAAGCACCCGTGTATCTGCAGAAAGCCGCCGGGTTTGCGTTCGCCGCTCGACAAAAAGAATCGCCCCCAGACCCAGGAGCGCCATCCAGCCGAGCGCCTCCAAGGTTCCGACTATCGTGTACGGAGAGACTACCGTGGCCACAACGTCACCAGAGACTCCACCACTGCCCCCTTCGAGCCCAACGAAACTACCCATCATGGAGGTGAGGCGCCGAGGCTACTTTGCGGGGGCGATTGCTGTTGTGGCGGGCTCGGATCGACGAGCCTGCCGCTCCAAGCGCAGCCGGCGAAGGAACCCAAACAGTCGTTCCTCGAAGAGCGTGTCCGAGCGCCCGCTACGGAAATTGCGAATCGTCCGGAAGATGCGCTTCGGATAGAGGAGGTAACTCAAGGTGTAAAAAGAGGCCATTCCGAACAGGCGGTAGAACGAGAGCTCCCACGGCCCTACCCTCTCGCAGTATGTCGACGAGCTGCGCAGGTCCATCAAGCTCATCAAGGAGACAAAGTAGTCGCGGTCGAGCTTGCCGATACGCCCGGTGGATTGAAGGTACGTGAACAACTCGGAGCCAGGATAGGGCGAGAATAGGAACAAGCCGGTGTCGTCGACGCCCATTACCGCGAAACGCAACGCGGTCGCCACGGAACGGAGGATGTCCACGCGCGTCTCGCGCGGGAACCCGATCACGAGATTGCACTTAATGTAGATGCCGACCCTCTTTGCCTCACGGATGGAAGCGAACATGCGCGGCAACGACACCTTCTTCTTGATATCTCGCAGCGTTCGTTCCGACCCGCTCTCGGGTGCGTAGGTGACGTTGGTACAGCCGGAGGCGGCCAGTTCCTGAAGTACCTCCGCATCCATGGCTTCCGATCGCGTTCCGTTCGGAAGTTGCCAGGTGACCTGTAAGCCGCGCCGCCGCAGGGCTCGGCAAAAATCGAGAATCCAGCTCTTCTTGATGATCGCGGTGAGATCGGCGAAGTCGAAGTTGCGGGCGCCGTAGGTACGGACATAGTGCTCGATCTCATTGATGACGCACTCGACATCGCGCATCACGTAACGAGTCGTCCACATTAGTGGGCTCGAACAAAACGTGCATTGGTACGGGCAGCCGCGGGTCGCCAGAAGTGGCATGGCACGCCCGCGGTCAACGCCGTTGCCTTCGCCAGCCTCGAAGTAGGGCGTGAGGTCAAACAGGTCCCACGCCGGCCACGGAAAATCGTCGGGGTTACGCTGACGCGGTCGAGGTGGGTTTCTCCTCAGAGATCCTTCCTGCGAGCGATAGACTACCCCGGAAATCGCCTCGATCGGGAGCTTGCCGTCCAGCCAATCGGCCAGGTCGACGACAACGTCTTCTCCCTCTCCCAGAGCCACGACCGAGACCGCCGCACAGGAGTCGAGGACATAGTCGGCCGTCGCCGTAGCATGCTCCCCGCCAACGACAATCGGGGTTCCAGGAAAGCGCGTGCGCAATGCCACGAGGATCTCTTCAATGTGCGGCCAGTCCTGCGAGAACGTAGCCGTAACCCCGATTCCATCGAGGGCGCCAAGGGCTGCAACGCGCTCGACGATGGCCTCGGTCGTCAAGCCGCGGTAGCACACCCCAGGCGCATAGGAGGTAGCGATGTGATGGATGTCCTCACCCAGCCCGTCCAAAACCTCAACCTGGTGTCCATGCTTGCGTAGATTACCGGCTAGGTAGGCAATGTTGAGGGGCATCGTGATGGCCGCGGCATAGGCAGCACGCGCAAACACGGCGGGAGGACGCAGCAGAAGAACTCGCGACACATTGGGGTTATCCCAGGTTGGCTGCTTACCAGTCAAGCAGCAGAGATCCACGGTGCAGGGCCACCGCAAAATCACCGACAGAGGCATGAATCGGAGTTTCCGATACGCGTTCGCTGCCGGGCTGTACTTGGCGTATGGAGTTTGGCCATTTGCCCCGAAGGAGCGTCATTCGAAAGCCCAGGCTCTCGCCGGCCGCGCAATGGTGAGAGCGCTAAACTATGAAGCCCCAACTTCTTGAACGCCGTTCAAGATTTCCAGGCTGTAGACCGGAGGCTGTAGACCGTAGGACGGAAGTGATGGAACTGCCGATTTCCGACCTACGGCCTCCAGTCTACAGCCTACTGCCTGCGCGGCCCGCTCCGGCCCTTCAGACTTTGGTTGCGGCCACGAAGCCGCGCTGTGGGGCCAATGCCGAGTCGAGGACTTGTCTGGAGGGGGGAGAGCCTGTTCGCCGCGAGGGTCTTGCCACAATCGGCGCGTACGGCTCGCCCTTGTGGCGTAAAAGCGTTTGCAATGCATGGTAGGGAGCGCATACATGCGGACGTGCAATGAAGAGGGCTCTTGGGCGCTTGAGTGTCGCTTGCATATGTCTGCTGGGGGGTGTGGCCACGGCTTGGACGATTCATCGTTCCTTGCTGTCCGCACCTCTGCCCGTGGCGGTATCTCAACCGGTCACACGTAATGTACTGGCTACGGGGGGCGTACCGGCGGCCGCGGTGTTGTGGGTGCTAGCGATCGGCGTCAGTCAATACGGTGACTCGGCTCTCAACCTGCAATTCGCCGCCGCCGATGCCCACGGCATTGCCGACGTTTTGAGCGCACAGGGGGGAAGCGGCTTGTACCGTGAGGTTCGTGCCCGTGTCCTCGAGAACCAGCAAGTCACGCGTGAAAGTATTCTCGAAGGCATGCGGGAGTTTCTCGGTGCCGCCGGGGTAGACGACGTGGTGGTACTGTTCTTGGCTGGCCACGGGGCACAGGAGCAAACCACCGGCAGCTACTACTTCCTTCCCGCACCGGCCACACCGGCCAACATGCTCACTGCCGGATTACGGGTCTCGGATCTCGATCAAATGATTCGCGCCTTGCGTGCCTCGGTGCGCGGGGTTGTGGTCCTCCTCGATACCTGCCACGCCGGTGCAGTACCGCTTCCCGCCGCCGCTGCGGTGTCTGGAGAAGAGTTGGTGTCGCGCTTTTCCGCCGCCGAAGGTACGTTCTTGCTGGCAGCCAGTCGTTCCGGGGAAGAGTCGCGGGAGCTAGCCGACCTTGGCCACGGAGCCTTTTCGTATGCCCTCATGGAGGGAGTGCGTGGTGCCGCTGATGCCGATCGTGACGGCGTGTTGCCCATTTCCGAACTCTTCGGATACGTGGCGCGGCACGTGCCGGCGCTAACCGACGGGCTGCAGCATCCCTATCACCGCATGGAGGGTACCGATCTCATCTTTACCGGCACGGCTGGAACAGGCGCGGACGGTACCGGCATAGACGGAGGCACTACCGTGGCGGTAGCTGCGGCACCACGCTCGCAACTGGCAACCAACACCATTGGGGTCATTGAGCTGCGCAATCTGCGCAACGACACACAACACGGGTGGATGGGAAAGGCTCTACGCGTCGCCTTCAACACGGAACTCAGCAAGGTGGGAGCTTTGCGGGTCTATGTGCCGCAACTGATCGATCGTACCGCTGTCACCAGCAATGCCGACGATCTGACGGTAGCCCGCCATCTCGGCATCCACACACTGATCACCGGCTCCTTTCACGTGGTCGGCAATACTTTGCGCATCGACGCCGAGATCGTCGATGTGGCCAGTGGCGTGCAGAAGGCTTCCGACAGCGTCGAGGGAGACATCGACAACTTTTTCCAGCTTCAGAAGACGCTGGTGGTAAGCATGCTGCGGCGTCTACGCGTGCAACTCTCTGCCGAAGAAGGCAAGTCAATTGCCGAGAACACCAACACCAACGTCGACGCCTACCGGTTGTTGTTGGAAAGCGAAGGCGTGGTGGACGAGCCGGCAGCGAAATCGGCCCTGCCCACACCCTCTCAGCATTCAAGCCTCTCCTCGTCGTGGCGTGCGTGGGAATGTTTCAAGGCTCTGTCTGGGGCTCGGGGCTCGGCGCTTGGAGCTTGCGACCTCCCAGCGAGATCAAGCCCCACGTTCCAGGCCCCGAGGCCCATTCTGGGTTTCGAGCCAAGCTTCTGGGTGCGAGCCGCCTACGCGCTCGGGCCCAACGAAGCTGCAGAGGAAATGCGTGCCGCCATCCTACGCGTGCTCGAGGCGTTTCGCGTCGCACTGGAACGTAAAGACACCGATGCCTTGGCGCGTGTCTACACATCCTTCTCTGGCCGCCATCGCGAGGCCTTGCAGTCGTACTTCGACAATGCCGGTGAGTTGCGGGTGGAGATTCTGGATGTTGTCATCGAAGCAAGCGCCGACGGTGCTCTCGTTAGCTACACGCGCCGCGATCGCTTCACCGACCGGCAGAGCAACAAGCCGGTGCAACTCGAAGCACGTTTGGCGAAACGATTCGTGCGCGAGGGAGATCTGTGGAAGATCGGCGGTACGCAGTGAGCGACGGTCGCACTGGCGCCGCTGCGCTGAGCCGCCGGGCTTGGGGCGTTGCTCTGGCGCTGAGTGTCGCCCTACTAGGTGCCAGCTCGGGGCATGCGGAAAGCCTACAGCAGCAGATTCCCAACTTGTTCGGCGGGACGCTGGCCACGTCGATCTCGCCGCGGGATCTTGCCGACGCACAGCGTCCGCTCGTGGCCGACCGCTTCCGCGGCCTATCGGCGGCGCTGGCAGCGGCGCGCTCTCAGGCTCCGATCCCGTCCGCCAGCGGCGCCTTCTCGTTTCTCTTCGAGCCGGAATTCGATGCCTATGTGCGGGTGACGCAAAGCCTTGGGCCGAGCTTCGCGGAACGAGCCCAGACCATCGGCAAGGGCGCCATCAGCGTGATCACATCCTACAGCCGAGTAGATTTCGATACCCTGGATGGCGATTCCCTCGGTAACCTGCGGTCCTCGCAGCCGGCGCTTTCCGATTCGTTTCTGCAGCAGCTACCGGCCGGTGATCGTGCTCGCGCCCGCGACAATCGCCTCGATACGGAGATCGATATGCGTCTAAGCTTCGATCTGCTGTTTCTAGCCGCGGCCTACGGCATCACCGATACAATCGATGTCAGCGCCGCTTTGTCGATCAATCAGGCGCGCCTGCGTGGGCATGCCAAGGCAGTGATCACCGATCCCAACGGCAACGGCGGAGTATACTTCAGCGCCGCACAGCCTGGGGTTGTCGTGGGTGGTAGCGACGCCGAGTGCCAAGAAGATTTCCGTTGCGCCACCGACAAGTTTTCCGCTTCCGCGTTTGGTACCGGCGATGTCTTCTTGCGCGGCAAGTGGCGCTTCTACAGCGGCGAGTGGATCGATCTCGCCAGCGCCGTAGCCGTTACCATTCCCACCGGAAACGCCGACGACTTTCTTGGTTTTCACGACCCAACCCTGACACCATGGTTCATTGCTTCGAAGAGCTGGGGACGGTTGTCGCCGCACCTAAATCTTGGGTACTCGCTACGCACCGGCGACGACGTAAGCCAAGCGCAATGGGTTGCCGGGGCCGATGTGCGCGCCAGCAATTGGCTGAGCCTTGCAGGGGACTTCTTGGGGTACCATGACGACAAACGCGACGGAGTCAATGACGACATCGTGCAGTCTGCCGTTGGCTTCAAGCTCAACCCGTTTGGCCAGTTTGTGCTCGCCGCCAACGCGCAGTTCCCACTCAATCGCGACGGCGTACGCGCCGACGTAATCTACAGCACCCAGCTCGAGTACACCTTCTGAGCCCGAAAACATCAGTTCAATCACTCACGTTCTCGCGAGGGCACTGGGAACGGCCTTCGAGACGCGGCCTGGAAAGGTGGCCGCTCCTCAGCCGGAAAAAATCAGTTGGAACCGCGGATGGACGCCGATAGACGCTGATTGCTTGCGAAACGGACCAATGCCAAGAAACACAAGACCGTGGACGGGTAAACCTAAAACGTTTTCCCTTCTGCCCTTGTGGCTCTTGCCTATATCCGTGTTCATCGGCGTCCATCCGCGGTTCAATTGTTGTTTTCGGGCCAAAAGGGGGATGGGTCCGTGAAACAAACGT
>CAZGSN010000280.1:0-5372 GCA_964528465.1 uncultured Binatia bacterium (SeqCode)
ACTGCTGGCGCTGGGGGTGCCTATTGAGCTGTTGCGCGAGCAGTTGAGCCGCTTGCCTGTGGGAGGGTATGCGCTGAAGGCCGAGCCGCGTACGGTCAACGGTATCGTGGCGACGAAGTTCGATGTGCTCATCGACGAGCCGCCACACGCGCATACACATCGCGACCACCAGCATCATCACCATGCGCATCGCCACTATCGGGATATTCGCGACATGCTTGCCGGGGCTGCGCTAGACGCGGGCGTCCTAGCGACAGCACAAGACATCTTTGCAGCTCTCGCGCGGGCCGAGGGCAAGGTGCATGGCATGGCAGTGGAGGAAGTCACCTTCCACGAGGTCGGTGCCGTCGACTCGATCGTCGATATCGTCGCCACTGCGATTGGTTTGCATGCCCTGGGCGTCGAGCGAGTATATGTGTCGCCGCTGCCTCTTGGATCAGGGGTAATACGTTCGCAACACGGCCCTATCCCGGTTCCCGGGCCTGCGACCGCCGAGCTTCTCAAAGGCTTTGTCACTCGTATCGGCGATGGCGAAGGTGAGCTGGTAACGCCGACCGGCGCGGCCATCGTTGCTGCCCTGGCGACCCCAGGGCCACCACCGCCTTTGGCAATTGAAGCGGTAGGCTACGGTGCCGGCCAACGCGTGCTTCAAGACCGGCCTAACTTGCTGCGTCTAGTCCTGGCAACCGCGACAGAAGAGGCGCAGAGCGAAGAACTGGTCGTCCTCGAAACCAACATCGACGACCTGAACCCGGAGTTCTACGAGCATGTGATGGAGCGCCTCTTTGATGCCGGTGCCCGTGACGTCAGCCTCACGCCGGTGCACATGAAAAAAAACCGCCCGGGTGTTCTCCTGCGCGTTCTCGGCAGTGAGGCCCAACGCGAACGGCTCACGGCAATCGTGCTCAGTGAAACCTCTACCATAGGGCTACGCTACTACGCGGTGCAACGCACCATCCTCGAACGCAAGAGTATCGAGGTCGAGACTTCCTATGGCCGCGTGCGCGTCAAGATTGCCGGCCCGGCCAGCGGGCAAAAGTACAATGCCGCTCCGGAATACGAGGATTGCAAGCGCCTGGCGCTGCAGCATGGCGTGCCCCTCAAATGGATTTATCAAGAAGCCTTGGCGTCGGCGTTACGCAACGAGCGAACAACCCCATAGGGTCGCCACGGTTCGATCGGGACTATTCGATCCGTCGCTTACCAACTCTCGGGAACTGCTGTCGCTATCGAAGGTGCTCCGCGCCGTGCTCGGTCAATATCCGTAGCCCTATTCCGATCGGGGTGAATCCGTGCCATTCGTGCCCTCTGCGAGCAGGGGTGGTACCGACTTCTGCTTAATGACGAGCGGTCGGCTGCGGCTGGTACGGCCGCGGCTAGACCTATGCCGATGCTAGCCACGGGAGGATCTATCTAATGGTCACAGAGCATGTGCAGATAACGCAGGCCGAGCGCGAGGCGCTACGGATCAAGTACCGGCAGGAGCGCGATAAGCGCCTCCGCCCCGAGGGCAACGACCAGTACATCCAGCCGACGGGCCGCTTTGCTCACTTCCTCGAAGACCCTTACGTCAAGCGCGTCGAGCGGCAGCCGCGCTTCGACGAGGTTACGGTTGCCTTCATCGGTGGTGGTTTTGCCGGGCTGGTCAGTGGGGCACGCCTGAAGCAGGCGGGCGTCGATGACATCCTTATCCTCGAGGGCGGCGGCGACTTTGGCGGTGTGTGGTACTGGAACCGCTACCCGGGTGCGATGTGCGACACCGCCGCCATGGTGTACCTGCCGCTGCTCGAAGAGACGGGGAACATGCCGTCGATGAAATACACCTTTGCTACGGAGATCTTTGCCCACGCGCAGCGCATCGCTCGAACCTTCGGCCTCTACGACCACGCCCTGTTTTCGACCGAGGTCACGTCGCTCGAGTGGGACGAGGGCTCGTCTCGGTGGATCGTCCACACCAACCGGGGCGACGCCATCCGGGCGCGTTTCGTTGGCATGGGGACGGGACCCTTGCATCGTCCCAAACTCCCCGGCATCCCCGGCATCGAGACCTTTGCCGGGCACGCTTTTCACACCAGCCGTTGGGACTATGGCTACACCGGGGGAGACGCCGCCGGTGCGCCGATGACCAAATTGGCCGACAAGCGGGTGGGTATCATCGGCACCGGGGCCACGGCGGTGCAGTGCATCCCGCCGCTAGGCCGCGATGCGCAAGACCTCTACGTCTTCCAGCGCACGCCCTCATCGATCGATGTGCGCAACAACCAGCCGATCGACCCCGAGTGGTTCAAGACCCTGAAGCCGGGGTGGCAGCAGGAGTGGCTGATGAACTTTGCCACTCTGCAGACGGGTGGCTTTGCCGACGAAGACTTGGTGAAGGACGGCTGGACCGACATCGCCATCCGCGTGCGCGATCGCGTCGTCGCCGAGTTGGGCACCGGTGCCATGTTGGCCCCGGAAACCATCCAGAAGGCCTTCGAGGAAAGTGACGACGAGAAGATGACCGAGATCCGCGCTCGCGTCGACGCCATCGTGAAGGACAAGGACACGGCCGAGAAGCTCAAACCCTGGTACCGGCAACTCTGCAAGCGACCATGCTTCCACGACGAATACCTGCAAACGTACAACCGGCCCAACGTCCATCTGATCGATACCGACGGCCGCGGCGTCGAGCGCATAGATGCGAGTGGTGTGTGGGTCACCGGTAAACACTACGACCTCGACTGCCTGGTTTTTGCTTCGGGGTTCGAGGTCTTCACCGACTACAAGCGCCGCGCTGGTTTTGAAACCGTTGGCCGCGGCGGTTTGAAGATCTCGGAGTACTTTGCCGACGGCATGCAGTCCCTGCACGGCATTCACGTGCACGGCTTCCCGAACCTGTTCATCGTCGGTCTTACCCAGGGTGCCAGCCTGATCTCGAACATCACGCACAATCTCACCGACACCGCGACGACCATTGCCGCCGTCGTAAGCCACGCGCTCGAAGTCGGCGCCGATGAGGTCGAAGTTACCGCCGAAGCAGAACAGGAGTGGGTGAGAGCCATCGAGAGCAACCCAAACGGGTTCCTTGGTAACCCCGACTGCACGCCGGGGTACTACAACAACGAGGGCCGACCCTTCGGGCGCCAGGAGCGCCTCAACACCGGCGGTTATCCCGGCGGCCCGGTCGCGTTCTTCGAGTACATCGAACGATGGCGTAAGTCGGGCAAGTTCGAAGGTCTGGAATTCCGCACCCGCGCGAGTGCTCGTGCCGCAGCTAGCTGAGCGACCACGGCTGACGCTGGCGCTTCTTCCGGCAGGCTGCGCCCCGCACTGGCGCGCCGGTGGCTTGCCCTTGCTAGTGCACAATTTTGCGGCTGTCTCTTGCGGGGCTCAGAAGCCGATGTTATCCACGGCCGCTTGCAAAGGATGGAGGAAAGATGGGATTAGCTCCGGAGCGGACGAAGGAGCTGCTTGGAAAGTTTCAACTGCACGCCAAAGATACGGGTTCCCCGGAAGTGCAGATTGCGCTGCTCAGCGCGCGAATCGAATATCTTACCGAGCACTTCAAGTCACATTCGAAAGACCACCATTCCCGCCGCGGCTTGCTCAAGCTGGTGGGACAGCGTCGCCGGATGTTGGATTACTTGAAGCGGCAGGAGTTCAGCCGGTACAAGACAGTGATCGACCGGTTGTCGATTCGTAAGTAAACCCCCAACGTCTTCCTCCCATTCGTGCGGCTCGGCCAGACAGGGCGAGCTGCAAGGGCACATGGCCCGGGAGGCATTATGTTTAAGAAAGTTGAATTGCAGTTTCACGGGCGACCTTTGTCCATCGAGACAGGTCGTCTAGCCAAACAGGCGCATGGCTCCGTTCTCGTCACCTATGGTGAAACGGTCCTGCTGGTAACCGCGGTTGCCGATCGCAAGGCACGTGAGGGTATCGATTTCTTCCCGCTCACATGCGACTACCAGGAACGGACTTTTGCCGCCGGCAAGATCCCCGGGGGGTTCTTCAAACGCGAAGGGCGGCCAGCAGAAAAGGAAGTCCTCACTTCGCGCCTAATCGATCGGCCGATCCGGCCCCTTTTCCCTGAAGGCTTCTACTGCGAGACCCAGGTCATCGCCACGGTGCTTTCCTTCGACAAGGAAAATGACGCCGACGTCATGGCTGTGACTGGGGCCTCGGCGGCGCTGCACATTTCGGAGATTCCCTTCCACGGTCCCATCGCCTGCGTGCGTATGGGCCGCCTCGATGGCAAGCTTGTCGTCAATCCGACATCGACGCAGTTGCAGAACAGCGACCTCAACCTGATCGTGGCCGGTAGCCGTGATGGTATTGTCATGGTCGAAGGTGGTGCCAAGCAACTGCCGGAAGACGTGATGCTCGACGCGCTGTTCACCGCTCACCAAGAGCTTCAGGTTCTACTCGACTTGCAAGATGAACTGCGCAAGGCGGTGGGCAAGGCCAAGCGTGAGGTGGCACCTCCGCAGCGCAACGAAGCTTTGTTTGCTCGTTTCGAGAAGGAAGCAGTGCCGCGTATCAAGGCTGCCTTCGAGGTTACCGGCAAACACGAACGCTCCGCCGCGGTACGCAAGGCCGAGGAGGAAGTCGTGACTCGCCTGGCTGGTGATGATGTTGATCAGGCCAAGGTGCTCAAGGGCTTTTGTGAGGATGTGAAGTCGAGCGTCATGCGCGGGGCCATCGTTAAGGATGGCCGGCGTGTCGATGGCCGCGGCTTGAAGGACATTCGCGAGATCTCCAGCGAAGTGGGTTTGCTGCCAAGAGCCCACGGTTCGGCGGTGTTCACACGCGGAGAGACGCAAGCCTTGGTCGCTGCGACCTTGGGTACTTCCTCTGACGAACAGCGTATCGACTCCTTGTTGGGAGAACAGTTCAAGCGTTTCATGCTGCACTACAACTTCCCGCCCTTCAGTGTCGGCGAGGTGAAGTTCCTGCGCAGCCCGGGCCGCCGTGAGATTGGACACGGGGCTTTGGCCGAGCGCGCCATTGCCGCAGTGCTTCCGGAAGAGGGCTATCCGTACACGATTCGCGTGGTGTCGGAAGTGCTCGAATCCAACGGCTCGTCTTCGATGGCCACCGTGTGCGGCGCCACCTTGTCCCTTCTGGATGCGGGTGTCCCCATCCAGGCTCCGGTGGCGGGTATCGCCATGGGCTTGATCAAGGAAGGGGCAGAGATTCGCGTTCTCTCCGACATTCTCGGCGACGAAGACCACCTCGGGGACATGGACTTCAAGGTGGCCGGCACCAAGAAGGGTGTGACGGCGTTGCAGATGGATATCAAGATCGGGCGCGTGACCCGTGACATCATGAAGGAGGCGCTCTACCAGGCCCAGGAGGGCCGGCTGCACATCCTAGAGCAGATGGGCCTGACC
>CAZGSN010000281.1:0-7437 GCA_964528465.1 uncultured Binatia bacterium (SeqCode)
GGTTCCTTAGCGGCAAAGGGCGCAGGCGTAGGTCGCGACCTCAGGGCCTTACAAAATACAGAAAGTATTCGCGATTCCCCTTGGGGCCGGGGAGGGGGCAGAGAAAGCTGCCGCGCGAGATCAGCCCCAGAGATTGCCCGGCTGCTTCTATGGCACTGACGGTAGCAAGCCGTGTGGCTTCATCGCGGACGACGCCGCCTTTGCCCACGTTTCCCTTGCCGACTTCGAACTGTGGTTTCACGAGCGCGAGTAGCTGGGCGCCGGGACGGAGAAGTGAAACCACCGTGGGCAGCACCAGGCGTAGCGAGATGAAGGAAACATCGACGACGGCAAAGTCGGCTGGGCGGGGCAGGGCGCTCGGCGGAAAGTGGCGAATGTTGGCGCGCTCGAAGAGCAGTACGCGCGCATCCTGGCGCAACGACCAAGCAAACTGCCCGTAGCCAACGTCTACGGCGACTACTTGTGCGGCGCCTCGTTGCAACAAGCAATCAGTGAAGCCGCCGGTGGAAGCACCTATATCCACCGCCAGCAGCCCGTGAACATCCAGACTCCAATGCGACAATGCGGCTTCGAGCTTGAGACCGCCGCGGCTTACGTAGGGGACGTCGTCGCCGCGGACGCGCAGGGTGCTGTCGGCAGGTAGCTCGGTCCCGGGCTTGTCGATGCGCCGTTCGCCCAACCAAACTGCACCCGCGAGAATCAGGCGGCGAGCCCGGTCACGGCTGCCGACAAGGCCCTGGTCGACGAGCAGTTTGTCGACGCGTGCGCGCTTGCTGGCCAGAGTCACCGCTAGTCCAATGCACGCGCAACGATGTAATTGGCGATTTCGTGCAACGGCTGCGCCTCAGGTCCCAGCGGTTTCAGTGCCTGTTGGGCTTGGCGCAACAGATCGCGGGCGCGCTCCTTGGCGGCGGAAAAACCCAGAAGGGAAGGAAAGGTGGCCTTGTGCCGTGCTTGATCGCGTCCCCGGGTCTTGCCGGTAGTGGCAGTGTGGGCCTCTGCATCCAGGATGTCGTCGGCCACCTGAAACGCCAGGCCGATATAGTCTGCGTAGCGCGTCAGAGCGCGCAATTGCTTGGTATCCGCTCCTCCCATGATTGCGCCGGCCCGAATAGCGGCACGAATCAACGCTCCCGTCTTGCGGATATGGATCAGCTCGACGGTCGGCAGGTCGACCGTACGATTCTCCGACGCCATATCCATGGCCTGACCGGCAACCATTCCCTTAGCACCGGCGGCTGCGGAAATGTCGGCGATTACCTGCAAGCTCCGCTGTGCGGAAGTCTTGGCGCGCAACGCAGCGTCGGCCATGACGCGAAAGGCCTCGGTCAGAAGGGCATCGCCGGCCAAAATGGCCAAGGCTTCGCCATAGACCACGTGGTTGGTTGGCTTGCCCCGGCGCAGTTCGTCGTCGTCCATGGCCGGCAAGTCGTCGTGAATCAGCGAATACGTGTGGATGAATTCGACGGCGCAGGCGAACGGCATCACGGCACTGGTTTGACCGCCAATCGCCTCGCAAGCGGCCAAGGTTAGGATCGGCCGAATACGTTTCCCTCCGGAAAGTAGGCTGTACCGCATCGCTTCAATCAACGGCTCGGCGGAAGCGGGCAGGCAGCGTTCCAGATACGCTTCTACTTGTTGCTGGCGCTTACCTAGGTACTGCTGCAAGTCCATCGTCTCAGTCACCGTCTGCATCGGCGGTAGCCTCGGTAACGAGGTTGGCGCGGGCACCGCGTGCAAGCACCTCGACGCGAGCTTCTGCGGCGTTCAGCTTGGCGGTCAAATCGCGTACCAGGTGCACCCCTTGCTCGAATGCTTGTAATGCGTCTTCAAGCGCAAGGTCGCCGGATTCCAACTGGGCAACGATGGACTCAAGCGCGGTCATTTGCTGATCGAATGCCGCTGGTGGTGGTAGGTCATCCTTGTCGATCATGGACGTGGCTCTTTCTTGTCATGGGGTTGTAGATCCAGGGCGTGCTCAATGCGAACGGCTACCGCCCCGGCGGAGAAGCGCAAATGCAAAGCATCGCCAGCGGTAAGTTCGGCCGCGCTACGCACGAGAATTCCGCTAGGGGTCTGCGCGATGCAGTAGCCGCGCTCCAAGACGGCGAGTGGACTCAACGCATGCAGGCGAGCGCTTGCGCCGTGCAGGCGTAGCGCTGCCTGACGCAAGCTGTGCTGGAGCGCACGCTGGCTTCTCTCTGCCAGTTCGTCAACGCGCTGCTGCAGGGAGAGCAGGACTTGCCGCGGATGACGTAAGCGCCGCGTCAACCCCTCCAACCGCTGGCGATCACGGCGCAGGCCGCGCAGGGCCGCTGCCTCTAGTGCCCCGTGCAGTTGCCCAACTCGCGCGATGAGGTCGCGGCGGTCGGGCACGACCAAGCCCGCCGCAGCGGTGGGCGTGGCCGCGCGCACATCGGCAACGAGGTCGGCGACTGTAAAGTCGATCTCATGGCCAATGGCAGAAACGACCGGGACCGGACAGGCGGCAATGGCGCGGGCCAGTGCCTCGTCGTTGAAGGCCGCCAAATCTTCGCTGGAGCCGCCACCTCGACCGAGAATAATGACGTCGACATCAGGCTGCCCTGTAAGCTCGGATAGCGCCTGCACCATATCGGCAGCGGCTTCGATACCTTGCACCCGCACCGGGCGCAGCACCAACGGAATGCTGGGAAAGCGGCGGCGCAGAGTGACGGCGACATCGTGCAAAGCCGCACCGCGCAAAGCGGTGGCGAGCCCTACGGCACGTGGCAGGTAGGGCAGGGGACGCTTACGTGCTTCGGCAAACAAGCCTTCCGCAGCGAGCCGCTGCTTCAACTGTTCGAGTGCGAGTTGCTGTGCGCCAACGCCGTGCGGCTCGAGCGCATCGACATAGAACTGCAAAGAACCCCGTGCATCGTAGATTCCAAGGCGCCCGTGTATGACGACTTGCATGCCATCTTCCGGAGTGAACGGTAGGCGCCGCTGGTGAGTACGAAAGAGGACACAGGCAAGCTGACTGCGATCGTCTTTGATCGTGAAGTAAAAGTGACCGGAGGCGGGTCGACGAAAGCCGGAAACTTCGCCCACGACCCAGCAATCCGGAAGCACGTCTTCGAGAGTCGTGCGCACAAGCTGGTTGATCTGCCAGACGCTCAACAGCGGAGGCTTGGCTGGTGCACGCGGGGGCGAAGGCATGGCCGCGACTTGTAACAAAGTGAGGCTGAAATTTACATGCGCCGCACATCACAGCGTGCGTTCGCCCCTGGTGATCGCGTGCGATGCGACCCGCAAGATCGAGTCGGTTGGACAAGCTCAGAACGCCTGATCTCACGATGGGCAAGTGCCGAGAACGGTTCAATATTCACCAACACCACGTGGAGTCTGCAGAGATCCCGATACGGCCGCGGTTGATCCGGAACGGAGGATCAAACCATGAGGGCCACGAAGTTCATGAAGAAGAAGCGTCCGATGGTAGTTCTTTTTCCTGACTTCATGAGCTTCATGTTCTTCATGGTGAATGCGCTTCGGTCTCATGGCAGATTCCTGGGGATCAGGAGGTTGGAAGCTAAGGCGGCGTTGAAGAACGCCGATCCGCGGCGAGGCGGGACAGGGGGACGATCTGCACCTGTGCGGCCCGCAGTTGTGGCAGTGTCTGGCGCAGGGCCTCGAACAACCTGGGCTCGGCGGTTGCAACGACGATTACATCGCCGCGGGTTTGGGCCAAAGGAATCATGCTCTCGAGAGCCAAACGCATGGCTTCGAGGCTGGCGCCGGCGTCGACGCCGATGTCACGGCCGAGACAGTCTGCCGCAACCGCCTCTGGGGCACAGAGGTCACCGGTCGTATCCAAGACGAATAGTTGCATCTGGCGCATGAGATCCAGGAGGGCCTGGCGGCCGCTTGGGTCAAGGTCAGACGTGGTTAGCGTACTGGCGATCCCGAGAGCCTCGGGCAGAATCTGGCGCGCCTGTTGGATCTGTTGCGCGTAGGAATCAAGCGACGGGGGTGCGGCCTGGTCTTCCATCCGGCTGCGAGTGGTGGCCAACAACTCTGCGGCTGCGAGCTTGCCTAGATCGCGGACCTGGGCAGCAAACGGTGCTTGGGCATCGACTGCGAGCGTAAGGCTTAGGCCCAGGCTGGTGGCGTCGCGCGCAAGGCGCAGGTCATTTCCGAGCCCGGCCAAGACGATGGCGACGCGAGAACGGCGTCCTGGCCAGTGTAGCGATAGCGTATGCGTCAGTAGGCCATCGACGCCAATCAATACCTCGACGCCATTCTGGGTGTCGGTAATCTTGATGCCCGTGGCGGGCGCAGCTTCTTCGATGGTGTTGAACCAGGCACGCACTACATCCGGCTCGGGAGTCACGGGCAGCCACACGTCGTAGTGCTGTTGGATCCAGCGAACCTTGCCCGCACCTCGTGGGCGTAACTCTGGAGTTGGCAGTGGTAGGGGGAGGCGGCGTAGGGCTCCGCTAATGGTCTCGATGCTAGAGGGAAGCTGTGCGGCCCAGTCCGTGCGCGGGGCGACACTAGGGAAACCGTGCCTGGTCTCCGAAGGAACGTTGATGCGGGCGTAGGCGATGCCCAACAGCGTGGCCAGGATTACTCTTACGACAAGAGCCCTGAGCCAAGTGGATCTGCGCTGGCGTCGTTTCCGAGGCAAGGTGCTGCCCGCACGGAACGAAGTGCTCCCCCTCCGGGTTCTCAGGAATCCGCGGTGGCCACCACGGTTTTGAACACATTCCAGCTCTTGAGCAGCTCGAGGGCGCGATCGAGCTGCGGGTCCTTACCCAACTCCCCCTCTTTGATGAGCGCCTGCGGTTCGCCTTGTTCCTCTTTGGGCGCTGTCTCTTCGGTGTTCGGACGCTGATCCTTCTGCTCGAAGTGTCGTGGCAAATTCTCCTCGCGCAGTTGCGGGAAGGGAGCGGCTCCTTCGCCGGCAGGCTTGGCCACGACATTGTCGAGAACGATATCGGGCGTAATGCCGGTTGCTTGGATCGAGCGGCCGTTGGGTGTGTAGTACCGGGCCGTGGTCAAGCGAATCGCCGCACTCTCATCGAGCGGCAAGATGGTCTGCACAGAGCCCTTGCCGAAGGTCTGCGTACCGAGCACCAGGGCGCGTTTGTGGTCTTGCAGGGCGCCGGCAACGATCTCGGAGGCGCTAGCACTGCCCGCATTGACCAAGACGATCATGGGGAAGTCCATGTGGCTACCGACCTTGTGTGCGAAGTACTTCTGCTTTTGGCTTTCGAGGCGACCGTCGGTGTACACGACCAGTCCCGACTCAAGGAACTCGTCGGCAATCTTGATGGCTTGCGTCAGCAGCCCACCTGGGTTGTTGCGCAAGTCGAGCACCAGGCCGGCCAGCGGCCCACCGTTCTCTGTCTCGACGCGACCGAAATGCTTCTGCAGATCGTCGTGAGTCCGCTCCTGGAACTGTGTAATGCGGATGTAGCCGTAGTTCTTGTCGAGTAGTCGGCTTTTCACGCTCTGGATCTTGATGACCTCGCGAACCAAGCTGAGCTGCAGGGGGGCAGCCACAGACTCGCGGCGCAAGGTCAGGCGAACCGAAGTGCCCTGTGGGCCGCGCATCCGCTTCACGGCCTCGACCAGAGCCATGTCCTTGGTGAATTCGTCGTCGATCTTGAGAATGATATCGCCGGCCTTTATCCCGGCGCGATAGGCTGGGGTATCCTCGATGGGAGAGACTACGGTGAGCAACGAATTACGGGTGGTAATCTCGATGCCCAAGCCTCCGAAGCTGCCGCGGGTGTCGACCTGCAACTCCTTGTACATCTCTGGCGCAAGGTAGGAGCTGTGCGGATCCAGGGCATTGAGCATCCCGGTAATGGCTCCGTCGATGAGCTGCTTTGTGGTTACCTGATCGACGTAGTTCTTTTGCACCAAGGCGAGGACGTTGGTGAACACCTCGATGTTCTCGTACGTCTCTTTGGCGACCGCAGATACACGCCCAACAAAATGCCCCCCGAACCAGGAGGCGACGCTGAAAAAGGCCAGGGCGAGCACGCTGCGTTGGATTTGCTTGCGATTCTTCATTGGATTCGGATTACCTTCTACGGAGTACGTCTAGCGGACCGGCATCGTATAGCACCAAGCAGAGCCCGGCCACAATTCACACGGCCGAAGATCTTCGCTGGGCGTGCGTTATATTTGTTGGCTTTCATCTGAGATCCACGGCCCTCACGGCTGCGGCTACTGTCTCTTCGCCAGCTCCGTGTAGCCGCGCGTGAGCGCGTGGATGGTGGAAGTTTGCCTCCCAACAAATTTGTCGCACACCCATTTTCGCTTCCCTCACCACTATCGTAAGCCGGGCGAAGCCAGAGCATCCTGAAACGACCGGGATCCCGGGCTCTTGCCACTCTGCGAGAGATTGCAGTCTGAGGCTCACACCTTGTGCGGCATGGGCAGGGGCTCTCTGCCGGGCCACTTGTGAGCCTGCGAACGAAACTTCGGGTGCTACTTGGCCGCGGGAGCAGGCTTCTCCACCTTGCCCACCATGATGGTGAACAGAGAGCGTGCCGAGGTCTTGTAGAGCTGCTCCACCTTGCACGTAATCGGCGCGAGGATCTCTTCGAGATCGAGGGTGTGCCAACCGAGCTTACGGGTAATCGGCTCGCTCAGGTTGTCGATGGCGGCGAGTAGCGGATTCTGGCTGCGGAAATGGTTGATGATTACGATGGTCGCTCCCGGCTTGGCAACGCGTTGCATCTCTCGCATCAGCTTTGCAGCATCGGGCACGACGCTGACCACGTGAAAGCCCATGACGTAATCGAATCTGTTGTCTTCGAATTTTAAATCAAGAGCATCCATCTCGGCGACCTTTACGTGCCGCAGGCCCTGCAGCCGGATCTTCTCCCTCGCCTGATCCAGCATCTCGGGGGCGAGGTCGATGCCGGTTACCTGACAATGTGTCGGGTAGGCCTCGAGGGAAACCCCGGTTCCGACTCCGACCTCTAAGACCTTGGCTCCGGCCTCGATGTGCAGCGACTGGATGACCCGGTGGATACGCGGCCCGAATACGCGATTGAAAACGCGGTCATAAAAGTGAGAAAGTTCGTAATACAACTTGCTCTCGTGCGCTTGGGCGTTGTCCATGCTCGGCATCATCATTCTCCCGTGTTTTTTGAGGTAGTGGGCGGAGACCAGCGGGTGCTGCTCAGGCCGCTGTGTCGCCGCGCAATTGACGCTTGAACGAGGTGATGTCGCGCTTGCGGAAACGCCATTGGCGCCCGTGCTTGAAAGCCGGCAACTGGCTCTTGCGCGCCAACTCGTTGACCGTGTCCGGGCTCAGATCAAGAATCCGGGCCACGTCTTTGCTGTTGAGAACTGCGTCTTCCCGTTCCATTTGTTTCGCGTATCGACGGGGCTTTCTCTTCCGTCCGTTACGAGGCGGACGGCTAACACGCAGCCCCCCAGGCCGTCAAGGAAGCATGG
>CAZGSN010000282.1:0-1713 GCA_964528465.1 uncultured Binatia bacterium (SeqCode)
GTTCCATTTCATCGGAAGCTTCCCCGATCTGGACGCGTTTTTCAATTCTGCCGCCCAATCCAGTACGCTTTCCGATGTGAAAGTGACCATGATGGTGGTTCCGGCTCCCGGCGCAGCTCTGCTCGGAATGCTCGGAATGCTTATGGTTGCAGGGCTTCGCCGGCGGTTCGGCATCGCCGCGTAGCATGTGCGTCGCGACCTGTTATTGTCGGTCCTGACACCCGACTTGATCAATTGGCCGCCCCACTCCTATCATCAATCCCGATCCGGCGGTCCTGAATGACGCCGGCCAACGTACAGTTCTTGACAACCGATCCTTCAGCAGGGAAGTAGCCATGAATCGAAATCGGCGATGTGCGCGCATTAACGTGCGAGTCCTGGTCATCCTGACTCTGGTCTTCGGAGTCGTGGCAGCCGGCCTGCTGGTTGGTTACTACGTGCGCAGGCAGACGATCGCTTCCAACGCCCTTGCGGCAGGGAACGTCGCGTTTGACAAGAAAGACTGGCCGGAAGCCTGCAAGCAGTACCGGACTTACCTTTCCAAGCACGCTGACGACGTGACGATTCTGGAGCGCTTCGTCGTGGCAAACCTGGCCGTTCGTCCGGCCCAGCCGGATTACGTCGGCGCGGCCATTGATGGAATTCGCCGCCTCTTGCGCATCAAGCCGGGTGATGCCAAGCTTTCGATTCAACTGGCCAGGCTCTACTACCTGACCGGCCAGCCGAACGAGGCGGCCTACATCTGCCGGCAGCGTTTGCAGGTCGAACCTGCGGATATCAGTGCGACGATCTGGCTCGGGCGCTCATTGATCGCTCAGCGCAAATTCGACGATGCCAGCGAGATGCTCAAAACATGCAGCGAGCGGCATCCCGAGCAAGTGCAGGCGTACGCGATGCTCAGCGAGATCGCCGCCCAGGGCGGTTCCGCTTCGGGAAAGAAGGCCGCCCTGGACTGGCTGAACAAGGCCGTGGCCAACAATCAGCAATCCGCAGATGCCTATGCCTGGCGGGCGAGATTCCAGCAGGTTACCAATCACGATGTCACTTCAGCTCGCGATGACCTCGAGCGTGCAGAGAAGCTCCAGCCGAAAGATCCGAACGTTCTGGCCGTCATATCGGAATTGTGGCTTGATTTGCAGGAGACGGACCGCGCAAAGGCCTCACTGGCGATCCTGGAGAAAACAGATCCCCAGTCACTCGACTCGTTTGACCTTGAACCCGAGGATCATCTCTTCTCGCTTCTACGGCTCAAGGCGCGGCTTCTTCGGCAGACTGGGGACAAGGAGGGCTGCATTGTCCTGGTCAAGCAGGCCACGCAGGAACTGAGCGGCAACCGCAGGACTCTCTTCCTGCCCTTCGCGGTAGATCTCTATCTGTTTGCCGGGCGCATAGATGATGCCCGGCAGGCGATGAAAGAGTACCGCGATGCGATGCAGGATCTCAGCAGAACAGATCCGACGCTCGCGGAGCAGATCGCTCTGCTCGGGGGGGCGGTATCCAACGCGGAAGGCAAGCCCTATGCCGCCATCAACGAGCTTGAGGAAATGCTGATCAGGAATCCCAAGAACTCGCAGATATGGCAGCAGTTGGCGCTGGCTTACCGGGCGACAGGTCAGGATCGGCGAGCGCTGGCGGCCCTGGAAGTGTACGTCAGCCGACAGCCGGGTGATTGGGAGGCCACGCTGGCTCTCGCGCGTCTCTACTACCTGAACA
>CAZGSN010000283.1:0-1734 GCA_964528465.1 uncultured Binatia bacterium (SeqCode)
CTCAATCGAGCGGGGACCATCGGTACGTATCGGCTATCTGATCGAGAGAACTTGGTTGCGGCCAAGAGGCCGCGCTACGCGGCGTCGAAGGGGCGTCTCCATTGCTTGTAAACATTGATCAATCTGAGTTGGAGACGGGCCGCCCTCGGCCCGCGTCTGGTGTAGGAACGATTTTGCGTGCAAAGCCCATCAGGCGGTAGTCAGGTTGTCCGGCGGTCTCGTTGGTGGTGCGCCGCTCCGGCTCCACTGAGCCACTGCCCGGTATCCAATGCTTCCTTGCGGCGACGCAGATCGTAGAGCAAGCGTAATTCCACCATGAATACGGGACGCGCGTGCTGTGTTGCCAAGGTCGCGGTCGCGCGCGTTTCACATCGCGCAGCGCTGTTGACAGCTCGTTTCTCCGTAGTAGGGTCTTTTGAGCTTCATGATCTTCATGGTTTGGTTCTCCGGAGGCTGTACCGGCAATCAGGGATTCTTGGCCGCGCGTAGGAAGCGCTCCATCTTGCTCAGGTCGCGGTGTCCGTCCGGCCCTTCGACGCCGGTGTGTACGTCGACGGCCCAAGGCTGCACCGTGGCGATCGCCTCGCCAACATTTTCCGGAGTAAGGCCACCGGCGAGAATCACGGGGATACGGCTGGCTTCGACGATTTGGCGGCTGATGTTCCAGTCGTGCACCTTGCCGGTAGCGCCGTGGCGTCCGCTTTCGGGGTCGTAGGTGTCGAGAATCAAGGCGTCGACGCGCTTGGCTAGCTCACGTGCCTTGGCAATCGACTCGGGTCCGTGAATGGGAACTGCGCGCAGGATTTTCAGATGCGGAAGCGCCGCACGCACAAGTTCGAGGTCGGCAGTCGGAAAGGCGCCGTGCAGTTGCAGCACCGTCGCTCCGACGTATCGGCATAGCTCGACTGCGTCGCGGGCGTTGTCGGCGTAGGTGATCACCACACAGGAAACGAAAGGCGGCAATGCTGCCACGATGCTGCGGGCTTTGGCCTCGGTGAGTCCGTCGTGAACCCCTGTAGGTAGTCGTAGGGTGAACCCCAAAGCATCGGCACCCATCCGTTCCAGCGCCCGCGCTTCCTCGAGGCTCGACACTCCTGCGATCTGCACCTTCACCGCCATGGGCCGCCGCTGTAGCAGCTTTGCCCAAACCTGCCCACGACACCAGCGCACCGGGAAACTACCCAGATCCGGCGTTAGGGCTGGATCTGGGGACACCGGCGCACCGGCGAACTGGCGCACTGCCTGTCACGACGATCCCCGTGCGCCCTGGTTTCTACGTTTGCGGTGAGGTGATGCTTGGCGAGAATATTGGTGCTAGGCAGCCGGCTCCGCGGAGGTGTGCATGGAGATCTATCTCGATGGTCAGTGGTACGCAAAGGAGGAAGCGAAGCTCTCGGTCTTCGATCATGGCGTGCTGTACGGCGACGGCGTGTTTGAAGGCATTCGCGTTTACAATCGCCGCGTCTTTCGCCTGGCGCAGCACGTACAGCGCCTATACGACTCGGCTCGCGCCTTGGCTCTCGAGATCCCGATCTCCACCAGCGAAATGGCGGCGCTCGTTTGCGAGGCGGTGCGGCGCAACCAGAAGCAGGACGGCTACATCCGCCTGGTAGTAACGCGTGGTGTTGGCGATCTCGGGATTGATCCGCGCAGTTGTCCCAAGCCGTCCATCTTCATCATTGTGACCGATATTCGCGTCTACCCACGCGAGCTGTATTCGGCCGGGATCAAGGT
>CAZGSN010000284.1:0-5002 GCA_964528465.1 uncultured Binatia bacterium (SeqCode)
GCTCGAGGCGATGCGGCAGCCCAGGGCAAGTATCGAGCCCCGTCTGGATCGCGCTCGGAGCCACACCCCACATGGCCGCGGCGGTCACCGCTGCCATCATGTTCTCGCGATTGTGGGCTCCCGCGAGCTGGCAACGTGTCAACGAGTATCTCTGCGCCGGTGGCTCGGTGCCGCAAAAGACGATCTCGTCACCATCGAGAAAGGTGCCAAATTCAACGGCTTCCTCCCCAAATGAAATAGCTCCGCTGCGGGCCTCGTGGCGTTGCGCCCACACCCAAGAATCGTCGCGGTTGAGGACGAGAGTATCCCCGGGGAGTTGCGAGGCATAAATTGCTGCTTTGGCACGGCCGTATTCTTCCATGCTTGCGTAACGATCGAGGTGATCCGGAGTCAGGTTCAAGAGAACCGCGACCCTTGGACGAAACGATTGCACCCATTCAAGTTGAAAGCTTGACACCTCGACCACAGATGCGTCGTAGTCGAGGTCCGAACTTCCAGCGTCGAGCGTGCAGGCTTCGATGAGTGGCGTACCGAGGTTGCCGCCGACGAAGGTGCGATTACCGGCGGCTCGCAACATCGCACCTAGCAGTGTCGTCGTCGTGCTCTTGCCGTTGGTGCCGGTAATCGCAAGCAGAGGACAACGGAGGAAACGGGAAGCGAGTTCGATCTCACTTAGGATCGGAAGGGCTCGGTGCAGAGCAAGCCGCAACAGGGGATGGTCTCGTGCAATTCCCGGGCTCGGAATCACTACGTCGATTTCATCGAGAAGCTGCGGGTCGGAATCGCCCACGCGTGGGTCCATGAGTGCGTGTGCACTCAGGCCTTCGAAGGTAGTTGGCGAACGATCTACTAGACGCACCCGTCCACCACGACGAACCAGGAAGTCGGCAACCGATGTTCCCGTCTTTCCCGCGCCAATCACCAAGAACCGTTGCCCACCAATACGAAGCGTCATCTCCCACTCAACGTAGTTTTAGCGTGCTCAGGGCAAGTACGGCGGAAACGATGGAGAGAATCCAAAAGCGGACGATGATTTGTGGTTCAGGCCAACCCTTGAGTTCGAAGTGGTGATGAATCGGGGCCATGCGAAAGATACGCTTTCCGCGAACCTTGTAAGAGCCTACCTGGAGAATGACCGAAAGTGCTTCGCCAACGAAGACGCCCCCAGCCACAGCCAGAGCGATTTCTTGCTTGGTCACCAAGGCGACGAGGGCCAGAGCCGCCCCAAGGGGTAGCGCGCCAACATCGCCCATAAACATCTTCGCGGGGTAGGCATTGAACCACAGAAAGCCGAGGCCGGCACAGATCAGAGCGCCACAGAAGATGGAGAGTTCCGCAACCCCCGGCACATGCGGGATCTGAAGGTACTCGGCGAGCCGAGCATTGCCGGCGACGTACGCGAAGATGCCGTAAGTAAAGGCGGTGGTCATGACCGGACCGATTGCCAAACCGTCGAGACCATCCGTCAGGTTGACCGCATTGGATGCACCCACCATTACCAGCGCCGCGAATGGGATGTAGGCCATTCCCAGGTCGGGATGAAGGGTCTTGAAGAAGGGGAAAGACAGCTCTGTGCTGAAGTCGGGCTTGGCATATAGAACAGCAGCGCCAGCCAGGGCCACGGCGAACTGACCGACCAACTTGGCGCGACCGGACAACCCGCGCGCATTGCCGCGCCGTAGCTTGCCGTAGTCGTCCACAAAGCCAACCGCCGCAAAACCCAGCGTCACCGTTACCGTCAGCCAGATATAGAAGTTGCCGAGATCGGCCAGCAACAACGTCGCCAGGATCAGGGAAAAGAGAATCAGCGTGCCGCCCATCGTCGGGGTTCCGGCCTTCGAAAGATGGCTCTGTGGCCCGTCGGGACGGATGGTTTGCCCTATCTGGTGTGCCGACATTCTACGGATGAACAAAGGCCCCAGGAGCATGGAGACCGCCAACGCAGTGAGGGCAGCGATCAAGGTACGAAAGGTAATGTATCGGAAGACGTTGAAGCCAGAGTATGACGAGTGGAGGGGATACAGAAGGTGATAGAGCATTAGGTTGAATCCCCATATTCGCACAGCAGGGAAACGACCCTTTCGAGACGCATTCCGTGCGAGCCCTTGACGAGGACACAATCACCGGAGTGCCAATCCGCTGCGACCTGCTTGGCGAGTTCTTCATGATTGGCACAATGCCGAATGGCACTCGCGGCCATCCCCGCCGCGCGGGCTCCTGCGGCAATCTCGATCGCCTGCTCGCCCAAGAGAAAAATCCCAGCACAACCCGAAGCGGCGGCACGCTCACCAATTCGATGGTGAGCGTGCCCGCTTTCGCTGCCCAGCTCCCGCATATCTCCCAACACCACAAGCAGCCGGCCAGGCATACGTTGCAAAGCATCCAAGGCAACCAAGACCGAAGAAGGATTGGCGTTGTACGCGTCGTCGACAAGCGTCACACCGTTACGCAAGCGCAGGATCTGTAGCCGCTCGGGCGGAGAGAGTGCCTGTGACAGTCCACCCGCAATGGTGTCGATAGGAAACCCCAGCAGATGGGCCACCGCCGCGGCTGCCAGGGCATTGCCGACATTATGCGCCCCCACCATTCTCAGATTGACCTCGGCCGTGCGACTGCCAATCACCAACTGGAACCGCAACCCATCCAACCCACGATCGGCAACCGCACGGCTTCGGACCTCTCCACTGCTCCCAAACGTAACCTTGCGACCACGAAAGGGCGCAGCAATTTGCACTACACGAGGGTCGTCTGTGTTGACGGCGATGGCCCCCTTTGGGTCCATCGTGGCGAAGAGTTCCCCCTTCGCACGCGCAACGCCCTCGATCGTTCCACCAACTCCTTCAAGATGCGCAAACCCGACGTTAGTCACCACCGCGAAATTCGGGGTGGCGATCTCCGTCAAACGCGCAATCTCTCCCGGTCGATTCATTCCCATTTCCAGCACTGCAACCTCTTCGGCGGCAAGGCGTAGAAGGGTCAGGGGAAGACCAATCAAGTTATTGAGGTTGCCCTCCGTCTTCAGCACCCCGTGCACCCGCCCCTGCTGTTGGGCAAGCATGCATACGGAAGCCAGCAGCTCCTTCGTGGTCGTCTTACCGTTGGAGCCGGTGATAGCGCACACGGCAGGGTTGTGTTGGCGTCGCGTCCAGGCCGCGAGATCACCAAGCGCCCGCAGTGTGTCCTGCACCACAATCAGCCGGGTGGAATCCACAGCCGTAGGCACGTGGTCGACCAGGGCATAGGCAGCACCGCCACGGAGAGCTGCACCAACAAAGGCGTGGCCATCGTGGTGCTCACCCCGCAGAGCCACGAACAAGGCTCCGGGAGAGATGTTACGCGAATCGCTGCTTACTGACGGCATCCACTCCGAGCCGGTCACGCTGGCGTGCACTTGGCCGCCAGTTGCTACGAGAACACTGGAGAGTGCCCAGCCCGGAGGAGCAGCTTCTTTCGGCTTCATCGACAAGCTAGCGGCGCTCATCGCTCAACCTGCCCCATGGAATCGCAGCTTGAGGGTGCGGCCTTGGATAGAGCTAGCTCCAGGAGGCGGGGATTGCGACACGACATACCCGGAGCCTTCGATATCTACCTCCCAGCCCGCGCGGGCCGCTTGGACCAAGGCCTCGCGCATGCTCAGTCCTAGAAAGCTGGGCATACCCTGGGTCGTATCGCTGGTAGCCCAACTGGCCAACTGCGTGTGTAGCAAGTCATCGCCGCCACGATCTGTGGGGACAACTGGGGGAGCCACGCGTAATCCAGCTTGGTCGACGGCATAGGCAGCGATGCGCTGAAAAGCGGGGGCTGCGACGACTCCGCCATAGGTCGCCAGTCGCGGCGTATCGATCAGCACCAACATCGCGAAACGAGGCGCTTCCGCAGGGAAATAGCCGACGAAGGAAGAGATGCGGTCGCGGGGATGATAGCGGCCGGTTCTGGCGTCGACCTTCTGGGCGGTACCCGTCTTTCCCGCCACATCAATGCCGGCCAGCTTGGCCTTTGTTGCGGTACCGTCCTCGACCACGCCGCGCAGCATCGCGGTCACCGTCGCTGCGGTACGCTCTGAAATCGGACGTGCGACGACTTCCGGCCGATTGTCGACGAGAACCGTGCCATCGGCAGCGACGACTCGGCGAACGATGAGTGGTCGCATCAGGGCCCCGCCGTTGGCGATGGCGGCAAAGGCACGAACCAGTTGCAGCGGGGAAACCGAAACGCCCTGGCCGAAACTCGTGGTCACCAAATGGATACGGCCCCATTTGTGCGACGGCCGGAGTAATCCCGGTGCCTCACCGGGCAGCTCGATCCCGGACTTCTCGCCGAAACCAAATGCTCGTATGGTCGAATAAAATTGCTCGGCACCCAGCGCTTCCCCGACCTTGGCCGAGCCTACGTTGGAAGAGTGCTTGATGACATCAGCAAAGGTGAGCCAGCCATACGGGTGGTGATCATGAATGGTGCGTTTGCCTACCGCATAGTGACCATTGCCGCAGAAAATTCGATCGTCCGGGCGCACGACCCCAGCTTCGAGCGCGGCCGCAGCAAGGATCGCCTTGAAAGTGGATCCGGGCTCATAGCCAAGCTCGACCCCTGGATTGTTCCAATCGCGCTGCGTTGATCGGCGACCCGCCGCCGGGTCGAAGCGTGGTACACTCGCCATAGAAAGGATCTCGCCAGTGCGTGGATCCATTACGATGGCAGTGCCACCAACTGCCTGTTGGGCGAGAACAGCAGCCTCCAGCTCAGTTTCTACAATTTGCTGAAGAGCTAAGTCGATGGTCAGCTCCACGTGGCCACCCAAGGTCGTTGGCGAGGGCGCGTTTCCGCTGTCGAGGGGCCGACCGCGACCGTCGATTCCTATTTTCATGGAACCACGCTCTCCCTTGAGAAGATGATTGAAGGACTGCTCGATGCCACTGAGCCCCTGTTGGTCGATGCCGGCAAAACCCACAATCTGTCCTGCCAGAGCACCCCTGGGGTAAACTCGCTGGCGAGTGGAGTCGAC
>CAZGSN010000285.1:0-9931 GCA_964528465.1 uncultured Binatia bacterium (SeqCode)
GTGCGGAGCTTTGCCGAACTTTGCTTCGTACTGCTTACGAAGGTCGTTTACTTCCCCCTCGTCAATAACCGTCGCGGAGGCGGCAATGTCGTACCGCTTCCACCCGTTTTTCTCGTCGTACTTCGCTTCTTCCTCCTCACAGGCGACTTTCGTTCCGTGAAGCGGGTGAGCTAGGTAGATGACGGCCATTGTTTCTCCTTAGTTGATGCGGTAAGCAGTCCAGGTGCCGGGGCCAGTCTTGCGAAGGCGCAGCATCCCGGACGAGTTGAGAGAACCGGCAGCGCTGTAGGCCGGGAAGTCCATATTCCCCACCAGAGTCCAGCCGGTGTTCGTGGTCACAGACCCGGCTTCAGCCGCAACAACAGAAATGTTGATGAAAGACACATCAAACGAGTCGTTGGCGACCATGTTCGGGAAATACGCATCCATCGACACGCCAAGAGGCAGTTGTTGAGCCGTAGCAGCACCGCCGCCTTGGTTCATCGTGATGATCTGCGTTTGCAGCATTGCCGGGGTCAAAAGGCCGGAAGTCGTGCGGGCCGTCTGGGCGGGCTGCGTGAGAGTGCAATTGGTAAGGCTGCCACCCACAAGCGCCTGATCCGCACACGCCACACCAATAGCGACGGAATTTGTCATGTTGTTTCCTTAGAAAAACGGGGAGAGGTTCCCCCCTCCCCTATTGGTTAGATGCGGTACAGAGTCCAGGCAGAGCCGGGCGTCACGCATTGCGCCAGCCATTGCGAAGAACTGCCGGTCGTGGCAGCAATGGGAGTCGTGGCAAGACCAGTTACGGTCCAGCCAGTCGCGCCGCCGCCAACCATCGTGATAACGCCGGAAGCGGTGCCAAGGTTGATCAGCTTGAACTCAAAGGACGTTCCGGGTTTCGGGTTGGGAAGCGCAGCTTCCAGCAACGCCACCGTGGGCAGCGTGTAGGAAGCAGCAGAAGCGCCAGGGCTGCCGATGAGAACCTGACCAAGCAGTTGCGCCGGGGTCAGAGTGGCGGTTGTGGTTGCGGTTTGCGGCGTTGGGACATTGAAAACGATGACTTCATTAAGATTGCCATCGTCCAACTGATAGCCCGTGCCAATGGAGGGAAGTGCCATGTTGAATCTCCTAGAAATTGAAAAGGGGGCCGAAGCCCCCTGTGGTTAACCCCAGATGCGGCAAGCCATCGGCGGACGGATAACCGAGTAGCCGTACAACACGTCAATACGACACGGCAGGCGGTCGTTGTTGATGTCGTACTGCTTCACGATCCGCAGCGAAATGCCGTTATGGACAGCGCGAGCCGCCATATCGACACCCTTCGGCAGCACCAGGTCAGCCGTGGCGAACGTGATCGCATTCTTCTGGTAAACCAGGTTCTGCGGGTACACGGTCGCGGCCGAGCCAAGCATCGTCACAGCCGCAGTCGCCTGCGGGAACGAGTTGACAGTCGCCAGAGCATGGGACGAGGTGTAGATCGCCGGGCTGATCGACAGCGTGCCGGTCGTGGTCGCCGTAAGGTCGGCGGTCACAACAAACTGCTGAAGCGAACCAGTCGATTGACGGGTCTGCGGGTTCACCGCATACACGTTGGCAATCGTGAACACATCGCCAACTTTCCAGGTGGAGCTAGTGCCGGTGAAGCTGATCGGCAGCGTGGCTTGGCCTTGGGTGGACAGTGTGCCAGTCGAGGTGATCGTGGTGCCCCAGTTGCCGGTGGTATGCGCCGGGAGGGACTGCGACATGGCGATCTCGTCGTAACCCAGGATTCCTTCGCCAAACATGCCCTTCTTGAACTGCTTGGAGATGGCGGAAACCGGGTTAAACAGACCTTTCATGCCTTCGATCAGGTTCGCGTTCGCAGCGGGGTTAACCGTCGCATAACGCTGGTCCATCGTGGCAGCGGACTCGTTCAGCTTCTGTTGCGCTTGGAGCAGCACCAGCGAGGTCGAGGGCGTGGTGCCCGGAGTGCCGACCGACTGATAAATGCTCTTGTACGCATTAGCAACGTCAGCGTCGATGCTGGCGGCAAGCTGCGAAATGCGCGGCTTCAGAACGCGATCCGCGAAGTCATCCAGGCTCAGGGTCATCTCGGCAGTCGTGAAGTTGACGCCGATATGCTTCTGGCTGGCGACCGTCAGGGTCGTGAATTGCTCGTTGTCGTCCTGAACTTGCAGGGCGGCACCGTCAGTCACCAGCGCACGATCCGGCAGGCGGATGCGAAGCGTGGAACCGATTTTCGCGCCTTCGACGGCAAAGCTGTCGTCGTATTGGCGGTTAACGTTACGGGTGATCACGAGGTTGTTCTCAAGGACTTCAAGAGCCTTGTTCGTGATCATGTCAATGGTAAGAAGGCTATTCGACATGATTTCTCCTACGGCCCGTCATCTCGACGGTCCTATTGGGTTAACCAGCCCCAAACTTCGCTGCTTGGCGTTTCCGTTCAGCAGCAATCCACTCACTAGTACTCATGGTCTTGGTAGACCTAGGGTCGGTCGTGTCGTAGATTTGTTTGGCCGTGCCTTTTGAGGCGAGCGGCTTGATGGGGTCTGGCGCGGTGGATGGTTTTGCCGGTGGCTCGGCTGAAGCGACTTTCGCTTCCAGCTTTCCCAGCTCACGCGCTTGCGCTAGTGGATGCAGTTGAGCGATACGGGCCGCTTCCTTGGGGTTCTTGCCAAGGTGATAGGCCAGTTCGGGGCCGACTTCTGACAACTGGATGGCGAGCGCCATGTGCTGCGAAATAGGCAGGTCCGCGTCGTACACAACGTCATCAAAGTCGTCGTATTTGTCGCGGGCTACTTCTTCGCGCTTCTGATGCTCTGCGGCCAAGGACCGTTGATGCTCCCTTGCCCGTTCTTCCCGTTGCCTCTGTTCGCGCTCCTCGAACTTCTCCGTGAACTTCTGATCCGCCTTCCAGTCCGCTACCGCCTCGATGTATTCCTCAGTGGTCTTGAAGTTCTCGGGGGCGGGCTTTCCGTGGGCTTGTGGCTTTTCCGCCACAGGCTCAGGTGGTCGTTCACGCTCTCGCTTGCGTTCCAGCCGTGCAATGCGTTTTGCGATGGCCGCGTCTAGCTCTGCTTGGGTGAATCGCTTCTCCTCAACAGGCTTTTCCTCGACTACCGCTTCCGGCTTACTTTCTCCGCTAACCGGAGCCTCAGCGGTCGATGCCGTCTCGACTACCTCGGGCGCTGCTTCCGCAGGTACTTCACTCATGTAGAAAATCCCAGAAGGATTGGGCTGTCATCACGACAGTCCGACCGCAGTTGACGACTGCGTACGTAAAAAAAACCCGCCGGGTGGCAGGTTTCGGTAAGGCGTAAAATGGCCCAAAGGAGGCTCACATGAGAGCGAAAGGCTTCACCCTCATAGAACTGGCCGTTTCCATATTCATCATCACGCTGATACTGGCGTCATCCATCGGGATGCTCAGCACCTATATGAGCGCGAGATACGACAGGGAGGCCAAAGACCAAGCCGCGCAGATGATCGACGCTATTTATGCGTTCGCCACCACTAACGGTAGGATTCCTTGCCCAACCCCTTTCCCACCAGCGGCCCCAGTTGAGAACTGCGGGCTAACTTATGGGGCTTTCCCAGCGGCTATGCTTGGGGTCCAGCTAAACGACCCTTGGGGCCATCCTGTCAGGTATGCCGTTGACCTGAACTACGTTACAAACCCGGCGGTTAAGGCTGCGTTCGTAACCAACCCGCCGCCTGGGCTTGCTGTCTGCAACACATCGACCGGGAATACCGGTCTTTTGTGTGCGCCGGGAACAACCGTTGCGACATCGCCAGCAGTCATAATCATGGGCGGCCCGTCTGTCACCGGCTCAGTTGACGAGACAGAGAACACCAACGCTAATCCCGTATATGTCCAGCGGGATCGGGTCGAAGACGTGTTCGATGATGCGGTGTTCTTTACTTCCCCCTACATCCTGTTCAGCCGGATGATCAACGGGCAGACCCTCCCCTAGACCTTCAGCAGGTTGTCAGCCCACCCCTGAGCTATGTTCGTATAGCCAGTGGTCGATGGGTGCGTGTTGTCGGAGTAATAGCCAAGCGGCTGCGAAACTGCGTATGAAGTCCAGCGCTTGCAAAGGTCTAGAACCGCGCACCCGTTGGATGCGGCAAGAGCGTAAACGACCGCATTGATGCTCAGGTAGTTGCCGTTCAGGTAATTCGCGGTGTTTCCTGGATTTCCGATTTGCAACGCAACGTCGCAGCCGGACTGCTTGGCCGCTGTAATCATGCTCTGAAGCTGCGTCTGGTATGTCGCAGCAGCCGTGTTGTCGAGCGTGTTGTTGATCGTCGCGTTGATGATGACCAGCCGAACGCCCCACGTATTAATGACATTCACTATCACAGAGCGCGGCGAAGTCTGGAACGTGTTGTCCGCAAGGTTCAGCGTGCGGGCAGATGGTGTCCCAGCCAACAGGATGTCCACGGCTGGCGTAGTGCTGTCGTAGCAGTAGCAGCCGATCGTGCGAGCGCCACCAGGGCCTACCCCGGTTCGGAACAGATTTACCGTGTGGCCCGACAGCGCCACGCTATAAGGCGCTCCAGTGCCGAACTTCGGAAACTGCCCGCCAGCGCCAGCGTTGCAGTCTGTGTCCCCAAGCGTGGCTCCGCCATCAACACATGTGCTTACCGTGTCGCTGAACGTCGGGTTGTCTATGAACAGCGGCCATACGCGGTCGAAACTGCCAGAAGGGGTGAAATTAAGAGCATTCCCCGTTCCTTGTGCAGTAGTCCAGGCGGTCCCACCAAGCACGTTCTCGTTCTGGCCTGCCACGAGCGGGTTGAACGTGGCGACAGGCGCTGACAGACCGGGCGAGTTAATGCGCGTGTCGTAATTTCGGTAGTTGGCAAGCGTGACCTCTGATCCGCCGCCAAGGAAACTCTTGAATGACGAGGCAACTGGCGTGTATGAGCCGCCAAGACCGCTCGCAAGCAACGTGCCAAATTGCGTTGGCAGGCTGTTAGGGAACGTGCCGTTGTAGCCAAATGTCGTTGAGTCTCCCCAGAACAGAACCGGGCATCGCGCGGTTCCTGCCATGACCCTGTTCCTGCCGTCTATCCAGTTTGACAGCGTAGCGCTGTTGAAGTTGAACGCCTGCCCGATTTGCGCCGGAGACGATACAAACGGCCCCTGACTAAGGAACGGCGTTCCTTTGTCTGGGTAAAGTCCCATTTAGACCAGGAATCCAGGCTTCGCGTAGACGTTCCCGCCGGCTGCGATCTGAATCGCGCTCACCCTCCAAGGCGCTCCGGTCTGCGGAGGCACGGCCATCACAATCGGGGTATTTGCTGGGATCGGGGTGGACGCTGACGTTGCAGTAACGCCCTCGCCAACCTTTACATAGGCGGCAGAATCGCACCAGACAAGAACGGCGTTCGGGCCGGGCTGGAAAGTGCCAGTATTGCCAGCGGTACCAGTGTAGGCCACCGTTTGTTGCGCGTATGCAGCATCATCGGCTGCGAGGAATTGGGCCATTAGATAGCTCCAGGTTGCATTTGCGGTCCCGGAGGCGGTGCCATCGGGGGTTGTTGTTCAGCTTCTTCCTGTTCAAGTGGCTCGGCAGCCAGCATTTCAGCGATGGTCTTCTGAACCAGCATCTGCACCTGTTCAGGCCCGAGGAATTTGTCGCTCATCACCTTGAAACGCTCAGATTCTGCCTTGTAAGCCAGAATGTCGGCCTTGAACTCCTCGTTCTCGACCTTCGAGACCTCAACTGAGGACTGCATTTCCTTGATGATCCCAGTCAGTTCTTGAACTTGCTGCTGTCCGTGCTGTACCGCCTGCTCTAGCTTCATCACTTCCGGCGTTTTGTCGCTGTCGTCAAGGATTCCTGGGGGTGCCAAGCGCTTCATCACAGCAGCAAACTCTTGGGACTCAGGGAAATCCATGTTCTTGATGGCGAAATACTTCATCACCAAGCCCAACACGGGGTCTTGCGCGCCCTGAGCGAGTTGTACCATCGCTTCTGCGGTCTCTTGGCGCTTGGTCATGTAGCTAGGACCGGTTGTTGCCATGACATCGTATTTGCCGATGCCGAAGTTGTAGACCTTCTCGATGATCGCGCCTGTTTCCGGGTCTTTAACCTCGCGCAACGGCTGCTGTTGCATCGGGTCTACCTTCACATGCTCGACTTCGCCATCAATCCCGACGATGCGCGCAATACGCTTGGTGTCGTAAATCTTGGGAATCAGGTCGATGATCTGGCGCGTCATGAACCGGATGGCCTTGGCCGCGTTGTCCATGTAGTGATACGTGCCGGTGTCGCCCTGCTTCTCGCGGGCAAGGATCGCTTTCCCCGAAGTCTCACGCGACTGGTTCCCAAGGGATGCGTCGTACTGCCCCGTGGTCCCCTTGATGTCGTCAGCAGCACCCATCTTGGCTTGCAGCAGACCGTTCTGAGCGAGCGGCGGCTGTGCCCGTTGTGGAAGCGGCAGGGGGCGGCCATCGTGGTCTACAACCTCTGGGTTGACCTCAAGGTAAGGCCACGAATTGACGTTGGCCGTTTTCCACTGTTGCTCGTAACCCTCGAACTGCCCGCCATAACCGATGAACGGGGCTTTGGGGGCGAGGGCCAACATCTCGGCCTCTTGGCTCGTCCAGTAGTTGTACATCCGCTGCGCGTCTTTGGCGTTGCGGATAATCCCGGAGAGGATGATTTCTCCGTCTACCTCGAACTCGTTACCGACCCAACGGACCACCGGAATCCACTTACCGGCCCAATCCTTACGTTCCAGGACTTGCTGGCCGTTTAGCTTGCAATACTTGACGGTGCTAAGTTCTGTCTTGCGTTCCTTAAGTACCAGGAACGTGCCGGGACGGAGTGCTTGGTATTCCTTGCTGCCCTCAATAACGGTGCGCTGCCCAAGGTCTTGCACGTCAAGCAGGAGGAGCTTTTTCTCCTCGGTCTCGTAGTAGTAATACTCCGCTACACGAACAACCTTGTCGGTGATCCACTTTGAGATACCGGCATCCCCAACCCCGTCCGTATAGTCGGACGATACAGGGGTGGCGTCAGGGTACGCGGCCTCGAACTCCTCGCGGGTCATGTCCTCGGTAATCAGGCACCACTTAGCGTCCGACCCGCATGGGTCTTGCGCCGTGGGGTCCATGAACACGGAGAACGAGTTGCGAATCCGCCCGATCTTGATGTCCTGATCAAAGCTGTTCTCGTCGCAGTAGTCCGTCAGGATGCGGGTATATCCCTCGCCAAACGTAACTTGGTTATCGTTTGCCGTGTCGTATGCAATGTCCGCGTCAGAGATGTATTCAATGTGCCGAATCACCCCGTTCAGAATCTCGGCCACATCCACGTCTGCGCGGTCGTCTACAGGGATGACCTTACCCATCGGGCGGTTCTGCTTGAACTCACCCGTAACCTGCCTGACGTGCTGCGGTAGCTTGTTGATGGTGATACAGGGACGGGCGTTGATGCTCTGCCCCTGCACCGCACCACGAGTCGCCAGCACGTCATCCGGCCACTGCCACTGGTTGTCAGGGCTGGCGGCCATGAACCGCTGATCGTCTAACTCGTCCTCGCGGGACGTGGATAGATAGTCGTTGGCCTGTTTGTATCTTGCTTTCGCTGTGGCGATTAGTTCGAAATCGTCCTTAGCCACGCCAATCCCTCAATGCGCGCTCGACAGCGATAACCATTGGCTTGCGGAAGTAACGGCGGACGTGCGCCAACGCTTCTTCTAGCGTCAGCTCGGGAGCGCCGAAGCCTTTGATCTTTCTCACGCACCCATCCAGGACGAGGGGCCGGGAGGCGAAACGATAGTGCGCTTGACCTCGACAGGCTTTTGCTTGATGGCCCGACGCACACCCTCACAGGCGTAGCGCAGCGCGTCAATTACGTGGTTATCCTTGTCTTTGAGCTTGGGCATTATTTGTCCGGTCAATTTGTCTGTGTCGTAGCAGTAGAGGGTCAGTTCATCTATCAAGTGTCTGCATCTCGGGTGGACAACGATGTCGAACGACTTGAGGAACTCAACACCCTCCTCTAGTGATTTCGCGCCCTTTACAGCGCTGTTGATTTTCGGGAAGCCGTGCTTCCGCATGTAGCTGATCGTCTCGGGTCTGGCAGAGTCGGCAGTGATGAACCAGCGCTCGGCTTCAGGGACTCGACGGAACAGGTCCGGGAGTTGGTCGATCTCGCACCCGACCATGTACGCTTCGTGGTCTACATAGAGCTTCCGGCCATCGAGGTAGCACCGGACCAAAACGGAGGGGTCCACAGAGAAGCCCCAGTCGGCACCTAGGCGGAAGTGAGCGCCAGGAGGGGTGTCGAACTCCTCGACCGTCCAATTACGGAACACTCGCGCTTCAGAGTTGCGCTGATACTCGCCAAGCCAGATATGCGAGAACTTGTCCGGATCGCGTTTCTGGTCGTACTCCAGCTCTGCCTTGAGAACATCAGGCAGCCACGGGTTATCCCGATAGTTGGCCTTGACCACCACGCTGTCAGGCGGCGGCTCAGGGCCTCGCAGTAAGGCGTCTACAGGGTCAGTCTCTAGCTCCGGGTTCCAGACGAACCACAGTTCTGACCCAGGCTTGCGAATGGTCGGGCGTAACAGGTCTAGGCTGCGCTGGCTTAGGCTCTGCGCCTCCTCCACCAAGGCAACGTCATAGTCCTCAAGGGACTTGATCGACTCAGCCGTGTGGTTCTGCATCCCCTGGAAGATGATTAATCCGCCAAGGTTGGAATTGATCTTCTTGTCCTGAACGTCGAAATAAGCCCCAGCGTTCAGGGATTGAATCTTCAACTCAAGCAGCTTCTTTACCGACTGGTCTAGCGACTTCTGGACCTCACGAACGCACACAGCGTCCGTCTTTTGCATGATGGAGCGCTCGATAAGCAGCTCGCCAAAGAAATGGGACTTGCCTGACCCTCGGCCTCCCCACGCGCCCTTGTAGCGGGCTGGGTGTAGTAACGGCTCAAATACGGCTGGGGTCTTTATCTGTAGGACGCTCACTCGGGCTTAACGATCACCCGCTCGATGCGCTCGACCTGGAGCGGGCCACCGTTCGGGCCAGCGACCTCTACGGACTGAGCGGGCTTGCCGTCCAGCGTGTCCCTCAGTTCCTTGACCGCCCACGCCTCGCCTTCGGAGGCTTTCGTCTGCAAGGCTTCAGCGGCCTTGCGCAGCTTCTCCCCGTTGTCCTGAGTGATGGCACGACGCAGCGCAGCCTTGAACGAGGCGAGTTCTCCCCCTATGGCGTTCTGATTGCCGATGGGAGCGCCCCTTTGTTTTGTGTCTGCCATAAGTTGTTGATTTCAATAGAAGCCAATCTTGCGAACCCGCTGGCATTGATGGCCGGTCACTTCCTAGACCACATCCCTTAACTGGCTAACAATGTCCGGCTCGCTTGGATCGCCGCTGACTGAGTGCGCGCTACCCGTTTGGCCGGGGCTGGCGTATTCCATATCGCCTTCAAAGCCGTGAGGCAGGAAGATCATGGCTCGCTCAATAAAAAAGCCCTCTCGTGGAGGGCTGGGAGGTTTGCGGTGGGTTACCGCTGTAGGTTTCGAGATTCACGCCTTCCTGATGTTGTGGCACCGATGGGCCGTAAGTGTATGTTTGTTCAGCGATTGTTTGTTTGCTGGTTTACCAATCAGAGGGAATGTTCACCCCGGTTGTAGTTTTCCGGCTTCAAATAAACCATGTTCATATGGCCTGTGGCTGCGCTTTGGTGGCTTCCCGAGAATTGAATCCGCGACTGTCTGTTGCCTTTGCCGAGGCGCGATAGACCCGACAGCTAGGTATCGCGCATACGCCCAGATAATGGGTGGCTGGCAAGGCCGTGCGCGAGTTTTAGCACCGCGAAACTTGTACCCGTTCCCAGGGTTAGGGGCTGCACGTTATCCAGAGCAGCTAAGTCTGCGGGGGAGCGCATTCTTCAGGGCGAGCGAAGCCTTTAGAGGCAGGC
>CAZGSN010000286.1:0-6064 GCA_964528465.1 uncultured Binatia bacterium (SeqCode)
GGACGATCGCTCGGGGTGCGTGCCGAAAGCTGCGTGGCCATGGGCTGCCCTGCATCCAACTCAATCTTTGCCATCGGTAGGCTAGGAGCGACAAGCTCGATGTTTTCGTGGTCCTGGAGTTGCACCACGTACGCCACAAAGGCCCGCAGCCGTTCGATGTCAGGCATGTCGTTGAGGCTACGTAGGGCAAGGTGGCTAGAAAGCGAAAAGGTCTGCTGATCGCCGCTACCGAGGGCGAGTGCAAACAAGGCATGCCCCTGCATTCCGGGACGCTGAAAACCGAGCAGCACTTCGGGGACACTACCATTGCGTGCCGCTTCCAAGTTGTCGGCGCGGATACGGGTCAAGCGATACCCGTCGCAAGCCTCCTCGTGCTCGCGCAGCACCGGCGCCAACAGGGCACGGACTCCATCGACATCGAAGACAAGGGAACGACTCTGCGCAGAGCGACCAAGAGCCTCGGCAAGTGTGCCCTGCGGTCTCTGCGCCAAGCGCCCGTTCACAAAGGCGGCAACCTCCCCCACCAGTTGCAAAGCTTGGGCTTCAACCTCGGCCGTGGAAAGGGCGCCATGAAAATCCACTTCGCAATGCGAATACTGCCTGCGTACATCCTCGCTACGCTCAGGCAAGAGGCGCTTCACTTCGATCTCACACCAATCGGACGATGTCGGGAGGGAGAAGCCAACCCGCAAGCATTCCCCCTGGCGCTCAATGGCAACGCGATGACAAACCCACCCCGAAGTAGCTGCGGCAACAAGCACTGGAGCTACTACGATGGAGGACGACTCTGTCACGCTAACGGACTCCATGAAACCTTCCGAACCCGCAGGACCCACAGCATCAAGCCAAGGTCTGCGTCGAGATGCGACCGGGTATATGCGCCACCTGTGTGGGCGTCAACCGGAGGCACCAGGTCGGCATTGGCGAGTAAGGCGCTACCCGTACCGATACCCACATCGAGTAGCCGGCAACCCCGCGGCAGCCTCACGCGCACGGCGCGATACCAAGACGCCGTCATAGCCACGATACCGCATCGTAGATCCGAGCTCACATGGCCTGCTGTCCCTTCATCTGAGGTAAAGGAGAGCAAGCGCTGCCGCAGTGCAAGGGAGAAAGGTAGGAGGTGCGATCTGCTCGCGCCGTTTGCGCTCGTGGGCTGCTTGTGAGATGGAGGCGCTCAACAGTAGAACTCGAAGGAGTAGGGAAGATGCGCAGAAGCAGCCGTGGTTGCGGAGCCATTCTTGTCGCTTTGATCAGCTTGTGTTCGCTTGGGATCTCCGGATGCGAACTCTTGTTCAACGCTCTCAACGCAGCGTACATCACCGCCGAAGGCAAAGGCAGTGCCACGGTCGCCTTCATAACCAATCTCTGCTTCGTTGATACGAAGCCCGATGGTTCCTGCTTCATCAGTTGCCCGTTCTTCATGGGTACAAAAGAAATGGGCGGCGGTAGTTTCTTCAGCGGCGACTACAACCTCAGCGGCTTGTCTCCTACAGAGAAGGACTTTCTTGATCCAATCGTCGCTCAGTTCCCTTCGAACGTCACCAATTTCGCCGGGACGTTCACCGGAACGAACCCGGTTTCAAACGGCGCCCTTTCGATTCAGAGCGGACTGAGTTGCATCAGCACGCAGCCGGGCCAGCAGCTCTGTGCCGAACCTGGGAACCAGCTAGTGATCTTCAGCCTACCGGGGAATGTCACAGAGGGAGAGATCGAGGCTTCGATCACCTTCGACGTGAACCCGGTCGCCGCCATCGCCATCAAGGCAGTCATCACCGGTCAAGTCACGGTCGGCGGCGCAACCTACTATCCGGTTCTCTTGCCGTGCATTACCGCCTTCGATCAAATTCCGTCGATTACAATCCCCGTCGGCGCTCCAGCGTCGATTCCGTTCTCCTTAAACGGAGTCAGCGCCTGCAACTCGTCCATCAATTTCGGCGGGACTACGAGCGCCTCCGCGCCCATCATGGCAGCACCGCTGCTGCTAGTGACGGCGCTGCTGGCCATGATCTTTGGCGTACGCAGGGTAAATGCACGGCGGGCATCCGTGCGCGTTTGAGACACGCACTCCGGCAACTACGGCCACGACGCTCCTGAGTCGAGGCTGAGGCTTCAGCTCACTCCACGGCATTACCGCCGCGGCTACCTCAGCACGGCGGTGCTTCCGCACCCCAGCACCCCAGCACCTCCGCACCCAAGCACCTCCGCAGCCCGATCTTCCCGCCCTCCGAAGTGCGTGCTAGGCAACGTCGCTCTTTCGCGAATCCAAACGAGCGGCGGTGTGTGGCATGGGTGATCTTCTCTCCTCTCTTAATCCAATGCAGCAGCAGGCGGTGCTTCATGACGAAGGCCCGTTGCTGATCCTGGCCGGCGCCGGCTCGGGAAAGACGCGTACGCTCACCCACCGCGTTGCCTACCTGATCGGCCACCGCAACGTGCCGGCGTGGCGGATCCTTGCCGTCACCTTCACCAACAAAGCGGCCGGTGAATTGAAGGAGCGGCTACAGAAGCTTCTCGGAGACGGAGAGCCGCCTTGGGTTTCGACCTTCCACTCCACATGTGTGCGCATTCTGCGGCGCGAGATCGAAGTTCTGGGCTACACACGCGACTTCGTCATCTACGACGATCAGGATCAAGAGAAGCTCATCAAGGACTGCATGCGCGAACTCGACGTTGCAGAACAGGTCCTCACCCCCCGTGGCGCCGCCACCCTCATCGACTCGGCCAAGAACCGCGGCATCACCCCCGAGCAGTTCGATCGCAACGACATCTGGCACGAGCGTGCTGCCAAGGTTTACGACCTCTACGAGCGCAAGATGCGCAAGGCCAACGCTCTCGACTTTGGAGACTTGCTGTGCGTGACCGTGCGCTTGTTCGAGGAGCGCCAGGACATCCTTGATCGCTACCGCGAGCGCTTTCGGCATGTGCTGGTCGACGAATACCAAGACACCAATCGCGTCCAGTACCGTCTGACCAACCTGCTCGCCTCGCACTACCAGAACCTGTGCGTGGTCGGGGACGAAGATCAATCGATCTACAAATGGCGTGGGGCGGAAATCAGCAACATCCTCGACTTCGAGCGCGACTACCCTGGGGCGATGGTGATTCGCCTCGAGCAGAACTACCGCTCGACCGGTAACATCCTCGACGCGGCCGGTGCCGTGGTGGCACAGAACGCACGCCGCAAGGGCAAGCGCTTGTGGACCGAAAACCCGCGTGGCGACAAGATCCTCGCCGCACGGCTTGAGGATGATCTAGATGAATCGCGTTACGTGGTGAGCGAGATCGGCCGCTTGCACCGCAGCGGCACGCCCTTGCGCGACATGGCCATCTTCTACCGGGCCAATGCACAATCGCGCACCTTTGAAGAAACGCTCGTACGCCAGCAGTTGCCCTACACCATTGTCGGAGGCGTACGTTTCTTTGCCCGGGCCGAGGTCAAGGACATTCTCGCCTACCTGCGTGTACTGGTGAATCCAAGCGACACCATCGCCGCCAAGCGCATCATCAATGTACCGGCGCGGGGCATCGGCAGTACGACTATCGAGAGGATCTCCGCCCTCGAACCCGAGACCGGCAGCTTCCTGGCAGCCTGCCGCGCCGCGGTGGCGCGCGACGATGTTCTCAAGTCGGCTGCCTTCGAAAAGGTTAGTGCCTTCCTCGCCATGATCGACAGCTTTGCCGAAGCCAAGGCCACGACTCCGTTCCCGCAATTGACGGCACGCATCATCGATGAGTCGGGCTATGTGGCGATGCTACGTGAGGACCCAAGCGAGCAAGCTCAGGATCGCCTGTCCAACCTCGAAGAGTTGGTCAAAGGCATGCAGGAGTACGAGGCAAGCAACGCCACCCTCAACGAGTACTTGGAGCAGGTGGCCTTGGTCAGCGACCTCGACAACTACGATAACCAGGCAGATCGTGTCACCCTCATGACCCTGCACTCGGCCAAGGGCCTCGAATATCCGGTGGTGTTCATGACGGCGATGGAGGAGGGGCTGTTTCCGCACTCGCGTTCGGTGGACAGCGACGAGGATGTCGAGGAGGAGCGCCGCCTGTGTTACGTCGGCATGACGCGTGCGCGCGAAAAGCTCTACCTCACCTACGCACGCCGTCGACGCGGTTTCGGCGAATACCAGAGCAACGACCGCAGTCGCTTCCTCGATGAAATCCCACCCGAGTTACTGATCGAGATTGGCCAGCCCGAGCGCCGCTGGCAACGCGCCGTGCAGCAAACGCAAAGTCTGCCCGCAGCACAACGCCCGCCGGCTCCGTCTGGGGTTCATGTGGAATATGACGACGGCGAGCTTCGCGTCGGCGCCAAAGTGCGCCACGCTCAGTTCGGTGTCGGCAAAGTCGAGCGCCTCGAAGGCTCCGGAGACAATATCAAGGCCACCGTCCACTTCGGCAACGTTGGTCGTAAGAAGCTCATGCTCAAGTTCGCTGGCCTGCAGCCAGCATGAGGACACCGCCGGGTGGACCCCTCACCCCCGCCCTCTCCCGCGAAAATCGGCTTTGCACGCCAAATCGTTCCTACACCAGATGCGGGCCGAGGGCAGCCCGTCTCCAACTCAGATCCATCAATGTTTACAAGCAATGGAGACGCCCCTTCGACGCCGCTCAGGACAGGCGCGCCCCCGCGGCGCAGCAGCCGGATTGCCCGCCCAAGCGATCTGGCGTGCAAAGCCGCCGCAAAGCATGCCCCGCAACCTCACGGCATAGAGGTCGGCGGCTGGGCGTTGTTGACGTCACCGGTGAGCGCTTCCAGGAATGCCACCAGGTCGTCGACCTGGGTTGCGGTCAACTGTAGCGCCTTCACTTCCTTGGAGAGCCAGGCATTGGCGTTACCGCCCTTGTTGTAGAACTCGACTACGTCGCGCAGCGTGGCCTCGGAACCGTCGTGCATGTACGGCGCGGTCTGCGCGACATTGCGTAGCGTCGGCGTCTTGAACGCGCCCTTCTCGCTTTCGGCTTTGCTTTGCTCGAAACGGCCGAGGTCCGGCTTTGCCTTAGTCATACCAACACCCAGGTTGTGGTAGCTCTCATCCGTGAAGTTGAAGCCGGCGTGACATACCTTGCAATTGGCGGCGCCGTTGAACAGCTCCATGCCGCGCACGGCAGCAGCGCTCATCGCATCCTTGTCACCGGCGCTGTAGCGATCGAAGGGACTGTTGCCGGAAACCACAGTGCGTTCGTAGGAGGCAATTGCTTGGGCGATGCGCGTCATGTTGATCTCTCTGGACCCAAACGCCTTCTCAAACAGTGGCGCATAGCCGGCGACTGCCTTCACTCGCTTCACGACCTCGTTGTGATTGGGCATGGCCATTTCCACTGGATTGATCAGCGGGCCGTGCGCCTGCTCCTCCAGATCCTTGGCGCGTCCATCCCAGAACTGCACATCCGAAAACAAGCGGTTGATCACGGTGGGGCTATTGCGGCCACCGAGCTTGAAGCCGACACCCTTTGAAGTAGCACCCGGGTCGGTGAAACCATGGTACGGATTGTGACAAGAGGCACAGGAGATAGAGCGATCTTTGGAAAGGCGAGCATCAAAATAGAGAAGCTTGCCGAGTTCGATTTTCTCAGCAGACAGTGGATTGTTGTCGGGAATGAACGCCGAGCCAGCTTGTAGCCCCAGGGGAAGCTGCATCGTGTAGCTACCCGACTTCAGCGTTTCGCGCGCAGGTTTGGCAGCCGCGTCTTGCGCGGGAGCGGAGCCAACCCACAGCGTGACGGCGAGACAAGGGATTACGAACAACGAAGATAACGGACGCATGATCTTCCTCCTGAATCGATGACGCCTCGGTTTACGGGAATCTCGTTGACGCCACAAGCCATGCCTCGATCCGGCGCCTGCGCCGGATCGAGCGGTGCTCGCTGCGCCGGTTCGCCGCTGTGGGTTCGCGACTGCGACCATCCTCGGCAAACGGTACGATGCGGACTGCATTGCCGACCTTTCTTCGGTCGGCTTTGCACGCCAGATCGTTCCTACACCTGACGCGGGCCGAGGGTGGCCCGTCTCCAACTCAGATTCGTCAATGTTTACTAGCAATGGAGACGCCCCTTC
>CAZGSN010000287.1:0-21708 GCA_964528465.1 uncultured Binatia bacterium (SeqCode)
GGACTACCACGTCGAAGTGCTCTACAAGCCCTGACCTGCATGCTGTGGAACTCCCTGCGCGGCTGGATTCGCCAGTCGTTGGGCATTGTGCCAACACTCGACCTGCACGGCTGCGGCGTCCGCGAGGCTGTGGCGGAAACGGAAGCGTTTCTGCACAAGGCGCAAGCGCAGGGAGATGTGGAGGTCCGTATCATCTACGGCAAGGGCAACGGCAGCCCCGGTGGGCGGGGCGTGTTACGCGAGGTGATCCCGCGCTGGCTGGATGATGCGGTCGATCTGGTTGCAAGCTATCAGCGCTTGCCCGATGCAAGCGGCGGCGACGGTAGTGTCCGCGTGCGATTGCGTGCACCGAATCAAGACACCATCCCAAGCTGAACTGCGCGGAGATGCTTCCGAGAGATTGGGATGCCGCCGCTTTGCGAACGGGCCATGGACAAGAACAGGGAGCACGCGTCTTGCTATCCCCGTTCTTGTCCCCTTGCCCCCTTGTTTCTGTAGCCAGGCCTCGAAGTCCGACAGCCTACGGCTTCAGGGCCTGACGATTCCCCCGCGAGCCCCAGGGAGCTTGCGAGTATCCGTACTTGATCGAGCTCAATAAGAAGCCTTCGTTCTTCTGGTTGTGACGACTTACGTCGGTGCCGATAGAAACGTCGACCCACAGGTCATCGGTGAAACGGAACGTTGGCACGATGGCGAAGCGAAAGTACGTGTCGTCGCGCGGTCGGTCGTCCCCCATGGACGCCGGCAGTGCCACCTTGTCGTTGATGGCCACCCCTTCGAATGAGGCGCCCGCATAGTCGGTGAACAGAGCCTGCAAGCGGCCTCCCGCCAGCCAGCTTTCGTTGTCGTAGAAGTCCATGTTCGCGCCGCTGTTTGCCGCCATCGCTTGCGCCATCTTCTTGTCGGTGGGCACGCGTTCGTCGAAGCGGTATCGCCCATGCAGGATCAACTGTAGCGACTTGCCGATGGTGCTGCGGTCTGCAGGCTTGGTCTCGTGCCCCTTGCGTTCAAAGAAGTCGGGGCCGATCGCCAGTGACGTCCAGATTCCCCAACCGTTCCAACGTAGGTCGGCCGTCGTGCCATCTTGCGAAATCCACGCTGGTGCTGCCGCGACGTTCCACGCCGAGTAGTTGGAATTGTCTTTGTTCTCGGCTCGACAAGCATCGACAATCTTGTCGGCCACCTTCTGGGCCGCACGAGTCTTCGTATCCTTGTTCTCCTTGGAGACGATCTTGTCCCCAACTATGGCAAGGACATCCCCGAGTACTTGCATCTCCTTTGCTTTCTTCTCTTCCTCCGGAGATCGCGTAACGGCAGCGTCTGTTGGCGATGCCTGGCTTAGGACGGAGTTGATGGCTCGTGCACGCTCTTCTGCTTCTATCGCACCCTTGCTGTCTTCATAGGCTTTCACCCATTTTGCCGTTTCCTTGATCCGCTTCTTGAGGAGGGGCAGTGCCACATCTTCGAGGGGGGTGTCTCTCGAAGCCTCGCACGCGGTCCCGGCCGCGGGCGCTCTGCTGTCATCAATGGGCATGCACAACTCTTCATCACAGAGGCACTCCATGCGCAGCTTCTTCTGCACGATCTTTCGGGCTTCTTTGAACTCTGCATGGAGGTCCGATGTTTCGAATGCAAGAAGAGCCCTCGCCTGAGTCAACGGTTCACTCAGCTCCGGCAGGGATTCCGTATGATTGGGGACCTTGGAGCGATCGTCCAACTTTCTCACGATACGATCGATGTCCTTGAGAACCTCGTTGGTCTGCTCGACTTTGTCGACGATGCACTTGGCCACCTGGTAACGAGGATCTCCCAGCGACCACGGGGTAAGATGGACACCTCCCGAAAGCCGCAAGGACTTGTCCGTCTCTTCTGCGCCCTTGGTGGTCGCAAACGAGAATGATGTCCGGTACCAGAAGTAACGTAACCAGCGGGTAGTATTGAAGACCTGCGCGGGCTCCGCACGAAATAGATCCAGCGGCGACAATGAGAAATCCCCATCGACGTAACCCTCGTCACGAACGATCTTGCCATTCTCTATGCGATCGGCAGTGAGCATCAGCGGACTTTTGCTGAAGGGACCATTCGAGTCGTCGTCGGAGTTGCGCTCCCAGACGCCCCAGATGTTGAGGTCGATGGCCAAGCCCGATTGAAAATTCCCGTTCTTGTCGAGGCCGTTGAGGACCGACGCGGCGAAGTCGCGCGGCGAGGCGGTATGGGTGATGTCCTTTGGATTCAGATTCAAAATTGTGAACGCAGGCGACTCCGGCACGTTATAGTCGAGACCCAGCTCACTAATCGAATAGGGCGTGCTCTCTGCAGTTTTCGTTTCGTCTTTCTTGGTTTCTTCCGCCGCGTCGGCGTTGCCGGTAACCTTTAGACTCAGGATCACGCCAGCCAGGGTAAAGACAAGGATGCGACCCGCTTGCCCTAAGAAAACAGAGTTGTGTGCTTGCATCGACAGGCTCCTCTCTCGTCAAAAATTGTTTCGATTGGGCACAGAAAGAGAGACCATCCCGGCGGGCTCCGTGCTCGCGCAAGAGCTTTTGCGAATATTCCATCTATGACAGCTTTGTTCCCCACCTTGCCCCGACCCCTTAACGTCTGTGCCGCTAGAGCATGATTCTCGACAGGAAGTCAACGCGTGATGGACAAGACAGATGCGGTGCTAGCGCCGGATGGCGACGTACAGCCTGCACTGCCCGCACCGTCCCTCCACACCTCGGTGGCGGTCACGGCGCCGCGCTATGCCTACCAGCAGAGCGCTTCGCTCAGCCCTCGCGGAAACTTTATCTGGCGATGCTTGACAAGTTGCGCCCAACTGTAGTCAAACGAACATGGCTAGTCCTGGGGGACTGGATAAGTGAAAGGGGGTTTCATGACGACAGAGGACCAACTCGACTTCGCGAAGGTACAAGAGGCGGAGCTTGAAGAGATCGCCAAGTCGAGAGCACAGCGATGCAACAGCGGGGGCACGCTAGCGGTCAGGGATCTCGTTGGGCTGGCATTCTCGGGTGGTGGTATCCGCAGCGCTACCTTCAACCTGGGGATCGTGCAGGCTTTGGCCAGCCGAGACTTACTGCGCCACGTTGATTACTTGTCGACGGTATCCGGTGGCGGATACATCGGCAGTTGGCTCACGGCATGGATTCGGCGTGCCGGCATCCACTCGGTTAGTGCTGAGCTTGCACGCCCCAATCCTGGACCGGAGGCGGCCGCGGTCACCTACCTACGCCAGCACTCGAATTACCTGACTCCGCGCACCGGCCTTCTGGGCGCCGACACATGGACGGCGATCTCGACATATCTACGCAACCTTGTGCTCAACTTGCTGATCCTGCTGCCGGCGCTGGTTGCCATCTTGATGCTGCCACGGCTGCTCATGGTGCTGTTCCTCTTTGGCTCGGATAGCGCTGGATGGGTCCATCTCTTACCCGGGCTGTGTTGTCTGGCCGTGGCAGGGGGTTTCACCGGTTGGAATCTATGGATGGTTGCCGACGATGAGGCCCTGCTTAAAGTTTCCCCTCGCTGGGCGGTCGGAAAGGTCGTGCACGGTGGAATCCTTATCCCGTCGCTTCTCGCCGCCTACTGCGGTAGCTGCTGGCTATGGAGCGCCGGCGATAACGAGTACAAGGCGCTTTCGCGCTTGGCCGGTAGTGGGCCCGACTGGTGGCGCTGGGGCTTTGTCGTGGCCTTGGTTCACGTCCTCGTCTGGAGCCCGGCGGTCGTGCAGGGATTGCGGAGCAAGGCTTACACCAGCAAGGACAAGTTGAGGGCTGCGGTGGGTATCCTACTCAGTGCTTGGATTTCCGGGGTGGTGGGTGGTGTTCTGTTGTGGCTGGCCGCACAGCAGATTTGGGCTTGGCGCGAGGTCGCCCCATGGGAGGGGGCCGGAGCCTGGGCCGCTCTTGCCTTTGGACCTCCTTTGCTATTGGCGGTGTTCACTCTTACTCTGGTGTTGCACATCGGCTTGATGAGTCGAAATTTCTCTGAGTACCAGCGCGAATGGTGGAGTCGCCTCGGAGGTTGGATTCTCATCTATTCGGGAAGCTGGCTGTTGGTGTTTCTCTCCTCGATGTGGGCTCCTTGGTATTTCGCGCAATCGAGTAAGCTGGCAAGCAGCGTCAGCTTGGCCGGAATCGTGACCACTGCGGCAGGGCTGTGGTCTGCAGCAAGCGCCCAGACGACCGGGACCAGCTCGCAGTTGAAGGGTGGTAGCAACAAGATCCTGGAGAACCTCGCGGCCTTCGCGCCCTACCTGTTCTGCATTGGCGTTCTGGTTCTACTCGCGCTCGGGCTAGAGATCGGACTCGGCTGGGCCGGAGATTGGGGGAGTGGAGGCTTCGATGCCAGTGCGCCCACTCGAGGACGAGTCCTCGCGCTTCTTGGCCTCATCTCGAAGCATCACTGGGGCATTGCCTGGTCTACGTTCAACCCGCTGCTCTGTTTCACCGTGTTCCTTTTCTCCATCGTCATCGTCGCACTGTTGTCGTGGCGGGTGGACGTCAACCAATTCTCGATGCACCACCTCTATCGCAACCGCTTGATCCGGGCATACCTCGGGGCCTCTGCCATAGATCGGCGTCCCCACCCGTTTACCGGATTCAGCGCTCACGACGATGTACTCTTGGCCGACCTCACCACCTCGGAGGGCTACTTTGGACCATACCCGCTGATCAATACGGCACTCAATTTGGTCAAGGGAGAAGAGCTCGCTTGGCAGAACCGTAAGGCGGCCTCGTTTGTTCTTGCGCCGCTGCGGTCAGGCTGGGGGTCGACTGGCTATCGGCTAACCGGAGCGATGGCCGGAGAGCACCTAAGCTTGGGCACGGCTCTGGCCATCTCGGGTGCCGCGGCGAGTCCAAACATGGGGTACCACTCGTCGGCACCGCTCGCCTTCCTTATGACTATCTTCAACGTTCGTCTCGGTTGGTGGCTTGGGAATCCACGCCGCGGGAAGTGGCGCAACCCAGGGCCGCGAATGGGGTTGATGTATCTCCTTGCGGAACTCTTCGGATACACAGATGCGAAGGCTTCCTATGTTTACCTGTCGGATGGGGGGCACTTTGAAAACCTGGGCATCTACGAGCTGGTGCGACGGCGCTGCCGGATGGTTGTGATTTGCGACGCCAGCCAGGATGAAAAATATGTGTTCTCCGACCTCGGTAGCGCCATACGCAAATGCCGCACCGATCTTGGCGTGGAGATCGATGTCGACATCCGGCCGCTATTACCCGATCCCGCATCGCGCCGCAGCGTTGCATCGCATGTGATCGGCACCATTCGCTACCCCGATTCAGAGCTGGGTGCCCTGGTCTACGTCAAGCCCGCACTGCTCGGGGATGAAACTCCCGATGTCCAAAACTACGCCAAGGAACAAGATCAGTTTCCACACCAATCGACCGGAGACCAATGGTTCGACGAATCCCAGTTCGAGAGCTACCGCGCCCTCGGACGATTGGCCGGCGAGCGCTTAGTAACAGAGATCACCGAGGCGATGCGTAATCCAGTCGATGGCGTTGGACGCTTACTTCGGCTCAACCATCCACTCGGTTGAACCCAAGAACCTGGAGGGGATTCCCATGTACACAGTGCGAGGACTCTTTGGACGAGGCGGGATGGTGCTCTTGTGCGCCTTCCTCCTCAATGGCTGCGGTGCCACGCGCATTCCCCTGGCGCATTCAGGAAGGGCACGACGCGCCTCGTATGTGCTTGCCGAACCAAGAGGCCGTAGCGATGTCTTAGTCATTCTCGCGCTGTCTGGCGGCGGCAGCCGTGCTGCCTATTTCTCCGCCGGTGTCATGCTGCAGCTCGAGAAGGTGTTCTCCATCAACATCCTAAAGGAAGTGGATGTCATCTCCTCGGTTTCCGGTGGTTCCCTCGCGGCTGCCTACTATGCCGTGTCGCGTGATGCCGACGGCAGCGTATCGACGGAGATGCCACTGCCTGTAGCGAGCTTGCCTGCGGATTCGTTCGATGAAAGCGCCGGGGCCGCTACCCGCATTTCTTACAACGATGGTCAGCTTACGGTTCAAGGTCCTCTGCGCGAATCGCAATTCGCCGCCCTACAGGCAGCCTTTCCTGGCCTCGATGATCGCCTGCATCAGCTCCGGGAGCGCTGCGAACAAGTGCAGACGAGGGATCGAGTATGGGAGGCCACAAAGGTCCGCCAGTTGATGAGCCGCGACTACCTTTCCAAGTGGTTCGGCCATTGGTTCTTTCCGCACAACATCGCGCGCTATTGGTTCACTTCGTTTACGCGCACCAACATCATGGCCGATGTGTTTGCCGATGATCTCTTTGATTCAGGCTGGCGTGGCAAAGATCTGCTCTACGCCGATCTGATGTTGGAACGCCCCTACCTGATCGTAAATGCCACCAACGCCACGGATCCTCCCGTCGCAAGCCTTCCGACAGTCGCCCCCGTTTCGGACAAGGCCATGGACATTCCGGAAAGCCCCATGCCCACGCCCATGAGTTGCCCTTGGAAACCTCCGGAGGCAGCGTACAAGCCCTTTACCTTCACGACCGATGATTTCGTCGGAGCGCTTGGGCGTCATGACCTTGGTGAGTTCCGGGTTAGTGATGCCGTCATGTCCTCGGCCGCATTCCCTGCGGTGTTCAACTACGTCAGCTTGGAACGTGCAGGCCATCCCCGCAGTTATACGCACGTCTTCGACGGCGGGAACTACGACAATCTCGGCCTGACCAGCGCCCACACCATCATCACCTGCAACGACCAACCCAAGAAGGTAATCGTCTTGCTCGTAGACTCGTTTATCCAGCCGACCGGAGTTCGGCCGAATGACAGCGATCCGCGCGGCTTCTTCGACTTTTTCGTCGATACCAACTTCATGGACAGCTTTGACTCCCTGCTGTCGGCAAACCGTAGCAACATGCTCAACTGGTTCGCAGATCAACACGACGTGCACCGCAACGTTCCCAGCAACAAAGTTTGGTTCTGTCACCTTTCGTTCGAGGGGGTGGAAGAGCCGAAACTCCGGCACAAGCTCAACAAGATTCCTACCAGCTTCCTGCTGGAGGAAGATCACGCCGAGGACATAGATGAGGCCGTTGTCTCGCTGGTCCAACCACACGACCCGTGCCTGGAAGGTGTAGCCGCTATCCTAGGTGGCGAAACACCGAAGCAAGAGACTTCCAATCGCGTAGGCCGCGATCCCAATCCCACCTCCTCTCCAACTCCGGCGCCAACCGCTACGCCAACGCCACGACGGCGTAGGAGTTGAATTCGGGATCGCGTCGGTGGGTTGTCGGTGAGCCCCTTCCACAGGAGGATGGCTCGGGCCTCCGAGAACCTGTCCGTGCAAGTCACCTTCCCTGCGGCGTCGAGGTCGTCATCGGAGTCGGTATCGATCCTATTGTACGCGCTGTCTCCCAACCCGTATCGTGGCCGATTCCGATACTGATTTCGACCCCGATCTGATTGCAGATCTACTTGTTTCGAAGTTCTCTGTCTCTGAGCCATCGCTTGACCTGGCGCATCGGCCAGCGTAGGCGATGGCTTCCGTCGAAACGGTTGCAAGATGCAGATTGCGGGGAAGAAAGCTCTGGTCACCGGTGCCGGTGGATTCATCGGCAGCCATCTCGTCGAGGCCCTGGTCCATGCCGGCGCCGAGGTTTGCGCCTTTGTGCACTACAACGCCCGCAGTGACATCGGCAACTTGGTGCACGTCGATGCGGCCGTGCGCAAGGAAGTGGAGATCTTGTTCGGCGATGTGCGCGATCCGTTCATGGTCAAGAAGGCAGTGCAGTCGCGCGCAGCCGTCTTTCACCTCGCTGCCTTGATCGGGATTCCTTACTCGTACCACGCCCCGCATTCCTATGTAGAAACCAACGTCCACGGCACACTCAACGTCCTGCAGGCGGCGCTGGAAGCAGGCGTCGAACGCCTCGTCCATACATCGACGAGCGAGGTCTACGGCAGTGCTCTCTATGTGCCGATCGACGAGAAGCACCCGCTGCAAGCACAGTCGCCTTATTCGGCTACCAAGGTTGGCGCCGACAGCTTGGCCAACAGCTACTTCCTCTCTTTTGGTCTGCCGGTAGCCACGCTACGTCCGTTCAACGCCTTCGGCCCACGACAATCGGCGCGCGCCATCATCCCAACCATTCTTTCCCAGCTCGCCATCAAGGAACCACGCTTGCGCCTGGGCTCGCTGGCCCCCATCCGCGATTTCAACTTTGTCAAAGATCTAGCGCGCGCCTTCATCGCCATTGCGCAAGCGGATACGGCCGTGGGGCAGGTGACGAATGTCGGGTCTGGCACATGCGTGACCATGGAGCAGTTGGTGGATCTGTGTTGCGACCTTGCCGGGTATCGGCCGCAAGTCGACGTCGAAGAGGAGCGTCTACGCCCGCAGCACAGCGAGGTGCTGCGGCTGCAATGTGACAACTCCAAGATGATGCAGAGTACAGGCTGGCAAGCGCAGTACTCGCTGAGCGAAGGTCTGCAAGAGACCCTACGCTTCATCCACGACCATCCGCAGCTCTTCCAACCGGGGCGTTATGCCATTTGATGTCATCTCCGATGTCGATGCCGTCGTACTTGCCGGCGGTAAGGGCACACGACTCCGGCCCTACACCATCTCGATTCCGAAGCCGTTGGTGCCGCTGGGCGAAGAGCCGATCATCGAGATCCTCCTGCGCCAGCTCGAAGCCAGCGGCATCCGCCGCGTGCACCTCGCTCTCGGCCATTTGGCCAATCTCATCAAGGCTTACTTCGATCAGATCGGCAGCCAGCGCAGCATCGAGATCATCCATGCCTTCGAGCGCCAGCCGCTGGGGACCATCGGCCCACTCAAACAGATTACTGGCTTGGGGCAGACGATCCTTGTCCTCAACGGAGATGTGTTGACGACGCTGCCCTTCGCCAACTTGCTTGCCACCCATCGCCGCCACGGCTGCATCGCGACCTTGGCGGTGCACAAGCGCGAGGTGCAGATGGACTACGGCGTCGTCGAGGTGACGCCGCAAGCTCGCATCGTCGGCCACCGCGAGAAGCCGTCTCTTGCCGTCACCGTAGGCATGGGTGTCTACGTGTTCGATCGCGCCGTCCTCGACTTCATTCCGGGCGATCGCAAGTTCGACATTCCCGACCTCATTCGTGTCTTGCTCGAAGCCGGCCAGGAAATCGCCGCCTATGAGAGCGACGATTACTGGATGGATATCGGCCGACCCGATGACTACGAACTCGCGCACCGCGACTACACCGCTGCGCCGGAGCGCTTTGTTCCAACTCGTAAGGCCTGATTCCCCGTGCGCACCGTCAACCTTTCCGACATCACGCTCGACACCGCGGAGGAGCAAGCCGTCCTCGAAGTGTTACGCTCGCGCTGGCTGTCTGCCGGAGCCGTCACCCAAGCCTTCGAACGTGAGTTCGCAGAATTCGTCGGCGCTACGCACGCGTTGGCGGTGACCAACTGTACCGCGGCTCTGCATCTCGCCTTGCTGGCTCTCGGCATCGGCCCGGGGGATGAAGTGCTCGTCCCGTCGCTCACGTTCGTCGCTACCGTCAATGCCATCCGTTACACCGGGGCGACGCCCGTGTTTGTCGATCTCGTCAGCTTGGACGACTGGACCCTTTCGCCGGAGTGCCTGCGTCGGCAGATCACAGCGCGTGCTCGTGCCATCGTGCCAATGCACTACGCCGGCTTTCCATGCGCGATGCCGGCAATCCTGGAACTCGCACAGGAGCATGGGCTTGCCGTGGTGGAAGATGCCGCCCACGGACCCGGCTCGTGGGTCGACGGCAAACACATCGGCACGCTCGGCCAAATCGGATGCTTCAGCTTCTTCGCCAACAAGAACCTCGCCACGGGAGAGGGCGGCATGCTGGTCACCGACGACGAGGAGTTGGCGCAGAAGCTGCGTCACCTGCGTTCGCACGGCATGACCTCGATGTCGTGGGAACGTCATCAGGGCCATGCCTACCAGTATGATGTCGTGGCTCTGGGTTACAACTTCCGCTTCGACGAGATGCGTGCGGCACTGGGGCGCGTGCAGCTCGCCAAGCTCGACGCCAACAACACCAAACGCGCCCAAGCGTACCGTCATTACGTCGAGCTTCTGCACGGGGTTGCCGGACTGCAACTTCCGTTTCGCGAGCGCGAAGGGCGCTTCTCTTATCACTTGTTCCCGATTCTTCTCGAGGCAAAGGTGCCGCGTCTGGAGCTGATGAAAGCATTGCGCCAGCGTGGGGTGCAGAGCAGCGTGCACTACCCGCCGGCTCACTTGATGTCGATTCACCAAGATGTCCCCACAGCTCCGTTGCCGACTACCGAGGCGGTAGGACTTCGCGAACTGACGCTGCCCATGCATCCGTTGCTCGAGGTCGAGGACATCGACTACGTTGCCACGGTGCTGCAAGAGTGCCTGGCATCCATGACCTCCGCTTCCCATTCGTCGCTCCCGTAGACTTGTTCGCACATGCTACCCCCGACCTTACCACAGATTTCTGCCCGTCCCCGCCAGGGTAAGCTCAGCGTCATCTCGGCGGTGCGCAACGAGGAGAGGGCGCTGCCGGAGTTGCACGAACGGCTGGCTCGGGTTTTGGGCGAAGTGGGGCTGGATTGGGAGCTGATCCTGGTGGAGGACAGCAGCACCGATCGCACCGTCGAAGTGATTCGCGAACTCGGCCACCGCGATGGCCGCATCAAGGCGATTTTTCTAACGCGCAGCTTTGGTCATCACCTCGCGGTGACGGCAGGCCTCGATCATGCCACCGGCGATCACATCCTGCTCATGGATGGCGACTTGCAGCACCGGCCCGAGGATATCCCCAAGCTGCTCGACCCTTACTTCGCGGGTTTCGATGTCGTCTATGCAAAACGCACGACGCCGCAGACGCCGCTCAAGCAATGGGGCTCCGACTGCATCAACTATCTCGCCAATCGCCTCTCCGATCAGCCCATCGATTTGAACTCTGGGATGTTTCGCGTGTTCAGCAAACGCGTCAACGACGAGCTGCAGAGCATGCGCGAACGCTCGCGCTTCTTGGTCGGGCTGATCAGTTGGCTCGGCTACCCGTCGTACGAGGTCGACATCGGCGCCGACCCGCGTCCCTACGGTGAAACCAAGTACAGCCTGCGACGCATGGCGGAGCTGGCCATCAATTACATCACTTCCTTTTCCACGCGCCCCCTGCGCCTGGCCACGTACCTGGGGCTTGCCTCGGCTTCGGCAAGTATGGCGATGGGGCTCTACTACCTCGTGCAGCAGTTGCTCTTCGGTGTGCGCGTCTCCGGCTGGCCCACGCTCATCGTTACCATCTCGCTGCTCGGCGGCATGATCCTCTTCGTTCTCGGCATCATCGGCGAGTATTTGGGGAAGATCTACATCGAGCTGCAACACCGCCAACTCTACGTCGTGCGCGATGCCATGAATCTCGACGCCGGCGGCGCCAAGGATATGGTGGGCAGGCACGGTTGACCTGCCCCTCGTGTTTCCCGATGCGCCGCGCTTCCTCTTCCTCTGCGTTCTGGCTTGCTCTCGTCGGGATGTGCTTGGCGACGTGGGCGCCTACGGCATTGCCAATGGCGCCGCCGATGGCGCAGGCGGCGCATTCGGATGGGTTTACGATTTTGTTCAGTCCCGAGCAGCCGCTTGTGGGAGAATCCTTACGCGCCATTGCCGTGAGCGAACAACCCGTCGACACGTCTCTGCTGGTGATCGGTCCGGATGGCAAGACACACGGCCAATCGCAAACACGCCACGGGAGCCAGCCCTTTCGGTGGATTGCCGAAGTGCCCGCACACCTGCCTGGCACCTATCGAGCCTGCATTTCCGGAACCAAAGTGTGTGCAGAGGTCGTGGTCAACGCCGCGCGCCGTCCGCAGCGCGCGGCCCGCGACACTCGCCTGTGGCCGATCACGCGCCAGTGGCAGCGTGCCAGCGAGGACTTGTTTGCTGCGTGGATCGAGCACCTCTTCGATGATCCACCGCATGCGGAACCAACGTGGCGTTCGCTCCATGAGGTAACCCGCCAAGCCGCACGGAATTTCTTGCACAATCATCTTGGCCTGGGAGAAGACGACGCACGTGGTCTGCACTTGGAGCCGGACTGCGCCGATCTGCCCTACTTCCTGCGCGCCTACTTTGCTTGGAAGCTCGGGCTTCCCTTCGGATACTCCGCTTGCTCGCGCGGCTCGGGCGGACAGCCACCAACCTGTTCCGCGTGGCATCCCATGCGCGAGTCGCCCCCAGGTAGCGATGGGCTCAAGAGCATCCAGCTTTACTTCCGGCAACTCGCCGACGGAGTGCAGTCCGGCAATGGCCGTGTGCCAGCCACCTCCGATCGCGGGGATTTTTATCCTACTCGTCTGGCACCGGATTCCTTGCGCCCAGGCACCGTCTACGCCGATCCCTATGGCCACACCTTGCTGCTCGTGCATCGCGTTGCACAAACGCCGAGCGCCGCCGCTGTGCAATTCGCCGTCGACGCGCAGCCCGACGGCACGGTAGCCCGCAAGCGCTACTGGCGCGGCAACTTCCTCTTTGCCCTTGATGCGAACCTCGGCAGCGCCGGTTTCAAGCACTTCCGCCCGATCTTTGGTGAAGGGGGAGGCCTGCGGCCGCTGCGTAATCAGGAGATTCAGATGTCTGCCGATTACGGTGATTACTCGCTCGAGCAGTATGCCGCCGACGTTGAAGGTTTCTACGATCGCGTCGATGCCGTGCTGTCGCCGCAACCGCTCGATCCGCAGCAAGCCTTCCTGGCAACCATGGATGCACTCGAAGAACAGGTTCGAGCGCGTCTGCGCTCCGTTGCTAACAGCACCGAGCATACCGCTCTGCATCCGGGTGTGATTGCCATGCCGGCAGGGGCCGCGATCTTCGAGACCACCGGCGCTTGGGAGGATTTCGCGACGCCCTCGCGCGACCTGCGCTTGCTTATCGCGCTCGATGTCGTGCGCGCCTTCCCGGCCAAAGTCGAAGCGCAACCGCAGCGCTTTGCCCTGACTGGTGGACAAACGGCCAGGCAAGTTCGCGCCGATCTGGAGGCATTGCTGCAGGCGGAGTCGAAGAAGCGCAGCCTTGCCTATACACGCAGTGACGGGTCGTCGTGGACACTCACGCTCGCCGATATGCTGGCCCGTGCCCAGGCGTTGGAGATGGCATACAACCCCAACGATTGCGTCGAGACCCGCTGGGGTGCGCCAGCAGGAAGCCCCGAAGCGTCCACCTGCCGCCGCCGTGCCCCGGCCGATCAGGCAACCCGCATGGCCAACTATCGCGAGTGGTTCCGCGAACGGCGCAGGCCACCCCGCTAGGAACCTTGGTGGCAGGAGCTTGTTGCGTATGAGTCGAGGCTTACGAGCATGCTGTCGAGCGCCAGGTGGCGATTTCCAAAGATGCGGGGGGCAGCCGCCAAGGATCCTCTGCACAAGTAGCCCTGCAAATAGATCGGGGTCGGAATCGGCATCGGAATCGGGATCGACCGCTTTCTGGGAGATGCTGCATCGAAAAGAATCGATACCGATTCCGATAGCGACCCCGACCCCGCGGGGAAGGGGACAGGCACGGACTTGTGCTGCGGTTCGCTAAGGATGAGGAACGCAGGCATGATTTGGTACGCCATGGGAGTGCAACCTATGCGGCGCGGGCGACAGACTCTTACATCCATGCACCTGCTGCTCACTCTTTGCCTCCCGCCCGTGCTGGCCAGTGGCTGTGTCCTTTTCGATTATCCGGATTTCATGGCGGCAGAGCGCGCCTACCGGGACTGTATTGCCAGGTATCCAGAGATGCCCGACATCTGCGAACGCGAGCGCACGGACCGCGATCACCAGTACAGAACCTACGTCGACGACACTAAGCCCTTCGAGAACCTGCTCAACAAATCCTTCAGTCGCGGCAACAAGGATTAGCGCGCCTCGACGGAGCTGCGGCTCCGCGGGACGGTTCAGCCACTGCTCGGGCGGCACGATGCGTGGCAAACGAGGAGTTCATAGGAATCCGACTCCCCACACCGGCCCCTTGGTGCGCCGCGACAGCGCACCTGTTCCGAGCCAAGTCGAGGGGATGTCTCCATCGTTCCTCTTTGCAAGGTTTGGAGACGGGCGGCTCGTATCGGATGGCCCCCCGCGTCTCTCCCCCCATGCGCCGTCGCCGCCTAAGCCCGCGAGCGCTTCCGGCGGGTCAGCAACGCTGCTTCGAGGGTCGGTGCCGTGAGCAGCCGTTCGGCGAGGATATCCGATTGTGCAATCGAGGCTCTGCGCACCCGTTGCTCGGTCCCCTCCGGCAACGGCCCGAAGCGGGCGGCCAACTGCTTCAGGACAAGCTCGGCCCTTCCCTCAGCCCTTCCCTTAGCTTCCCCTTTGCGGAGACCCAGCTTCAGGTAACGCTTCGCGAACGCGCTTTGATACTCATAGGTGGTGGGGTCCATGCTTTGTAACGCCTTTCGAGCTGCGGTGCTCAGGGATGCTGCCACAAGGTCAAAGTACAATGTCGACCGTTCGAGGTCGAGACCTACACTCGCCGCCATGGCTGCTACAGCGATACGAACGGCGCGGGTGGTCTCGCGGTCCTTGCCATGAGCCATGGCCGACAGAACAGCCAGCTCCGGATCACCATGTGCTTCCTTCTCATCGGTTACCTCCGGCACCCCAGACGGGCCAAGCACCAGCGCGGTGAAGCGATTGCCTCCACCAAGCTCGATACTCCGCGCTGCCCATCTGGCAACCGACTCGCGTACCGTCACATGCAAAGGGCAAGAGCAAGACAGGAGCCCAAGCGACTCCACCCCACTGCTGTTGTTCCGCTCGCATGAATCGGCGCGACGTACTCACAATGAGGCGGTCACCGACCTGGTTAACCCCGACCTTTGCGCCTTGGGATCTGCGCCGAGTGAGGCCGTCATGCGACGCGCGTGCAGAGCAGCGAGCGTGCTTGGAGTTAGACTTCGTCCCAGCCGACAGTTTCGAAGCGAGTCCACGCCGTGGCTCGCGCGGTCGTCTCTGTGGCGTGTAGGATCGTCGCCAGCGCCACCGCAGTAGATGGCTCGGCTACATAACGAGACAGCTCAAGCTTGTTCTTGCGGCGCGCCCCGGCGCGGCTCCTCTTGGCCAAAAGTTTCACAGATGTTGCCATCTCACATCCTCCCCGTGCAGCAAGCGCCGCTTGTGTCGACGCATCTGCACTCTCATCCATTGCCGACCAACGTTGCGAGAAGCGACTGCGAATTACGACGCCCTCATGCCACAAAGCACTGCAAAGGAAAACGGGTGCGGCGCAGATTCCGATAAAAACGCTGCGATGACGGCGGCGAAGCAGTCGGCGACTGTTCGAACGAGAAGAACTCTCACGCCAGGGGAAATAAAGGACGCGGTAATAACGAGGCAAAGGGATCGCGCATGCCTTATTGGCAATGGCAAGGCACCGCGGTTGTCGAGACTGTCGATTCGTCCGAAACCACGTTCCGTTCGCTCGTCATACCGGCGAAAGCCGGCATCCTGCTGGAAGCCAGCGATTTCGCTTTCCAACCGACCCGGGGCCCCGGCTGTCCGCCGGGGTGACGGAATTCCATCTTGCTTTTACGACAGTCTCTGTCACCGGTTTACGCCGGTGACGTGATAGAGACCGATGTCTGCACGTTCGGGCCAGCTATTCGGGGAGCCGAAGAAGACATCTTTGAAGGCAACGGTCCGAACGTCGACTGCGGACAGCCGGAGCTTACGTTCGAGTTCCATGCACCTAGGGTCCGTGCAGGGCAAGATCCTGCCAGTGGCGGATTGTGTTCTCTCTTCGCAATGCGTCGCCACCTCGGCTTCGGCGTAGAAGCAGTTCAGAGAGCGCAGGTAGTAAAAGCAGCGGTCTTCCGCGGCCAGGCGGACGCAATCCTCTTTCTCGCAGTGGACGATTGTCATGCCGGGTAGGACCTGTCCGAAATTGCAGATATCGGTGTCCATTGGGCGTCCGACCACGAGGAGCGTACACTCCTTCTTCACGGTGCCGTTCACAGCCAGGTGCTTGCGCAGCATCCAGAACTCTTCTGTCACTGCGTTGGCATCGTGTACCTGGTGACGATTGCGTGCGAAGAGATAGAGTGCTGCGAGCAGAGCGGGAACGATCACGACTCGGTTTTCGCGCGCTCTCGCCGTCAACCAGCTAGTTACCCACGCCGCACCTACCCCGGCCGCGATCGTCTGCAGCGAGCACACGGGAACAAATCGGTGCAAGACCACAAAGGATTGCACCTGCATGGCGGAGACGGGCCAACCCACAAGCACGGCCCCGAGCACCGCACCGAGCCCGATGCGTAACCGCGGGTTGAGCGCACCAGTCAGCCCGCCCACCCCCACCAGCGCGACGAAGAGCTTGTCGTTGAAGTCGACGGACCAGATGCCCGCGCGCAGCATCTGCGGCAGAGAGGGAGAGCCGAGACTGGGCAACGAATCGCCCGGAAGCACGTGTGCGGAAAAGGTGTAGTACGCCTGCAGTCCCACCAGAACAGTCACGAGGCAGAAGGAACCCGCCGCTGCTTTGGGATGACGACGAACCGACTCAAGCAGAAAATGGACATCTATCAGCAGGAGTGACGCAACCAAAAAGACGGCACCCTCGGCACGGCAGGTGGCGGCAAGAGCGAGGAGCCCGGCGCTGCCGAGCAGTTGCGAGCCGCGGAGCGAATCGCCGCTAAGCAGAGCAAGAGCGAAGAACCATGTGGACTCGAGGAGGGAATAGGGCCCATCGGTAGGCGCCATCTGTACGAGGATGGGATGAAGGGCGAAGAACAGGGCAACCATGATGCCGGTTTGTAGGCTGTGTGTACGCTGGCGGACGAAGAGATAGAGGGGCAGCGTTGCCAACGCTCCCAAGACACCGTTCACATGAAAGATGAACGGATAGGGATCACTGGCAAATTGCTGAAGGAACATCTGCAGAAACGGATGGACGAGGGAATGGCGATCGGGGAAGGCGCCGGTGAAAACATGAAGTTCGAGTTCGGCGATGCCGTGCCGCGCATATCCCTCGCGGACGCCAAGGGCAATCGCAAACGGGAGAAGAGCTGGCCAGTCCTGTCGCCGCGGCGAGCCGTAGCCGAACGATCCTGTAGCGGCGAGCCAAAGAAAGGTGACGGTCGGCAAGACGCCAACCAGAACCAATGCATTGGCCCGGCACCAGGCGGTGAATGATCCTGGCGACTGGGCGGATTCGAACGGCAGAAAAACGGCGATAGCGATCGTGCCAATTAGGCGGATGATGTTGGCGGTACGCACCCTTCGGCCCTATTCGAAAGGAGCCCGCGCGGCCACGGGCTTCCGCGCTACGACAAAAATCGAAGTGCCCACGGGCAACGCCATCAGCCCCTGCAGAAGGTTTTCCAGGCGCCCAACCAACAAGAGCGAAGCATTGAGAATAGGCGGTGGCAGCCAGACGTCCGATGTCGGCGGGTTGCTAGCCTTGTAACGAAGAACGCGGCGGGCAAGTCGGTGTACCGCCAGCGGCACAAAGAGCAGGAACATGCGACAAGTCGATCGCTCGATGCGAAAGCCCGCCTCAACGACGAGGCGGCGTAGGCTGGCCGGTGCGTAGCGGCGAGAGGTATGCACCGCTTCATCATGAGCGCTACGCAGCAGCTCGAACGCCGTACAATTGAGCAACAGGAGGCCGCCCGGCTTGAGCCCGGCATGCAGTGCCGCCAGGACTGCCGCATCGGACTTCACCCAGTGGTGTTCCAGAACATCCACGCAGGTGACCACATCGAAGGTGCTGGGGGGCAAGGCGAATGCGTTCAGGTCTGCCTGCATTACGTGGTTGAGGCCACGGTCGCGGCAGTGGCGTAATGCATGCGACGACAGATCACAGCCGCATGCTTCGCCAAATGGCGCCAGGCGCTCGAGCAAACCTCCGGTGCCGCAGCCAGCGTCGAACATACGCAGCGATCCGCGAACCCGATATTCCTCTGCGATGAAGCGAAGAATTAGCTCGTGCAAGACGACGTACCACCAGTGGCGATCCTCGCACTCGCGCATCCGCTGATACTCGGGCTCATTCACGTTCACATCCCCGCAAAGAAAGCGCGTATGCAGATCAAAACCTGGTCGACATCGGCATCGGTCAGTTCCGGATACATCGGTAGCGAAAGGATCTCGTCGGACACCCGTTCGGTTACGGGGAGATCTCCCGGGCAATACCCGAGTGATGCGTAGGCCGGCATGCGGTGGATTGGCGTGGGATAATTGATCTGCGAGCCGATCTCGTGTCGGGCAAGAAATTCACGTAGCGCATCGCGGCGTTGGGTGCGCACCGTGTACACGTAGTAGGTGTGGACATTCCCCGCAGCAGTGCGTGGGGGCAGAATATCCCCAACACCCGAAAGCCCTTGCTCGTACAATGCTGCGATGTGGCGGCGCCGAGCGATGCTTTCATCCAGGGAAGTCATCTTATGGGCGAGGAGCGCGGCATGCACCTCGTCGAGACGCGAGTTGTAGCCGTCTTCCTCGGCACAGTAGTCGCGAACAATCCCGTAAAAACGCAGCCGACGGAGCTTTTCCGCGAGGGTCGGAGAACGGGTGAGCACCATGCCAGCATCACCAAAGCCACCAAGAATCTTTGTGGGATAAAACGAAAAGGCGGCACAGTCGCCGTAGGAGCCAGCCTTGCGCCCCCGCTGCATGGCGCCCGTTGCCTGTGCACAGTCCTCGAGCACGAACAGGGAATGCGCCCGCGCCAACTCGAGCACGGGAGCCATGGGAACCATTTGACCGTACAAGTGGACGGGAAGGATGGCACGCGTGCGCGACGAAAGCCTGGCCGCGAGTTCCCTTACATCCATGAGGAAGGTGTCGGCGTCGATATCGACCAGGACCGGCGTCGCGCCCGTCGCCGTGATGGCCGCCACAGTTGGCACTGCCGTATTGGCTACGGTTAGGACTTCATCCCCGGCCCCTACCCCCAGTGCCTTTAGTGCGAGAAAGAGAGCATCGGTTCCGCTGTTTACGCCTATGCCAAACCCAGTGCCGCAGTAGGCTGCTAATCCCCGCTCTAGCTCGGTCACGCTTTCTCCCAGAATAAGGCGACCGGAAGAAAACACCCGATCTACGATGGCGAGAATCTCGGAACGAGATGCTGCGTACGCCTCGAGGTAGCTCCAGTACTTGACCGGATGGTATTTCACGAGTGGACCTGTCCCGCTTGCGTAAAGATCGGATGCAAGGCCGACTTCACCTGTTCGAGGGTTTGGTGGCGGCGCAGAAGCGCGGCATGGGTCGACGCATAGTTGGGCGAGGCATGCAGAAGCTGGGTTACATGGCGAATGGTTTCCGCGAAGTGATCGGCAGCCGGGAGCACATGGAGCGTGTTCTCTCGGCTTGTACGCCTATGAAGACGGTTGGATACCTCCGCCGGGGTTGTGTAGGCTCGATCGAGACGCAGCGTGCCCATGTCGCCGATGAGTTCGTAGTAGGACTCGTAGTGTTGCCGAAAACTGACTGTGAACGTGAGCCCGATCCCCGTGCCATCGTGTGCCGTACCGTGCCCCGCAATGTCGATGCCGTTGTCATGAAAAACAAGGCCGCAGGGGTCGAAAAGCACAGGCATTCCAAAGAACTCAGCCGTAGCCACTGGGTAGATCAACAGATCGGCGATGACGCCGCCGCCTCTCGCCGCGTCGAGGCGAAAGTTTCCGACCGTTGGAGATAGAGAAAATCCAAACACGGCACGCAGCAACCGCAAGGAGCCGACAGCACCGCCTTCGACCATTTCCTTCACGGCCTGATGCTGTGGATGATGCAGGAACATCACATTCTCGAACAGCAATTTCCCGCTGCGGTTGGCGACGTCGAGCATGCGGGTAACCCCCGTCATGGATGGCGCCAGGGGCTTTTCGCACAGCACGTGTTTCCCCGCCGTGAGCGCGCGGCAAGCCCATTCTTCGTGCAGATCGTTGGGGAGTGAAATGTACACCAGCTCCACTTGCGGGCACGCCAGAAGTGCCTCGTAGGAGCAGGTTGGGATTCCTGTGAGACTCGCGTCCATTCCTGCCCGGGAATTCGGATCGCGGCGGCCTATCGCCACGAGGGAGGCGTCAGCACGTGGAATCGCAGGGATGAACCGGCGGCAAGCAATATCGGAAAGTCCGAGAACGCCGATACCCAGCCGGGAGTTTAAAGGACGCATGTCAAAATACTGCGGGCGCTGGAGTTGAGGAGTTCACCCATGTGCTGCAAGCAAGCGAGGGCTTCGAGAGAGCACCAGTAATAGTTGGGGGGCACCTCCAGGTTCGCATCGGGAGGTAGCTCGAGAATGCGATGCAAATGTCGCTCGCGATAAAAGCGTGCGCCCTCCTCGGACTGACGGGATACAGACACAACCCGACACTGGCTCGGTTGTTGGAATTCTTCGAAGAGGAATGGCTTTCCGAGATGGAGGTTGTCCAGGTAATTGGCGGGTGTGAATTGAACAGTCGGCGCGATTTGCACCGGCGGACGGTTGCCGGGTTCGGCTTTAGCTTGCATGAGGGCATGTCTACTTCCTCGGATGGTTTGCACGAGCAAGCCGATCACACCCTCGCGTGGATTCTCTAGGATCGGCTGGGTCCATCGCGCAACCTCACGTCCACTGGTTTCGACCGACAGGCCAATCACACGAAAGAAGCGGCCCTCCCGATGCGAAAAAAAGCCGTCGCTGTCAATGTGCCAGTCGCGCAGTGCCTTGAGGGGAAGCTGGCGCACATGGAGGTGCGTGCTCGCTTTCTGTTCATCGAGCCATGCCAGCACTTCGCGCAAGTGCGCAGATGTCCCGCCGCGATTGCGGGAGGAAGGGTCCTCAAGGCTTGCATCCAGAGCAAAATCGAATTCTTCGGAGATGCCGTTTGCGGTCAGCGCCGAACGGAGCTGGTGGAGCGCAACCGTTCCCGAATGCAGTAAGGCGGAAAGAATGCTGCGTGTGCACGCGTTGATGGTGTTATCTTGCTTCAAGAGGGTGACGATCTGTCGCAGCGTCAGCCAAATCGAGTGCTCGTCCAGGCCGGGGAGGTTGTCAGGGTCGCAGCGGACGATCATGTTGCGGTTGGACTTGTAGAGAAACCGCCCTCCGTCCTCGGTCTGCAAGCGCGAATACAGAATGTCTCGCGGGGCGGCATTTAGAAACAAATCGACGAAAGGTGGTGATTTCCCGCCATGGCTGCGGCGGTAATTGCTGTAGGTAGCCTGCACGGTCGGGGAGAGCTGGACGGAGTGGATGTTGCCGGGCTCCTCTTTCGCTTGCAGGCAGAAATGGAGAATGCCGTCGATCTGGGCCGCGAGGATGCCGAGAATTCCGACCTCTGGCTGGTCGACGTAGGGCTGGTTCCACTCCAACTCGTCGAAGCGATCCCGACGGCGCACCGAAGTGCCAAGCACCGTAAAGAAACGCCCGCCTTCATGCTCGATATTTCCGGACTCCGGGTTGATCCGCCAGTGATCGAGGGCAGTGAGCGGACGGCGCTCGGTGCGTAGGGTGGAATGGCGGTAGGCTTGCGCCAGCCATGCATTTACGTGCTCCCTCTCGTGCCGACCCCAAGGAAGGTATCGCGACAACACTACGTCGAGAAGATCCGGTGCCGATAACCCACAGAACGCGGACGGTGACGCTGCTACATTCTCTTCGATCAACGGCAAGAGATGCCGGCGCAGCGATTCGATCTCGCGCTGCCTGCCGGTCATGCTACGAATCTCGATACCTTACCTTCGGAAACCACAACCGGGGGGA
>CAZGSN010000288.1:0-2174 GCA_964528465.1 uncultured Binatia bacterium (SeqCode)
TAGGCAAGAGCCGCAAGGGCAGAAGGAGCGACATGTTCGGTTTGTCGGCTCACAATTTCGTGTTTCTTGGTTTTGATCCATTGCGCAAGCAATCCGCGTCTATCCGCGTCCATCCGCGGTTCCAACTGATTTTTCTGGACTAAACACCTGAGCGGCTCTTCAGCAGCACAAACATTTGTGCGGTCTTGGCAAACGGCAGACGCAGAAAATCCACGGCCGCGGTCAAGGCGAGCAGTGGGGCGTGCAGGGGATGTCGGTACATCGGCCTTTGCACCGAAACGTCGATGCAACCGCGCTCGGCCAAGAGACCGAGCAGGCTAGAGGTCCACTGCGGAGCACCCTGGGTGTAGCGGACCCAGGCACAATCGAGACCGCAGCGCTGAGCAAGAGCGCGGAGGTTGCTTTCGTTGAAGAGAACCCAGTGCCGAGGGGTATGGAAACCGCCCCAGTTATGGTTGCGGAACAGGCGAGCATCCAAGGTGTCGGTGTTGGGCGTCTTGATCAAGATGCGGCCGTTCGCGGTCAGTAGTCGGGCCATGCGTTCGAGCACGGCTCCGGGGTCGGCGACGTGCTCGAGGATATTGAGGAGAAGAATGAAATCGAAGCGCTGCTCGGCCTGAAAGGACTCTACGGGCGTACAATGGAAGATATGCCCCGCCGTTTCGGCCGCTGGGCGGGCCGACTCATCGAGGTCTACTTCGTATGTGAGCACAACTCGCCTGTCAGTATTTCGAATCACTGACAGCAGCCAGCCCGTGCCACCGCCGACATCGAGCACGGCAAGTTGTTCCCCAGGAAGGTCGCGCAGGATGCGGCGAAACAAGCGGGCATCGAGATGTTCTTTGATCCGCAAGGCCAACGAGTCTTCTCCCCCGCTACGGAACGAATGCAACGAGTAGTAGCTGGGGGGATAGATCTCGCGCAGGCGCTGCACGGGCGGTGACGCCAAGAAGATCGCGGCACAACGCAAGCAGCGGCAGTACGTGTAGAGCGCCGACGAGGTTCGGTACTCGACATCACGAGCCTGAGCAAAGACCTCGGTATCGACGTCCGCGCACAGTGGACACGGCACGATTCACACCACTCCGTTTCGATGTGCGGCAGCCTGAGAGAGCAGAAGCCAAGCTTTCCAGTAGCCGGAGCGCGAGGCATTGATGGCATCCGCCAGATGCGTGTCCATCAGAAAGGCTTCCAGATCATCAAAGCAGGTGTAGGACGCCACGGGGTACCAATGATGCAGAAGGTGGCGATTGAAGCCCGCCGCGCCGAAGGTGCGCGACAGCAGATCCGACCCGAACATACGATTCACGGCTGCCACGTCTTCCCCGGATCTACCGCCAGCCTCGACCGGGCGATGCTCCAGCCCTTGGCGGAGGGAGTTGAGAAGCGGGTACATCACGCCGATGCCGAGAGCCCAGGCCAATGTCAGTCCGTAGAAACCTGCTGCTAGCGATGTTGCCAAGATCGCAGCGTGCAGACTGACGCTGCGCAGTAGACCAAAGACCTGCCCTTGCGGCCGCGTCGAAGACGCTGCAACTCGCCGGCGTGTACGCAGCGCCTCGATCACCTTTAGGCCGAGCATACTGCGCAGGAGAAACCGCCACCCAAGAGGCTCGCGATACGACACCTCGGTGTCGAGACGCATACCGAGATGCAGGTGGTGCTGCCAATGCACATCGCGGTAGGAGCGAATCTCCGTGCCCGCCAGTGGGCACAGCAGCCAATCGGCGAGGAGATCGTTGCGTTCCTTGGCGGGATGGATGTTGAAGTGGGCTGCCTCGTGGATGAAGGTGGCCAGCGCCGCAACCCAATACCCCACCCACAGCGCCACCAAGGGAGCGACGAACAGGCCGAGGAGTGTTCCGCCAAGGCGAGTGAGCCCAACGTGCGTTGCCAGACCTCCGACCAGCGCCGCGTAGTAAAGAAGAATGTCGCGCCACACTTGGGCGTAGCGAGGTTGTAGGCGCCGCCGCAGGGAGGCCCAGGATTCCCCAGTGCTGCTCAGCAGATCCTGCAGATAAGGACTGCCTGGGAATCGGCTCTCGTTGTTGTGGGAGGCGGTATCGAGAGAAGCGGACACGCGACGACGCTAGCCAGCTTACCGGTAGCCGCGCAATCCCGGCGGGTCACCCTTAAGGAACCTCTGCACAAGTAAGATCGGAAGAGCACACGTC
>CAZGSN010000289.1:0-4116 GCA_964528465.1 uncultured Binatia bacterium (SeqCode)
CTCTCCTTGCCAGGCCCTGGAGCAGGCTGCGGAGCCAGTTGACTGGTCCATTGGCGCTACCGATCAGCCAGCTGCGGCACGATCCAGCAACGTCTTCTGCAGTCCTTCTCCCCATACCTTGAGCTGTTCTCGGCCCCACCTCGCCGCATGGTTGTCGGTGTTCTGTGGTCCACACGCTTGCAGTACCCAGCCGCAAGAGCTGATTGCAACAGTTGCGTCGGTGCCCTTGTGTCGCACGTGGAAGACGTACTCCCATCCCTCGACCGCCCTGGTCGCGTGATGCGCTACGCAATGCCGCATGCGCAGGGCTTCGCTCACAATCTCTCCAACGTTAGCCAGGAAGCGGATCCCGTCCTCCTCCGGCAACGGGACAGCCGGCACACGCGTCGGGGTTGCCTCGGCGAGACCGAGCAAGCGCACGGTTTCAGCCGGATCGGCAAGGCCGCGATGCCATGCGATGGCTTTGCTCACCAACCCCCCGAGCCGTCCGTGATGTTCCCCAGGCCGATCCGCCAACATCCCAACGAAGAATTGGATGTCTTGTGGGCGGAGCGGGTTGAGACGCCGCCGGGTATGCGTGGCAATCTTGCTCATCCCGGTACAGATCTCGGCCTCGCTCGCCTTCAAGACGACGGCGAGCAGAGGATCATCGTTGAAAGGGCGCGTCGCTTCGTCGTCATAGCCTTGCCAAAGATCTCTCTCCCTCAAGCACACTGCGGCAAGCACAATGTTCAGCTCAATGGCGCTTAAAATGGGGCGCGGCAGCCGCACGCGGCGCAGGCCTGGTAGCCACTCGGCCACCACCTGCGGCGGAAGGTTCATCAGCGTGCGGTCGAGACTTCGGTAAGTTGCCCCAGTGGGGGAAAACAGCGCGCGCCAGTTCGACATGTCCGCGATCGCACTCCGCAGATCAGGCAGTCTGCGGGGGTCGCGTCTGCTCCACGCACTTAGCCCCTTGGTAGATGGCCACCAGAAACCCTCGATGGGCGAACCCTCGTCGACCCCGCAACCCGCGAGCGCGATGGCAGCGGCGCGGTAACGGAGCACGTCAGTAACAATCTCGGCGTGCGCGTAGATCTGCGGCTGGCGCGCCAGCCATCCTACTCGTCCTGTTGCCCGCAGGGTGGCTCGCTGGACGCGAGCGACGGCAGGCGGGACCTGCGCTAACAGGCGCTGGCGTTGCGAATCGACCAGGACCCGTACTCGCTGCTGTGCGTCTTCACGGAATCCGAAGCGCACAGCCGGAAGCGCTTCCATTGCCGCAACGACCCAATCAGCGAGAGCGCGACCCTGCACGATGGCGATTCGTCGTTCAGAAAACTCCTTGTGCGAACGAATGACGAACTGCCAAGGCTCCAGTGTGACACGGATGGAACCCCAAGCGCGCGTAGCGATCGAGAATCCGTCGCGACTCTCCTGAACCTCGAGGGTCGACGGCAGTGGCTGGCCCTTGGTCGGCGCGGCTTGATGGTCTGCCTCGATCTCGAACTCCTGTTCGACATTGCGCCAGCGATTAGGGTCGCGAACCTCGGCTAGCCATTGCTCGTATTCTGCAGGAGTGTTGAGTGGCCATAGTCCAGGGCGAAACAAACAGTGTATCTCGATGCTGCGCTCCAGATGCTCGGCGCGATCCGGAACGACGCAACAAATCGAACCGACGGTTATCATGGGTCCACGATCGCTAGGCTCGACGATCACGTGCCAGCTTCGATTGACGCCGTGGAAGTTCAAGTCGAAGCAGAAAACCCCGAATCCGTATTCTGCTTGTATGTTCGATGGCACCTCCGGCAGTTTTCCTAGTACCTCTTGCACCTGCCTGATCTTGTCCATGATCTCGGGCGTGGCCTCGGGCATGGTCTTGAGCTTCTCGCCGAACGCGATTACGCCGCGGATGAATTCCAGATCGTATTTGCACAAACGGTATTTCATTTGGGTTTCTCAAGGATGTTGGGAGTTTGATGCCCACGGAGGACCGCATCGCATTCACGGCAACCGCGGGACGTCACCGCACGTGGCGAGGGCGTCCACCTGCGATCAAGTGAATGTTACTTTGATGATAAGAACGTTGTGCCGAGTTGGCCCGCTGCGGAGGATGGGCGATGTGCCGAGTTATGGCATCGCGACACCCCAACATTTTGAGCGCAACGGGCTTGATCTGGCAGCGGGAGATTCATTGGTGAGGGCCACCCTCGCGGCCGCTGACCTTCTCCTTATTTGGCCGCTACCGGACCGTCAACAACGACGCGCGTTCGACGATTCGACGAGTGTGGGCTCGAGCGGGGGGTGTAGACGTTCACCGTGCGATCTCGCGCCAATCTCTATCCCGAGGGCGGTTCAATAGCCGAGATCAATCGACGTCGGTTCTGACTTGCAAAAGCAGCTCGCGCAAATGTGCCATGCACTCCTGTTTCTGATCTGGGGCGACAAACTTGATCAGGGTGTCCGCTACGGTACGAAAATATCTCTTGAGCTGGGCGTGCGTGATCGGTCCGAGTTGCTCCTCTACCTTCCCGAAGCGCTCGGCAATCTTGAGTACCCGCGCGAGCGTTTCCACAGCGACCAGAGTGGACGGCTTCTTGCCGGCACCGGTCTCCATGTCGTCGAGGTCACCTTCTGAACGAAGTGCATGGCCAGAACCTTTGCCAGGGCAAGTTGCGGTCGGAGATCGAGCAGTGCTGCGTCCTCTTTGATCTGAAAGTCGTACATCGCGCCCAATGCTGGATGTTTCGCGAACAGTGTGTGCACGGTGGCAGGCGATGCTTTCTCACCCGTCGTGAGAGAACCAAGCCGCGGATTGATGCGGTCGTCGGCTCTCTCGCGCTTTGGGTACCCAGCGCCGTGAACCCCGCACACCGTAAAGTCCGGCCGGCAAGCTTTTGGACACTGCCAGATCTCGCCATCACGTATCTCCCACCGCTGACAGCGGGGTACACCCGCGCGATGGCGTCGCGAGGGTTTGGTGTGTTGCTCAAGTGACCGTGGGGGCTTGTCTCGGCGATTCTCTGGCATGCGGCGTCACCTACGAGTTTTCGGCGCCGGGTTGTTGACCAGCACCATGGGGGTCGGAGCGATGGCCAGCACCATGAGGGGTGTCTGTCTGTTCATTGGATCAGCCCAGCGACGCGCGCGCGGTCAGCGCCCAGTACCGCCTCCGGGGATTCGCCGGCAACCATGCGCTCCAGCTCCTCGTCTGTCACTACACTGAGATCGCCGGGAAAACTCTGGATGATCGCTTGAAGCTCAGCATCGGTGAGCGCTTCTATCCATCGACTTCTTACCTCCGAGGGCGCATCCGCAAGGCGGCGGAGCTCCACCAGCTGTCGCCCCAGGATCAACGCCGGCGTCTCCTCGAGTCGTTTCAGTTTACGTTTTAGGTTCGACATTGCTTAGTGCCTCCTCAAGGGCCTCGACGCGCGCGCGAAGTTGGTCGGCATCAGCTTTCAAGGCGTGGTCGAGAATCAGACCGGCGGCCCTCACCCGAAGCGCCTCCGACTCTTTGGATTTCAACGCTTCGACCAGCGTTGCGAGCGCCTTCGATGTAGCGGTGCGCAGGAGGCCGATGGTGGCGTCGAGCGCCTGTGTCGACGCGGTACGGACGGCGGCCCGGAAGACTGGATCAGCCTGCCAGCGCGACAGTGTGCGCAGCGACACACCGGCCGCCGCCGCTGCCTTACCCGGTGACCCGTGGGTGAGTAGGGCAGCTACAGCACGCGTTTGATTTGGTGTGAGATCGGCCATTGCGCGCCAAAATCAGCCACGGGTGACACCGGCCGGCGTCGACGACGCACGTGCCATCGCTTCGTGCCGCCGGTAGCGTTCTGACAATTCGTTCCAGATCTCAATCCACGTTTTGATCGCCGCTACCCACCTATCAGCAGGGGGCCCGCCCGGCGTCGATGCTAGGATATCAAATGTTCGCTCAGCATCATCGAAGCGTTCCCGCAGGTCCGGAAGATGGTCGAGCGCCCAAGCGAGAGCCCCTTGCGCATAGTCCCGGGAGATCTGGGTGCTGGCATCGTAGAGACTCGTGTGGATCTCGGCAGGATCGAGTCGAGGTTGTTCAGTTGCGACGTGCGACGCTGCGACAGTTGCGACGGTCGCGGGTTTTGTCGCAGG
>CAZGSN010000290.1:0-4308 GCA_964528465.1 uncultured Binatia bacterium (SeqCode)
CATCAAAGACGGCGCCAAGATGTCGAAGTCGCGCGGCAACGTCGTCAATCCTGACGTTTACATCGACCAGTTCGGAGCTGATGTATTCCGCATGTATATGATGTTCCTCGGCCCCTACGAGGAAGGCGGCGATTTTCGCGACGAAGGTATCACGGGTGTGCGGCGCTTTCTGGAAGGCGTGTGGCGTCAGGTGCGCGAGTTGAATACCAACGCCAAAGCTAGTCCCGAGCTGCTCCGCGCCACGCATCGCACCATCGGTAAGGTCCAAGACGATATCGAGAACCTGCGATACAACACGGCAATTGCCGCCTTGATGAGCCTGGGCAACGACATCCGCCGACTCGGTCCACCCGATCGTTGGGTAATCGAAAGCTGGCTGCTGATGATTGCTCCGTTCTGTCCTCACATCACCGAGGAATTGTGGGAGGCATTGGGGCACACGACCAGCATCTTCGCAGCCGGCTGGCCACAGTACGACGCGGCGATGACGGTCGAGGAGACGCTGGTGCTGCCTGTGCAGGTGAACGGCAAAGTGCGCGGCCGCATCACCATTGCCAAGGATGCGCCCGAAGCCGCGATTCTTGCGGCGGCGCTGGCCGAGGCTTCGGTGCAGCCTCACATCGGCGGCAAAGAGATTCGCAAGCAAGTCGTCGTGCCCGGCCGTCTGGTGAGCTTGGTGGTGTGATTGTGGTCGCAGCCCGTGCCCAGGTTGCGGCGGTGGTACGTTTCTACTCGGCCGCGTTCCATATCTCCGCGCTTGCCTTGGCGGGATGTGGCTACCACCTCACCGGCGAGCACATAGGTCTGCCGGCAGAAATTCGTACGATCAGCGTTGGGCGGATAGAGAATCGCTCGCGCGAGTACGGGCTGGAAAAGAGCCTGGCTTTTGCGTTGGAGCGCGAGATCGTCATCCGCCGGCAGCTTAGGTTGGAACAGGATCCGGGCGCCGGGGATGCGCAACTTTCCGGAACCATCCAAGAGGTGCGGCTGCGGCCGGTTGGATTCAATCCCAAGGACCAAGCGGTGCAGTACGAGATCACCTTGGTCGTCGACCTAGTGCTGACGCGCCAGTCGGATGGAAAGATTGTTTGGCAAACGCGCGGCTTGCAGGAGATCGATGAGTACGCCACCAGCGCCACGGTAGTGGTGACCAGTTCGTCGCAGTTCCAGCAGGGCAATCTCAATGCCGAGGATCTCGAGAACCCTCAGTTTGCGAGCCGCGACGACTCGCGGCCGGTCAGCATCCCACTAGCGGTGACCGAACGTCGTCTGGCCCTCGACCGCTTGCTCCAGCAAGCAGTGCGTGACGGCTACAACCAAATGATCGAAGATTTCTAAGCCCGCGCCACGAGAGGGGCTGGTGGCGTGCTGGGTAGCGGGCACTCGTTGTGTGCCCGCCTCGAGACGGCGAGTAATCAGGCAGACTTGCCGAGCGCCGCCACCTGGCTGCTCAGACGAGAGATGCGCCGCGAGGCGCTGTTGCGGTGCAACACGCCCTTGGTTGCGGCCTTATCGATGACCTTGACGACAGTAGGCAGCAAGGTTGCCGCCGCGGCGCCTTCATTGCTGGCAATGACTTCGCGCAGCTCGCGCACGGCGTGACGCACGCGCGTGCGTACCTGGCGATTGCGCTCGGCGCGCTTGAGCGATTGGGTGTGCCGCTTGATGGCTGATTTGTGACGTTGTGCCACTGCTGATTCCTCCGTCCTTCTGAAACGAGCGGCGCTTGCTAGCAGGCTCCCCCACCCCCGGCAAGGCTAAACCCCGCCGCTAGCCCCAATGCCCTGCAACCAGATCGGGGTCGGAATCGGAATCGGGGTCGGAATCGGCCGCGACAAAGGTGGGGAGAGCGCGCGTGAAATGAGATCGATACCGATTCCGATAGCGACCCCGACCCCGCAGGGAGGCGACTAGCACGGACTTTTGCAGAGGTTCCCTAACTGCATTGGGGCCAGATCAACCCTGCAAGGCTTGGCGTAGCTTGGCGACGAGGTTTGCGCTTTCGTCGAGGTGGTGCGCCGTTCCAAACACGTAATAGTCTGGTCGTTGCAACACGGCTTCCACCGAGTGCAGCGCGAACCACTTGGCGTAGGTTCCTCGAATATCGTGCACACCGCCGGCGCCGCCGACATGGACGGCGATACCGCCGATATCCGCAAAGAATTGCGCCTGGTCCGGGGGCAAGCTGGAGATCGGGTTGGCAACCGTGCTGAGCAAGGTGAAACCCCTGCCGACCAGGTCATCGAAGCGTCCGACCGCGGCACCAACGCGGACCTCGTCCTGCACAAAGAGCTGGCCTGCGGTGGGGTGGTCGTTGAGGAACAGTCCGGGGCCCAACCCCGGCCAGGGTAGCGGTGGGGTGGCTCCGGTCTCGCGGACGGCTGCGATCATTGCGGCATCGCGAGCGGCAGCCTGGTCGGGATCGGCGACGCAGATCACCTTCCCAAGCTCGATTGAGAAATCGATGATTTGCCGGACGTGGGGACTGCGCTCACTCGCATACGAATCGAGAATCGCCGTATTGGCCTTGTCTGCCAAGACCAGGTCGAGCTTCCAGGCAAGATTGGCGGCATCGCGGATGCCCGAGCACATTCCCTGTCCGGCGAACGGTGGCATCTGATGGGCGGCATCTCCTGCAAGCAGCACACACCGGTCACGCCAGCGATCCACCCATCGTGCCTGGAATGTGTAGACCGCATGCCGCTCCAGCGTGGCATTGCCGGAGTGAAGATCCCATGGGGCGAGCAACCTCCACGCCGTTTCCGCGGTGTTGAGGTCGGTGATACTCTCTCCGGGCAGGCGCATGAACTCCCAGCGGCGGCGTCCAGGACCTCCAGAAATAACCGTCGTTGGGCGTGCCGGATCACAGATCTGCAAGTTGATCGGATCCCATACACGAGGTTGATGCGGAATGACGTCGACGATCAACCAGTCGAAGAAGAAGCCGAGGTCGGTCACCGTGGTGCCGATGTGTTGGCGCACGAAGCTGTTGGCGCCATCGCAGCCGACGACGTAGCGCGCGCGCACCGACCGCGAGCCTTGGGCCTCGGCAACCGTGAGGCAAGCGCCTTGCTCGTCTACCGCAAGCGCAGTCACCTCCGCACCGCGATGCACGGCGACGGTGGTCAGGCTGCGAGCCCGCTCGTCGAGTTGCTGCTCCAATTGGGGTTGCGAGAACATGTTGGCTGCTGGCCAGCCGGAGGGGCCCAGGCCATCGGTACCGATGCTTAGTAGTGTCTCGCCTGCGGCATTACGCCAGTCGTAGACATCGGCGGACTCACTCAGCCTCGGCAGTGCATCACCAAGACCGGCCCCCTGTAGGATGCGCGCGACCTCGTGATCGAAATGGACGGCGCGCGGCATCGGGTAGGCCTTTGCTTGTTTTTCGAAGACACCGACCGTCCATCCGCATTGTCCGAGCAAGATGGCAAGGGTTTGCCCGACGGGACCGTAGCCAACGATGGCGATGTCGTAGTGGTCTTTCATGGGGTAAGGGTCTTGTCAGTTGCTGGCGCCAGGCTGCCTACGGCTTCGCGCAACCGGTTAGCTTGGCCAGTTCGTCATCCCCGAGATACTTCGCGCGCACCGTGCCGTCTCCAAGAATCCAGGTTGGAAAGCCCCTGATGCGCTTGTCTTCGCAGCGTCTGGCAAGGAACTCGTGCCGGGAGGGTCGCATTCGGCCCAGTTGAGGCGATTGGCAGCCGCGAAAGCCCTGCAACTGCTTCTGGCAGTGGGGACACCAACTGGCGCTGTAGAGCACCGCACCACTGCGGTTGATGCATTCGGCGAAAGCACCGTAAGTAGCCGTCGCCACGATCGACACCGTTTTCCCCCGGCGCTTCACGCCGCGCCCAGCGTGGTGAGCCAGCCCCGGACCTCTTTTCCCGGGATCTCAACGCCGGTGCCGAACTCTTCGAGCACGCGATCGCGTGCCTCCTGGCGTGCCGCCTCCGCGACGAGATCGTTGAGGACAGCCGAAGCGGAGCCTCTGGCTCGACGCGCCGTTCGATCGAGATACTCCGCAGCACGTTCGTCGAGCGAATAGCTGCGCTTTCGGACTGCCATGAGTCGTACATCCCAGTACGAAAGGTAGTACCGTGAGGTAATACCCAATTCAACCGCGGACATTCCGAGGTTCCCGCGATCAGGTCGTACCCCCTGGTACCGGAGTGGGTGTGCGACAAATTTGTTGGGAGGCAAACTTCCACCATCCACGCGCTCACGCGCGCGGCTACACGGAACTGGCGAAGACGCACTCGCCGCGGCCGTGAGGCCGTGGATCTCGGATGAAAGCCAACAAATATGACG
>CAZGSN010000291.1:0-21335 GCA_964528465.1 uncultured Binatia bacterium (SeqCode)
GATCAGCAAACAAACTTTCCGTTCGGCCTGAGGAGCGGCCATCTGTTCAGGCCGCGTCTCGAAGGCCATCTCAAGTGCCGTTGTGAGAACGTGGGTAATTGAACTGAGGTTTTCGGGCTTAGGCCTGCGCTCGCGCCTGCGTTCGTGTTCGGCAACCCCGCGCCGGCGAACCGGTGCTCGGGTGTGCGACGAATTCGTTGGGAGGCAAATTTCCACCATCCACGCGCTCATGCGCGCGGCTACACGGATCTGGCGAAGAAACAGTAGCCGCGGCCGCGAGGCCGTGGATCTCGGATGAAAGCCAACAGATATGACGCACGCCCCCGGTGCTCCTGGCGCCTTCAACGGCCTTGCCCTCCCCTCCCGACTTGTGTACTCAAGCCCGCACCTGATTCACCAGCCTGTGGGGCCGTAGCTCAGCTGGGAGAGCGCTAGAATCGCACTCTAGAGGTCGGGAGTTCGATCCTCCTCGGCTCCACTTTCTTTTCAATGATTTGCAGCGCTAGCGGAAATGGTGTTTGCGCTACTGGTTGCGTCCTGGTTAGGTCCGGGCGCATCGGTAGCGTCGCCGAGGCGGTAAGCTGCTGCCTTGTTGCGACAGTGGCGCGAATGCTGCGGTGGCGTTCGACACCTGCATTCCCTTGCAGGTCCTCCTTGCAGGGGGCCATCATCCCTTGCACAACCAAGAACCCAACGCGTGCCGCGCCGAATCGGCACTCAGGAGAAAAGGACGTTCTGCATAGCCGACACCACATCAGCAGCAGAGGATGTACGCATCTGCGGCACGGCGATGTCTCTCGCAGCAGTGAGCCAGGCAAGGAGTCATGTTTAGGGGTTAGGGGAGGCTTGCGGGGTTGATTGAACCTGGATTGTCGTCGGTAGTTGCCAGTGGTTGAACATCAGCGCCAACGACACGCCGCAGCTCGATCTGAGCTGTGTGATATTCTTCGGTAGCGCCCACGGCGTCCATCCGGGCCGCACCGAAATCAATCAATACGCCCATCAAGTCACTCACGTCGGCGTCGCCCCTGCTTACGAGCCGCCGCTGCAGGCGCACGTTGTCCTCGTGCAACGGCAAGATCTCTTCATGGTAGGCGCGCACGGAGGCAGCGGCCGCGACACAATCTTCGTAGGCGTCCGACACCTCCTTGCTGATCTCGGCCTTCAGCAGGTCGAGCGCGCGTGCCGACTCATTGCGATCCGCGATCACCTCTTCCACGTCGCCCGCGTTGCCAAAGAACAGGGGCACCGGTGCCGTGATCTCTCCTCCCGCCAGGGTCGCTCCGGCGAATTGCGACACAGAGGCGCTAACGGTGAGGTTGGGAATGCGCGCCCGCTGCTTTGCGGTCAGCGACGCGTCGGCTGCCTCAAGCCCTTTTTGCAACGCGGCTAGGTCAACACGGTTACTCAAGCCTCGCCGCACCAACTCTTGACGACCGGCGAGGTCCTGCACGTGGGGATCGAGCTGGCCTATTAGTTCGATCTCCTCGTTATCCGGAATCCGGCACAGTCGCCGCAGCGCCCCAAGTGCCTGATTCTTCGAACGCTGCGCCTGTGCGATTTGATTGCGCGCAAGTGCTTGCTGAATGCGGAGCTGGTTCGTCGTCAGCAACTCGGAAGCATCGGCGCGTTCAGCTTCGCCCCGGTGGGAGAGCACGAGACCCTGCATCGCCTCTGACGCTTGCTGTGCGACCGCCAGCTTTTCGCCTTCTGCCAAGGCATGAACAAAGGCAGTTCTCACGAGCGCTACGAGGTTCTCTTTCTGAAAGCGCAGGGCAAGTCGTGCGCGTTGCGTGCCCTTGCCCGCAGCTTCGACTCGAAGCCCGCGCTGGCCAGCAATCTCCAATTCCTGCGAAATGCTGAAGGTATAGTTGGGGCCGTACCCTCTGCGATCGATGAGTTCCCCGTCATCGTTGAAGACATCTTCCTTGATGGTCGAGTGGTAGGCGCCAACGGAGATCTGCGGATCACTCGGAAGCCAAACACCGCTACGCACAGCCTCCGCTTTGGCCAAGGATAGGTCGCGTCGTCCCTCGCTCACTTCCGTGGTAGCGCCTGCTGCGCGCTCAATGGCATCCGCAAGGGACAAGCGCAAACTCTCACCCAGAGCCAAGGCTGGCGTGAGCAGATCGGCCACGGAGAAACATCCCACAATCAAAGCCACGCGCAACCCGTACCGACCTTCATACCTCATGAACCTGCTTCCCATTATCCAAGAGAAAACAACACCACCTCGAAAGCTCGCGACCTAGCCAGCCTTCCACGCGCTGAACCTTCCTTCAACTCCTAACCCGGACGTAACTCTTCGAACCTCTCAGCCACCGGTGGGATCTGCGCACACAAAGTGTGGAATTCGCTCAGCTACAAACTCTAAAAAAAAAGGGCAGCCTCCGAGGAGACTGCCCTTTCATAGGAAAACACAGCTAAATAATCAGCTCGCCTTTTGTGGCTTGTGCGGCTTGTGCGCCTTAGCCGGCTTGTGCGGCTTATGGGTCGCATGTGCCTTGTGGGGCTTCTGCGCCTTGTGCGGCTTCTGCGCCTTGTGGGGCTTGTGGGTTACGTGCGCCTTGTGCGGCTTCTGTGCCTTGTGGGGCTTATGGGTTACGTGCGCCTTGTGGGGCTTCTGCGCCTTGTGGGGCTTGTGGGTCACGTGATCCTTGTGAGGCTTGTGCGCCTTGTGGGGCTTCTGCGTCACATGATCTTTGTGAGGCTTGTGCGCCTTGTGGGGCTTCTGCGTCACGTGTGCCTTGTGGGGCTTGTGCGTGACATGATCCTTGTGCGGCTTGTGGGCCTTGTGCGGCTTTTGGGTTTTGTGGGGTTTGTGCGTCACATGAGCCTTATGCGGCTTCTGCGCCTTGTGGGGTTTGTGGGTCACGTGAGTCTTATGCGGCTTCTGCGCCTTGTGCGGCTTATGTGTGACGTGGGTCTTATGCGGCTTTTGCGCCTTGTGCGGCGCGTGCGCCTTTTGCGGCTTATGCGGCTTATTCGCCTTGTGCGGCTTGTGCGCTTTGGCGGCCTTGTGTGGCTTATGCGGCTTGTTCGGCGCGGCTTGTGCGATCGGAGTGCCAATCAGAGCCAAGGCTCCTACGATCAACATCACGCGCGCAAAGCGTTGCACCAGACTCTTTTTTCCCAAACCCATACCCCGTCTCCTTTCGAATTGCCCTAAAAAATCTCGAAGGCTGCGGGCTGGTTCGTATCCCAATCGGCGATCTTGTGTCAAGACAATTCGTCCGCAATACGATTTTTTTTGCGGCTTTTGGGTTCAGTCCTCGTCGGTCCACACAAAGTGGGTGCCGCAGTGCAGGCACAAGGCATCGAGATAGACGATGCCGCGCACGCTCCCCAAAGGAAGCCGCTGCTGGTGCGCGTGGCCGCTACCGTCGTCGCAGCGGTGCAAAAAGAGGCGACCGCCGCCGCTCACACGTGTACGCATCGGCGGTTGCAAAGGAGAAAGCGTAACGATCGTAGGCATGCTTCAGCCCCGCAGGCGCTCCAGAATGGCCCGCGTCGCCGTGGATTGGTTCAGCGTATAAAAATGAATTCCCGGAGCCCCGCGGCTCAGCAAGTCGAAACACTGCGCCAAGGCATGTTCCACCCCAATGGCACGCACCGCGCCTTCATCGTCGCCGGCACCCGCCAGTTGCGCTCTCAGCGCTTGCGGAATGCGTGCGCCACACATGCTCGTGAAGCGTTCGATTTGAGCGGCATTGGTAATCGGCATAATGCCGGGGATGATCGGCACCTGAATGCCACGAGCCCGCGCCCGCGCCACGAAGGAATTGTAGTCTCGGTTATCGAAAAAGAGCTGGGTGATGACAAAGTCCAAGCCCGCCGTCACCTTATCGTGCAGATGCTCCATGTCTAGGGTCAAATCGCGGCACTCCACGTGCCCTTCCGGATAGCCCGCACCGCCCAGGGAAAAGTCGAAGCCGCACTCACGAATGAATCGTACCAGCTCCGTCGCGTAGGCAAAGCCGTTCACGGGCCGCACGAAGCTAGGGTGATCACGCGGGGCGTCGCCGCGCAGGGCAAGGACATTCTCGATGCCTCCTGCCTGCAAGCGCGACAGCACGCCCTTGATCTCGTCACGCCCAGAGCCCACGCAAGTCAAGTGCGCCATGCTCTCAATGCCCAGGTCGTGCTTGATCCGACAGACCAGTTCCACGGTTTTCTCGCGCGTCGTACCGCCGGCACCGTACGTCACCGACACAAACGCCGGATGCAAATGGCCCAGGTGATCAATCGTGCGAAACAACGACTCCTCGCCCTGCGCTGTCTTCGGCGGGAAGAACTCGAAGGAAAACAGCGGCTCGCCCCGCCGCATTAGCTCAGCAATACGCATGCGCGCCAAGCTACAGGAAAGTAGCCCCTACGGGCAACGGCTGGAGCGCAAGTGGCAGCCCACAGCCGCCAGGGATCATTTCGTGAGCGCGGCTTCTAGCTTGGCCAGCACGGCCTCGACGCCAATGTTCTGCATGCACACCCGACCAATGTCGCATTGTTTGCGATAGCACGGACTGCACGGAGCTGGGCCTTCCAGGATCAAATCCTCGCTCCGCCATGGCGCCGAGCGCCGGGCACTGGTCGCGCCCCAAAGCGACACGACCCGAGCCCCTGCGGCAGCGGCAATGTGCATAGGACCGCTGTCTGGCCCCCAAGCCGCCGCACTGCGCTGGAACACACCTACTAAATCGCGCAGACTAGTTTGTCCCGCGAGGTTACGGATCGGTGTTCGCGCCAGTTCCTCTACCTGCTGCGCTAGAGCCATATCGCTGGGACCGCCAACGAGCACACTCGTCAACCCACGCTTCCCCAACTCGTCAACAACCGCAGAGATGCGCTCGGCGAACCACAAGCGACTGCTGCAGCTCGATCCAACGAACATGGCTACAAAGGGATGTGCCTGTCCCTGCAGGAGTACCTCAACGCGAGATTCCTCCTCTGCCGTCAAGCGCAGGCCGAAGTCGAGGTCTCGGCGCGCCAGCTCTAACCAGTCACCAAACACCTGGAACTGCTGCAGCTTCGAACAAAAATGCTCCTGGGCGGCAATGTGATGGTTGTTGAACATCCAGTTGCCTTCGCGGGCATTGCTGCGGTGAAACCCTAGGCGCACGGGAGCAGCCGACACCAGGCTGACGACACCACTCTTCAAGTGGCGTTGCAGATCCAGGGTCAAATCAGCCCGGAGCTCTCGCACCTCGGCGAGAAAGCGCAGGAAGGCACGTGGCCCCTGGTGCCGTTGAAAGAGGATACGACGGTCGACAGCGGGATGCTTCTCCAGTAACGGCGCCGACAAGGGCTCTAGAGCCCAAGCAATCTGCGCCTCCGGGTAGGCCTCGCGCAAACGCATCGCCAGCGGCAAGCCGCGGGTGACGTCGCCGATCGCACCCAAGAGCACGATCAAGATCCGCCGCGGGCTCAGTCGCACGGCGCCTCCGCATAGGCGCGGCGCAAGAAAGCAAAATCTTCTCCACGGATATGTTGGCGCTGCGGGTCGAGCTTGCGCACGGAACGTTCCAGACGCTCGATGTCAGAGCCAATGCGTGCGGCAATTGCCTTGCGATCAAAATCGATCAACCATACCTGTGCCCCACCCGGATCGGTTCGCACCAGAACGTTTTGCAGGTTCAAGTCGGGATGCACCACCCCTGCCGCATGCAGGCGACGCAAAGCAAGGGCGAGACTTCGCCAAACCTCCTGCTTGGCACCCGGCTCGTGCTCACGTTGGGCCCAGGTCCAAAGCGTCTCCGTTCCTTCTAGGAAACGCGAGAGCACCCAGCCCTGGTAACAGCCTGGGACTAACCAGGCGACCACGGCAGCATAGATCTCAACCACCGGAACTCCGGCCTGCCGCAAGCGTTCGGTCTGCACAAGCTCGGCAAACGGGCGCGGGCGCAAACCAAAATATACGTCGCGAACGAAGCGCGCCGGCAGGCCACCACGCCGGCACGGGCGCACCACCACCGTATGCGTGTCGACACGCATCAGCACCACCCCACCGCGCCCTCCCACGAGCACCCCAGCACCGCCTCGGGCAGGAGGTAGTCGCGCGCAATCCTCCAAGCGGGCGATGGCCGGATCCAGCCACGGGCGCACATCATCGCGAATCACGCAGTGGTATCCACTCGAACGGATACGGGAAAAGCCTATCGGGATGACCATGGCCACGTGCCTCTACGCAAGCGTGTGGCAGCGAGACAAGCGAGCCCTGGCGCCGTCGCTGCCGCTGTGGCCGAGGAAGTTGTGCACCGCCTCCAAGACACTCTTCGGAGTGATCTCGCGCATGCATGCATGCGTGCGGAGCGGGCAGGTAGCGCCGCCGTGGCGACTACACGGGCGGCAGGCAAGCTGTCGCTCGATAACCCGAGACTGCTCGCCGAACGGCCCGAATCCCATACCGGGAGTTGTAGGCCCGAAGAGCGCGACCACGGGAGTGTCACGGGCCACGGCAATGTGCAGCGGCGCGCTGTCATTGGTGATCATGACCCTGCATTGATCGATGGCAGCCACCAGCACTGGCAGGCTCGTTTGTCCCACGAGATTCACACCGATCCCCCCTGCCGCGGCTTGCACTGCCGCAGCCATTTCCATGTCGCCTTTGGCACCCAAGAGAATGGGAACGGCAGCAATCTGCGCGTGTACCGCCTGCATCACGGCAGCAAAGCCGTCGACCGTCCACCGCTTGGTAGCCCATGCCGAGCCTGGAGCGATCCCGACCAACAGTTGGTCTCGGCGGACGCCATGCCGTTCAAGACGAGAATGCAGGTCCGCCACCGCTGCCGCCGACACGGCCACGGAGGGCTTCCGCACAAAGGCACGCGGATCCAGGTCGAGACAACGCAGAATGGCAAGATTGCGCTCAACCTCGTGCTGCGTGCGATCGCGGCGCGTGCAGCGATGAAAAAGAAACCAACCGGCGCTTTCGCGGAAGCCGAGCCGGCGTGGAATCGCGGCTGCGGCCAACACCCACGCCGTGCGCAATGACTTGTGGAGGGACAGCACCAGATCGAATTTCTGCTGTCGGAGCATGCGCACAGTCTGCCATGCGGCGAGGCCGCGCGTGGTGCCGCGCTTGTCGTCGACCAGGACTTGATCAATCGCCGGATGCTCGGCGAGAACCCCGGCGCTCTCGGGACGCACCAACACAGCAATGTGGGCTTGCGGAAACTGCTGGCGCAACGCCGGGAACACCGGCGTGCTCAGCACCACGTCACCCAAGAAGCTGGTCTGCACGAGGAGAATTCGCATGCGTCCACCCAACGGCGTATCGCTACCCCCTCTTTGCCCCATTGGCGCCCACACGAAGGCTCTTCGCGGCGCTCGCCGAGACATCTGCCGTGCGACTCGCTGCACCTATTCGACGGGGATCGCCTCGTCGATCAACATGACTGGGATATCGTGCCGGATCGGGTAGATCAGCCGGCAGGCATTGCAGGCCAGGCCATCCTTCTCTTCCGTCAACTGCACTGCACCTTTGCACTTCGGGCACGCGAGAACCTGTAATAGCTCCCTGCTAATCGCCATGTCTTCCTCCTTGCTAGGGAACAGGAAAGGAGGCACCTAGCCGTCTCCGACCTCTTCCGTTCTTAGCTTGTGTATCAGACCAGTGCGTTCGAGCACCAGGCGCACAAGCTCTTCTCCGCGCTCGACTTGTGGGACCACTCGCACAGCCACCAGCTTGCCGCGGGCAAAGGGAAATGCCTCGAGCTTCACCAAGTCCTTCTCGGTGGTGACGATCAAGTCGATATCGCGCGTCTTGCGTAGCAGTTGCTGCCAGTCGGCCTCTTTGTACTGGTGGTGGTCGGGATACTCGAAGATCTCTTCAATCTGCCCTTCCCACTGCCGCACCGTGTCGTAGAACGCCGCCGGCTGGGCAATCCCACACACGGCTGCAATCTGCCGGCCGGCCAACGTGTTTACCGGCAGCTCGTGCCATCGCCCGGCATGGGATTCGAGCAGCGACTGCGCTGCAAAGCGCACAAGGAAAACCGGGAGCCCCGCTGGAATCGCAAGCGTCTCCGGGCCTTCGTCGAACTCCGACTTGCAAACCAGCGCAACGGCATCGGCGCGCCGCAACGCGCCCGGGCCCTCGCGCAAAGGGCCGGCGGGAAGCAGGTGCTGGCCGTGTTGGCCGATCAGCACCAGGTCGAAGTCGCGATGTAAGGCGCGGTGCTGGAAACCGTCGTCAAGCACGACGACATCACAGCCACGTTGCGCCGCCGCATCGACGCCATCGATGCGCTGCGGCGCCGTCCAAATCGGTCCATCGAAACAACGCGCCAGCATCACCGCTTCATCCCCGGCTACGGAGGCACCCACCAACGGACCCGCCCCCTCCGATACCAACGTCGCCGTGGTGGCACTCCCCCCGTAGCCGCGCAACACGATGGCAACGTGAAGACCCAGCTCGCGCAGTTGGCGCGCCAGCCACAGCGTCATCGGCGTCTTCCCCGTACCACCAACGGAGAGATTACCGACACTAACTACGGGAACAGAAGCTCTCTGTACCCTCAGCAAGCCGGCGCGGTAAGCGACATCGCGCAAGCGCACGCCAAGGCCAAACAACCAGCTCAGCGGCAGGAGGGACAGCCATACCGTCCAAGCGATCACTCCTTGACGTTGCCAGATGCGCTCACGCCAGCTTTGCGGCGTGCTCTTCATCGCCCAGCCTCGTCCAGCAATGGCGCCAGCAAATCGAGCGTGCGCTCGGCAACATCCGCCTGTGCGCGTACGACTGCTTGAGCCCGCTCGCCCATGGCAATGGCGAAGTTTGGGTTGTCGAGGACTTCGCGCCAGTGCATCGCCAGGTCGGCAGCCTCGTGCACCCGCACCGCACCGCGTGCTTCAAGCAGAGCACGGGCCGCATCTGCGACGTTGTTCGTGTGCGGTCCAAAAGCCACCGGCTTCGCAAACAAAGCAGGCTCGGTAACGTTGTGGCCGCCGACTGGCACCAGGGTACCGCCAACGAAGGCAGCTCGGCACAACGGGAAAAAGGCAAGCAGCTCGCCGACTGTATCGATGAGCAAGACTTGCGTTGTTGGTTGCACGCCAGTGCCAGTCTCAGTCCGTCGCTCGAAGCGCACACCGCAATTCTCTAGCCACGCCACAACGGCGGCGAACCGTTCTGGCCGACGTGGAGCAATGGCCAGCAACAATTGCGGATGTTGGGAGAACAGCTCGGTGCAAGCCTCGACGACAAACTCTTCCTCTCCGGGATGTGTGCTCGCTGCCAACAGCACGTCGCGCCCTTCGACAAGCTTCGCGAACGATACGGGAACGGCCGGTGCCGCATGATCCAAGCGTGCGTATTTCAGGCTGCCGACAACCTGCAGATCTTCCGGGGCGGCGCCAAGGGCGCGTACCCGCTTGGCATCCTGCTCGCTTTGCATGGCCAGTAGGTCGACGTGTGCCAGCATGGCATGCGTCAACCACGGCACGCGCGCATAGCGGCTTGCAGCTACCTCGCTAATACGGCCACTCACCATCGCCACGGGCACGCCATGATTGGCGGCAACACGCAGGAGGTTTGGCCACAGCTCGGTCTCGACGATCACCAGGCAGGTGGGGCGCAGCGCTCGAAAAACCGGGACGAGAATCCAGCGCAGGTCGAGCGGCAGCAGCATGGCAGCATCGGGTTGTAACTGAGCACGGGCGGTGGCGCGGCCAGTGACAGAAGTCGTGGACACAAGGATCGGGCTGTGCGGGTAACGACGACGCAAGGCCACCACCAAGGGCCGCGCCGACAAGACCTCGCCGACCGAAGCGGCATGGATCCAAATCGGCCGCTGCAGCCGCGACACCGCCGACGGCAATCGCCCCAGGCGCTCCGAGAGCCCCTCCCCATGGCGGCTCCACCACAATAGAGGAAGGAAGGGCAGAGCTAGAAGACCCAGAAGGTGCGTTGCAACGTCGTAGGCCAAATAGCCCATGGCACCTGCCTAAGCAGAAACGCCGCATCCGCGCACGATAGAGCTTGTCTCGAAACCCTTCCTGCGGCTTGCGGCCAGAGGCTAGGGGCTGGTGAAGTCCAGGCAAACCAAAGTCCCGCGCCCCGAGCACCGCAATCTAGTTTCGAGACAAGTTCGATAGACAGGGGACTCAGCCGACCTCGCGATCGGCACGTTCGGTGATGGCATTGAGTCGGGACTCCAACTCCTGTCGCATGGCTTCCACGGTTGCATCGTCGGCGTCGCGCGGCACCAGCAACGGCTCGCCAATCAGAAACCTGAGCCGCGCAAACGGCAAGGGGATGATGAGCCGATCCCAACTGCGCAATTCGATCTTGCTCGAAGCCGCGTAGGTGGCAGGGAACAGAGGAGCCCCGGTGGCGCGCGCCAGATGGATGATGCCGGCTTTGGCTTGGTAACGAGGTCCACGCGGACCATCGGGAACGAGAGCCAAGCTGTAGCCGGCACGAAATGCCCGCAGCAGTTGCAGGAACCCGCCGACGGCACCGCGACTCGCCGATCCACGCACCGAGTGAATCCCCCAACGCTCCATGGCACGCGTCGCAATCTCGCCGTCTCGGCTGCGGCTGTTCATGATGCACAGCTTCGGACTGCGATTGGCCAGCGGCATCATCACCACGCGATTGTGCCAAAAGGCAACCAGCACCTGCTCGCCCCGCCGCCAGCGCGCAAACAGTTCCTCTGCATTCTCGAAGCGGATTCGTAAAGTAAGTTTCAGCAGCCACAGGGCGGCGCTAATCAGCCATGGCGCTAGCCTGTTGAGCCCCCGCAGTTCCGTACCCTGCACCGTTGCGCCGGAGGACGGCGGCTCTACTTCCTTCATGCCGCTGCGGTTATCGGAGTCACCCTAACGGTTCAAGACAGTCTAGCAGGACACCCACCCTCTATTGCCTTCGGCCTCATCGGATCTGTCGGGCGGATCTAGTAGGACGGATCTAGTAGGACACCCACCCTCTATTCCCTTCGGGCTCATCAGATCTGTCGGGTGGATGTCCTGGGATCTTCCTGCTGGGATCTTCCCTGCAGTCGGGTGGATGTCCTGGGATCTTCCCTGGGATCTTCCTGGGATCTCTGGGATCTCGCTGGGGTCTCGTTCGGTGGATGTCTTGGCGTCTTCTGGCGTCTCCTGCTGACGTCCGCTGCCCCTGGCCCCTTCCGTCGACGCAGTCTGGGTACGTCCGCTGGCAGGCTCACTCTGAGTACATAGATGCGTATCCGCTCGGCAACGACCCCTGCCCCTGTCGTCCTCTCGGTGGCACTCGCGTTGCTGTGCCTGCTTGCGGGATCGGAGGAACCGAGCACTCCATGCCTAGACCACGCAACCAACTCGTCGACGTAGCCGCCACCACCTACTATCACTGCATCAGCCGGGTCGTACGCCGCGCTTTTTTGTGCGGTCTCGATCCCCTCACCGGCCGAGATTTCGATCACCGCAAGGGCTGGATTGCCGAACGCATGAAGCATCTTGCTCAGATCTTCGCGGTCGACATCTGCTCCTACGGCCTGATGAGCAACCACTTCCATCTCATTCTGCACCTCGCCATCGACTCCACTCGTTCCTGGAGCGACGACGAGGTGACGCGTCGCTACGAGCAGTTGTTCCGGCAAGCGGTTCAGGACGCGCGTGAGCTGCCACCCAAAGCGTGGGCAAAGAAGGTTCGCCTGTGGCGCGAGCGTTTGAGTAGTCTGAGCTGGTTCATGCGCTGCCTCAACGAGTGGATCGCGCGCCGCGCCAATGTCGAAGACAATTGCACCGGGCGCTTCTGGGAGGGGCGCTTCCGCTCGCAGGCGCTGCTTGATCAAGGGGCTCTGCTTGCCTGCATGACCTACGTCGACCTCAATCCAATCCGCGCCGGGCTGGCTTCGCTACCCGAGGAAGCCCAGTTCACCTCGATCCGCGAGCGATTGCTAAACGCCGCAAGCACACAAGCGGCGCCCGGGTTGATGCCGTTTGCCGACCAAGCAGTCGAGGGCGGCCCCTCGTTGCCGGTCCGCTTCAACGATTACGTCGAGATCGTGAGGTTTGCGGCACAGTCGCTGCAAGTTGAGCAAACGCTGCCTGTGCCAGCCGACGTTGCCGCGCGACTCGATCACTACGCCATAGAGAGTTCGAGCTTCATCGACACACTGCGCAACTACCCCCGACGCTTCTTCACCATGGTCGGCCAAACCCATCTCATCGATACCGAAAGCAAGCGCCGCGGTTATAAGCGTCGGCTAGGTATCGGCGCCGCTCGCCGCTTGTATCGTCAAACAGGCTGACCAACTCCTGTCTCGTCTTCCACCGTTCACCACTTCTTCGGATTCGACAATCGCCTTGCGCTCCGTCGGCAGCGACGTGATCCACATCCCCGCCCCCGGACCCTGGCACCCCGGTACAGCAGAACCCCGGAACCCGAGCACTCCGCGGCACGCACCGGGTGATCAGGTTGGCGGAAGCTCGGTGGCTGTTCAGCGCATTTCGGGTGGCGTTTGCTTGAGAATGAAATCGCCTGCCAGAAGCGTCATCACCGGACGTGGCACCAGCCGCTGTAGGTTGGCACGCAAAAAGTTGAACCAACCAGAGATGACGGACGGCTGTTGCCCGAGGCGATCGAGCGCAATCGCCACCACGTTGGCCGCCGGCTCACCGACGCCGCGAATCTCTCCAGCCACGTCGCGAAACTCCGACTCGGTTGCGCCCGGTTCCAACACCAGCACGTCGACACCCGTGCCCCGCATCTCCGCCCATACCGCTTCGCCAAAGAGCAAGTCGAAGGCTTTCGACGCCGCGTAGATGGCGTGCCAGGGCAACGACTGCCGCCCCGCCGTGGAACCGCTGAGGATCATCGCACCGCGCCCGCGTGCGCGCATGGCCGGCAGTAGGCCGTTGGCAATGACCACCGGCGCCACACAGTTGGTCTGCACCAAAGCCCGTAGGCGCTTCCCATCTTGCTTGTCGAAGCGGCCGGAGTATCCGATACCGGCGTTGTTGATGAGAACCGCGATGTCCAGATCCGCCACCGCTGCAAGCAACGCCTCGGCTCCGCCCTCGCGGCTCAAATCGGCAGCGACGATACGGGTGCCCACGCCATGCTGCTGCTCCAGTTCCACGGCCAAGGCTTGCAGTCGATCGTGACGCCGAGCCGTGAGCACGCAAGACATCCCATCGCGCGCCAAGGCACGCGCAAACTCAGCCCCAATTCCTGCCGAAGCCCCGGTCACCAAGGCCCATTCGCCGTAGCGCTGCCGCATGTTCGAACGTGGCCGGCGGAAGCGTTCGCGCGCATTCCAAAACGCCCAGGTCAGAACGGCCAGCGGTAAGAAGCTGAGCAACCCACCGCCCCAACCACGCCAACCACCGACATAGACGAGATTCCAAACCAGCATGCCGAGAGCGACCTGGGCCACGTACAGGGAGGCCCAAGGCCACATCCACGGCGCCATTCGCCAAAGCCCATAGGCGCCAGCACCATACAGCGCCCAATGCAAAGGCTCCGTTAGCTTCGCCCACCAGCCATGCAGCAAGAAGCCAAACCAAGCTTCCTTATCGATAGCGACGGGCTTGGCGAAGAAGTCCCAGGGCATGTAAGCGAGCGCCATGTAGCCGCAAAACAACATCGTCGCGTTCATCCACCAGGGACGACGCCCCAAGTGCTCAGACAACCAAGTGTACACAGTCTCTCCTTCAGGCCTACCCGACACCGATATGAGCCACCACAAAGTCGTGGTCGGAGACCCGGAGTCCCTCGTGCTCAGCACGCACCACCGCGGGCGGCTGGTGATGGGCTTCGACGCGGACTCCGCGGGCAAAGATCCAATCTAACTTCGTCCAGATGCGTGGATCGGGAATCCCTAGCGGAACATTCGTCGTTTCGTCGGCGACGTTCAGCTCGTCGACGAGAAATCCTGCCTCGCGTACATCCTCGAACAGCGGCTCGTAGCGCTCGGGACGTCGCAAGCGATGCGGGTCTTCCTCCAGGTAGGTGGGAAGCGCGTATACTTGCTCCATCTCTCCGGTATCGATCGTAACCGTGTTCAGGTCGCCGCCAATCAGGCTCACCGGCCGCTGCGCCAACACATCAAGCAACGGTCTGAGCTGTGTGCGCCGTCCCTGCGGTGTAGTGCGGACCTCCAAATGTGTCGACACCAGCGTGATCTCGCCAGCGAAGGTCTCAACTTCAGCCAGCAACGCCATGCGACCGCCGATACGCGCCTGCGACCCTTCCGCCCAACTACAGCAACGCGGCAATCGCAACAGACGTGGAGTGCGCAAGGGATGGCGACTGAGAATCGCGTTACCGTGAAAGCTCCAGGTATTCTCCCCCGCCGCCTCGAGTTCCAGAGCCTCGCCCTTGGTAAGCTCGAGGAACTCGATACCGAAAACATAGTCCAACCCACCCAGAGCGTCGGCAAGCTCCCTCGCCACATGCCGATTGTCGGAACGCGCCATACCCCAATCGACTTCGCTGAGGAGAATCACATCGGCCTGCCGCAAGCGCGGATCGTCGCGAAGCAAGGCCAAGATACCATCGAAGCGACTGCCACGCTCCGCATTGAACGCAACCACCTTGAGGTCGCGCGGAGCCACTCCGGAGCTTTGGTGACGCACATCGAGGCTATCGAGCCACGGCATCTCCGTCAGCAACTGCGCCGAACGCTCTCCAACCTGAGTGTTGAGGTCCGCAATCTCATCGGCGCGGAGCATGCGGATCGAAAGCGGACTTCCCTGCTTCATTACGATCTCCTCGTCAGACCACACATTCTTCCTGATCGCGTGCGACGGGGCAATCAAGGTGGCCACCGCACCAGTGGCCCGGGCGTGCATCATATTTGTTGGCTTTCATCCAAGATCCACGGCCTCGCGGCCGCGGCTACTGTGTCTTCGCCAGCTCCGTGTAGCCGCGCGCGTGAGCGCGTGGATGGTGGAAGGTTGCCTCCCAACGAGTTTGTCGCACACCCCAGTGGCCCCTCGCTGCGCCATGTGGGCGCAATCTGCATGCACGGCTTCCTTGGTGGCTACCTGCGTCGTTTATGCCGGCTCGCAGCGACAGCGTCGCCGGATGGCGGCCCGAGAGGTAAGGGTCGGGCGCGGCGCTATCGCGACTGGTGCGGCGGCGGCGGCTTCGAGCGGAGCTGCATCCCTGGGCACTTCCAGATTCGATGCAAAGGCTGGATCTCCGGGTCGAAGTTGGTTGCATCGCTGCAAGCCAGACCCTAAGCAGCGGCCCCCGGAAGGAACGAGCTTCGCGATGCACGACACGCCATCATCTGCAACCAGCACTGTTGTTCTCAACCCCTTGCCCGAAGAGCTGCGGCAAACGCTGCAGCGAGTGCAGGCCTTGCTGCGAGCCCATGCTGGACACGTGCCGTCGCGATTGCTGGCCGAACTCCCGGAGATGCAACAGGCCTTTGGGCGACAGCAGGTGCGCATTGCGGTTTGCGGTGAGGTCAAGGCAGGAAAGTCGAGCTTGCTGAACGCAATCGCGGGGGCCGACCTCTCCCCGGTCGCCTTCGAGCCGCTCACCAGCATGCCGGTGCGGGTAACCTTCGGACCTGCCACGACCTGGCGCATCGGCCCTCGCGCCATGGAAGGCCTAGAAGCGTTGGAGGAGGCAATGCGCGGCTCCACATTCGGCAAGTCGGAAGTGGTGGTGGAGACGAACCTCGATCTCCTGCAGCTTGGTGGCCAGGCGGAGTTGCTCGACACACCAGGACTCGGCGCCGATGCCAAGATGGACAGTGTTTCCGCCGACGCGTTACGCGCCCTCGACGCTGTCATTCTCGTCGTCCGCTATCCAGCCTTGTTCACGGAACTTACCCGGCGCCTTGCCAAAGACCTGAGCCACGACATCAGCAAGCTATTCGTCGTGTGGAATCTCGATGCTTCGTGTCGCGAGTTGAGTGATAGGGAGCGCCGCCACCAGCTTCAACTGCTGCGCGACAACCTCGCGGTGGCACACGATGTCTTTCTTGTGGACGCTCGCCACGCGCGAACGCCGGTTAGCGAGGGTGCCGGCGATGGCGGCCTGGGCAAGCTCAAGCAAGCGGTCCGCGACTTCTTGGACAGCAGCAGTCGCCAGCTCGTCGCCTTGCGCGAAGCCGCCAAACGCGGACAACAGGCTTTGGCAACTGCACAGGAGTCGTTGGCAAGCCGGCAGGCAATGGTCCGCGAGGTGGTCACCGCTGCGCGCCGACGCTTGGCCGAGATTGAAGCGCTGGCTCAAGGCAAAGCAGACCAGGCGCGAACTCGGCTGGTAGACTTCGAGAACCACATTGAAGGGCTGATTGTGCGTAGTCGCGCCGACGCGGCAGCCGCCGCCACGGAGCTGCGGAAAAAGCTACGCACCGCCCGCCGCCGCTGGGTATGGAAGGGCAATCTAGCCGAGCTCGAGATTGCTACTAGCAACGCCGCGGAAGAGTATGCCGACAGTGTGGCGCGATCATCGAACGCAGCGGCTGCCGAGATGCAAGCCGGGGCCGTAGCTCTTGGTGCCGATTGCTCGTTGCTACCTCGTCCGGTGAGTATTCCGTACGTCCCGGAACTAGCGCCCGACGGGCGCGGCACCCTGGCCGTCACCGGCAAATGGCAGACGCTACGCCGCAGCTTGTGGCGAGGGTGGTACCTGGAAGGATGGCAGCGCTTGCAGGGCGAGTGCGTGGCCGAAGATCTCGAGCAACAATCGCAATGGCTGGAGAACACACGTGCGCAGGCTTTGCTGGATGCGCGTGCCGCCAACGAACACACGATGGCACAGATCAAGGAAAAAGCCGCCGCCGAAACCGAACTCGTAATGGAGGAGACCGATCTGCTTGCCTACGAGGCGGAAGCACGGTCGTTGGAGGAAGACATCCCGACGCTAGCGGCAGAGTCGAAACAGCTCGCCGAGCTGGCCCAACGCGCACGCGCCGACGTTGCACCAAACGAGAGACATTCGGACTAAAGGCTAGCCGGTGCACTGCTTCCACGGCACATCAAGCCTTATAGGCCTAGACCTCCTGATCCCGAGGAATCTACGATGAGCCCAACGCGCATCAGGATGAAGGGCATGAAGATCACCAAAATGAACTGCCGTCGGGCAATTGTTCTTCATGAGCTTCCGGAGCTCCGTGGTTTGATTCTCCGTTGCCAATCAACCTCGTCCGTATCGGGATCACTACGGAGGGAGTGAGCGCATGACGACGCTTGCGGTAGTGACAGGTGGGTCAGCGGGAATCGGCAGCGAGACTGCCATCGAGTTGGCGCGGGCCGGGCTCGAGGTGCTCGCCGTGGCACGGCGAGAAACGGAACTGGCAGCTACGGCAGCAGCACACAAGAACATCCGCCCTGTGGTAGCCGACGTCACCACTCCGGCGGGCCGTGCTTGCATTGCCGACTCCATCGGAACTCGGGCCATTGCGGCGCTGGTACTTGGGGCCGGCGTCTTCCCCCGCGGCTTGCTCACTACCCTGAGTCCAGAGGATTGGCAGACAGCACTGGAAACGAATCTCCTCTCTCGCTTGCACCTGGTGCTCTGCCTACGGGGGAATCTGCAAGGTGGACGGGTGCTATTCATCGGCTCCGATGCTGCTTCCAACCCGCGCCCCGGCGGTGCCGCCTACTCCGTCTCCAAAGCCGCGTCCGCAATGCTGTGGAGGTGCTTGGTGGGAGAGCTTGGCGAGGAAATAGGGTTTGCGATGGCCAAGCCGGGGCTGGTGGCAACCTCGATGATGCACGACTCCTTGTCCGCACCACGTACGATCTTCCCCGCCGGTGCGGTTTATGAAGCCATGCAAGCGCGCGGCGAAATTGTCTTGCCGACCACCGTCGCCAAGTTCTTCCGCTTTCTCCTCCTCGACACGAAAGCCGACGAGTTCAGCCGCGACATCTGGGACATTCGCGATCGCGCACACCACCAGCGCTGGCTGCACGGGTCGCTCTATGTCGGAGATCCCAGATAGCGCGGGCGCCGCCATGACTCGCGATGAGTTCGCCATCCTGGTCCAAGAAACCCTGGACGACCTCCCTCCCGAGCTGGCCCGTCATCTCGACAATGTCGCGGTGATGATCGAAGACGAGCCAGAGACCGAAGCGTTGCGGGCGCTCGGCCTCAACCCGAGGCGCGATACGTTGTTCGGCCTTTATCAGGGAACTCCGCTCACCCAACGCCGGGCCAACCACGGCAACGTGCTTCCCGACACCATCCACATTTTTTACAGACCGCTGCTGCGCGCCTGCCGCACGCCCCAAAGGCTGCGGAAAGAAATCCGCGCCACCGTCATCCACGAGATTGGCCATTACTTCGGCCTCAGTGAGGAAGCGATTCGCCGATTGGGCTACTGAACCCCAGTCCAACGAGCTTGTCTCAGGACTGAGCTGCGGGGCTGGTGGCTCGGGGCTTGGGTTTGCTTGAGCTTCACAAGTCCGTAGCCCGGACAATTCACGACCTCGCGGCAAAATCGGGGCAAGAGGCTGAACGCACGAGGGATTCGAAGCATGTTGACGAAAACAGTGTGTTCTTTGAACCACGAAGGCACGAAGGACACGAAGCAAGAGCAGGGCGAGATCAAGGGGACTGGTCAACTGTGTGTCCTTCAGAATTCCCTCTGAAGGGTCATTCTTCGTGACCTTCGTGCCTTCGTGGTTCAATAAGAAGGTCACGTTGATGTTTGCTGCCTCCGCGGCGAGCAGTCTCATGAATTATGCCGGCTAGCCTCCGGCACCACGCCCCAGGCTGGGTTCTGAGACAACCTCCTACGTGGCCGTACGCGAGCCGTCGGTAATGGGTGGGCGTTCGAATAACTCCGCGGGAAAGTCGTTGTCGAAACGAACATGCTCGACGATTTGTTGCGCCGCTTTGGTGCCCAAGAGCTTGTCGATATCGTTCACCGGAAAGAAATCCCGCCGCCGTTCCCGGCGGATACCGTCAATGGTCCGGTAGTCGTCGAACTCGCCGCGCCACCAGCGCTGACGCAAGAGGTCGGTTCGCATCTCGCAAAACACACGATCAATCAGACCGCTTTCGGCATTCACGTACGCAACCACCCAATTCACCGGCACGGGGGCTTCGGGAGCGTACTCGATGCGTAGCTTCTCCCAGCGCCGGCTACCGTCGGCATCCTCTCCAAGATAGCTCATGGCACCGGGGATCTCGGCAAACACGAACGGTAGGCGAAACCAATACTCGGCGTTCCTAGCCTCGAAGCGGGTGAACGCCGTGCTGCGCTCGTCGCTAAGCAACTGCCCGGCGCGCACCATCCACCAATCCGTGCCGTTGAGGCCAAACAGCAGCTCATCGTCGAGCCCAATGGATTCTAGTCGGCTGCGCGGTGGCCCATGCAGAAGCAGCTTGTGCAGAAAGATGGTCTCCGAAGTTGGCGTGCCGCGTTGATCGAGCAAGGTGAAGGTGGAGATGAACGACACGTCGCGATGCCGCATCCAAGTGTCCCATCCGCCCGCCGCCGCTATCGCTCGTGCCAGCAGTTTTCCTGCCGCATCTTCGGACAACACTAACGATGGCACACTCGTCGCCGTGACAGGAGGACCGGCAGGAGCAACCACCTGCATGCCCCGATCACAGCCAGTGAGGGCAACAGAGAGAAGCAGCAGCAGGAACAAGACGGGCATGAGAGTGATGCCCGCGTCGCATAGGTTGCCTCTGCTTGTCAACCAACGCCTTGCGGCAGGGCAGCAGGAAGGAATCGAAGGGCTGGGGGCCGTCTACTCAACAACGCCATGCGCCGCGATTTCTCGTGGACCGCCTCAGCCCGCGCCTACCACGAACTCCATCGTCGAGTGCTCAATCCTTCACATTAGCCACCGGGATTCCTGAATCCTGGTCGACGCCCCTCATATTCGTACTCCGCAAGTCGTGCCAGGCTCCGGCGGCAGCATCATGTCGCCGCTAAGGATGCTCGCTAAGAATGTATACGGGCTACCAATGCAGCAATCCCGCGATCCTGTGAGCCTGATATTGTGGCCGCGCTTGTTTGACAAGAAACGCCCATCGGGCGTAGGTGCAACGCACTGCGTTCTACGAAGGAGGGGAAATGCGAAGCATTGACCAACGAAACCGGCAAGAGTTCCTCGCCGCCTTGATGCGGCAGCGAGGCTGGATTGCTTGGCGGGCGATGTGCCTGGGAAGCACGTTACTCGGAATATCGTTTCAGGCCGCCTGGGCGGGTGTGTCACTCAGCTTCCCGCGCGTCGCAGTCGTGGGTAAGGGGACATTCTCGAAGTACCTTTACGTAGGCAGCAACCGCGGCATTATCGTGTACGAGCGCGATGCGACCACGGGACAGTTGGCCTTTGTGGAGAGTGTAACTGAGCGACCCACCGCATCACCGATGGACCCGTCGTACGAACGTTGCGATGGTCGATCGGTGGTCAAGCTTTCGGAAATACGCGCGCTCACTTCCACCGAAGACGGGTGGCTCTACGCTGGCGGCTTCATTAGCGGTCGCAGAGGCTTTCTTCACGTGTTCCATCATGAACCGGCCGGGCTGGTGCACAAAGCTAGTCTTGGACCTGTTGAGGCGATCGGGTACCTGCGCGTAGCCGGGACGACGCTTTACAGCAGCTATACTACGCCGGGTGGCGGTAGCGGAACGGTGGACGCCTACACCTTGAATGCAAGCACGCATCTGATCCCTTCTACCCCGTCGAGCAGCATGACACACGTGGACCTTGAAGGTATGGGGCGTTCAGCCTTGCTTCCCACCGAGGGGCTGTTGATCGTTCCCGCACACACGGCAAACAAGATCAACGTGCTAAGCGCCTCAACTCTTCAGAAATTGAACACTCTAACCGCCTCCTCGCACGGGCTGGCCGGACCGTGGTGGATCGAACCCTACCCACCTGACACTGGAGAATTCATTTACGTGGGGATGAATACATCGGTGCTAGCGCTGCGGCGCAGCGGCAACACGTTTACTCCGATCGGCAGCCCCGTACTTCTGAGCGCAGGGAGTAACAACGCACGCTCCCTCGCCATCAGCCCCGATGGCAAGCACCTTTACGTAGGGACCGACAGTCCAGGTCGAATCACGACTTTACTGCGTGAGACCAGTGGACCGGATGAAGGCAAGCTGCAAGCCAGCAGCTTATCCGATCAAACCGACTTGCCTGTTCTCCACTGGATCGAGTTAGATCCGGCAGGGAACAATCTCTACGGCGCGGTTGCAGGACCCGATGCGCCCGCCCCCCCAGTGCATTTCGTCGCCAGTTTTGCGCGCAACGCAGCAACCGGTGAACTCACACAGAGAACCATCATCGACAACGCGGCCGAGCCACCATACCCGTTGTGCACACCCACACAGACGCCGACATTGACGCAGACGCAGACGCCGACGCGGACGTCGACTTCCCATGACACCAAGGTCGATGCACGACCGCGTCTCGACTGG
>CAZGSN010000292.1:0-9893 GCA_964528465.1 uncultured Binatia bacterium (SeqCode)
TCAATGTTCGTAAGCAGTGGAGACGCCCCCTCGACTGGGCTCGGGACAGGCGCGCCCTCGCGGCGCGTCAGCCGGATTGCCTGCCTAATCGAATTGGCGGGCAGAGCCTCATCAGGCAGCCCAGGGTGGGTGCGATGCTGCGCAGCGGTTGTTTGGATTTCGATCAAGTCCGCCGGCCCCTCGCCACGTAGCAGCGAGAACCACCAGGGTAGGAGGCTGTATCGGCACGCCGTACGAAGTCACCCCACGAGCCAAAGATCGCCCAGCCGACGACAAACATAGGTGGGCAAGTTGAACGCTACGAGCCAGATCGCCAGGGTTGTATGCGCAAGCTCCACACGCCCAGATATGCCCACTTCAAGTGCCCGCCCGCCAGCGATTCGCCACGCGCCAAAGGCGTATCACCATGAAGGACCTGAAGGTCATGAAGTCAGAAAAAGAGAGCTGTCTCCGGCCCATTGTTCTTCATGAACTTCATGTGGTCTTACCGTCCATTCTGAAGCCGCCTTGGCCGTATCCTTTCACTCGAGTGCATTGTGTCATTGAGTGGTGAGCCGTTCTCGCAACTGTTCTGCCTCAGCCGGAACGTGACTCCGAGCCGGCTCTGCTAAGGAGCCAGACAAGGAGTCTCTCAAATGGGTCATCACAAACGCTCGCGGCACAGCTTGAGCGCCGAACAGAAGGCGCACATCCTGCGCCGACATCTGGTCGATCAGGCTGCGGCATGCCTCTGACCGACATCTACTTGCGTCGTGTCCGAGTTGGCGGTGGCTTCTGGGGTAGGCGCCTCGAGGCCAATGCCCGCGAGGCGATCTTCTATCAGTGGGAGCAGCTCGAGCGGACGCGCTGCATCGACAACTTCCGCATCGCCGCGGGCTGTCTCGAAGGCTTTCACGAAGGCATGTTCTTCGCCGATTCCGACGCCTACAAGTGGCTCGACGCCGCCTCACGTATCCTCTCCTGCGGTCCCGATCCGCTGCTCGAGCAGCGAGTCAACGAACTCATCCCGCTGCTCGAAGCGGCGCAGATGCTCGACGGCTACCTCTACACCTACAACCAAATCCTCTTCCCCGGTCAGCGCTGGGTGAATCTGCGCCTGGAGCACGAACTCTACTGCCACGGCCACCTCATCGAAGCCGGCGTCGCGCACCACGAGGCCACCGGCCAGACGCGGCTGCTGGATCTTGTCCGTCGTAGCGCCGACCTGCTCGTCCGCGACTTCATGGAAGCTTCGCCGCAACAAGCCGACGGCCATGAGGAGATCGAGATCGCGCTCATCCGCTTGCACCGAGCCACCGGCGAATCCTCCTACCTCGAGTTGGCGCGCCGCCTGCTCGAACGACGCGGGCGCTCGGGGGAGAATGGCCTCGCTGTTCTGCAGCAGCTCGTGAGTGCCGGTACACGCATGCGCGCAGCCGCCAAGCGCCGCAAACGTTTCCGTAGGCAACATCCCGAGCGTAGCGGCTTCACCCTACCCGCCGGCAACAAGCCTAAGATCCCAGCGCTGGCGCCGCTACGCATGGCTTACAACATGCTCAGCGGGCGCTTTTTCCAGCAGAACGCGCCCATACGCCGGCAGACGATCCCCGTCGGCCACGCCGTTTGCTTCACCTACCTGCAGACTGCCGCCGCCATGCTCAGCGGCGCAACCGACGATGCGGAGTTGCGCGCCGCCAGCGAGCAGGCCTGGGAGCGTACGGTGACACGACACATGTATGTCACCGGTGGTCTGGGTTCGATTCCTCTCGTCGAAGGCTTTGGGCGCGATTACGAACTGGACCCCGAAACAGCCTACGCCGAGACCTGTGCCGCGATCGGCGGCCTATTGTGGAATCACGAGATGTCGTTGCTCACCGGACAGCCGCAATACGACGAGTTGTTCGAGTGGCAGCTCTACAATGCCGCCTCGGTCGGGATCGGCATGGACATGCGCTCGTACTTCTACAACAACCCGCTTACCTGCCGCGGCGGCATCACCCGTGCACCCTGGTATTTCATTCCCTGCTGCCCATCCAACCTGTCGCGTACCTGGGCGGCGCTCGGCCAATACGCTTATCGGGTCGGCAAAGACGAGCTGTACTTGGCTCAATACGTCGGCAGCCAGATCGACCTCGATTGGGGCAGGCTTACAGTCGACTCCGGGCTCCCGTGGCGAGGTGACATTCGCATCGCCGTCGATACCACCAACCCGAAGCGTTGCACCCTCCGCCTGCGCCTGCCCGTGTGGTCGAGCACCTACGAACTGTGCCTCAACGGTGTGCCGATCGCGCCCGATAGCATCAGCACAGCGGCAGCCGCACCCGAGACGGCCTGCGGCTACACCCCGCACGCAGCGCGTACCTTGACGGTCACCCGTGTCTGGACACGCGGTGACGTCCTTGAGCTGAAGCTGGACATGCCGCTCCGCTTGCACCGCCAGCATCCGAAGGTGCCGCGCTGTGGTGGCATGTACGCACTGTCACGCGGCCCGCTGGTCTACTGCCTCGAAAGCATCGACAATCCCGGCGACATCTTGCAGGCGCGGGTGCAGCAGGACTCGCTCGTGGCAGTCGAAGACCCCACCCTGCTGGGCGGCATCCATACGGTCGCAGGCCGCAGCCACACAGGCGTGCCGCTAACATTCCTTCCATACATGCTGTGGGGGAACCGTGGCGCGTCGCAAATGACGGTTTTCTTTGCCATCGGCGGCGGCAACACCCAGTAGCTCGGAACGAAAGACGCGAAACTCTCCGGCGCAGCATCGCTGGATAGTCGCTTCGCTGCCGTGATCTTAATCGACCAGCATTGGAACAAGGCCCGTTTGCAGGCACCTAAGTAAGGATGATGGAGGTCTTCGAGCCCTGGAGGGCCAGGTAGAAGTTCTTCCCATCAAGACGGAGCCGACTCACCCAGCAATCGGCGCCGCAAGCTCGGGTGCACCAGAGGGAGGAGAATTGCCAGCAGCAGGCCCGCACACGCCAAGTAAAAGTGTGTCGGGTTGATGGCTAGGAGTGTCGAGCCGAGAAAGGCGTACACTCCGGCACGAAAGATCGCCCCGGCAACAAGCGCGACAACGAATCCTCGCATAGGAATCGACGAAAAGCCCGCCGCCCAATGCATGGCGGTCATCGGGCCCACGGGATGAGCCGTCACCAGGCCTACGATGAGCGGACCGGAACGTTCGAGATGGCCAACCAGCGTGCGCCACTTGGCACTAGTGAGCGAATCGCTCCAGCTCGCGCGAAAAGCTCGCGCCAAGCTGAATTTGAGCGTGCCGGACAAGATGATCCCGGCACTCCCCAGCAGCGTCCCCACGGCAGCACCAAAGCATAGGCCTCCGACAGGCAACAGGATCGCGGAAGGTAACAGGAGAAACTGGCGGAAGATGACCAAGCCAAGGTACAACAACGGCCCCTTCCAGCTCAGCGCCGCTACCCACTCCTGAATGGATGCAATCGATAATTCGATGCCGAGCCCACCACGCACCATGCGGCCGGCAACGAAGATCACTGCCACCACGACGATGGCAACCCAGGACCCGAACCGTTGCATCGTTCTACGCTACCACACAGCCATGCCACACCAACAGCGGCGAGTTGGTTGAGCCCCTACAGGACCTTGCCGGGATTCATGATGCCGAGCGGATCAAGCGCCGCCTTCACACGCTGCATGAGGTCCATCTCGGTAGTCGACTTGTAGCGCAGCATCTCCGTGCGGCGCAGTTGGCCGATGCCATGCTCGGCACTGATGGAACCACCAAAGCGGACGACTTGATCATGGACGAGACGGTTGATGGCCGCTTGGTGTGTCAGAAACGCTTGCGCATCCTCCCCCACCGGCGGCGAGATGTTGTAGTGCAGGTTCCCGTCGCCAAGATGCCCGAAGCAAACAATGCGCGCGCCTGAAAACTGCTCGGCAAGCAAGGCATTGGTTGTGTCAAGAAAATCGCATATCGCCGACCCAGGCAACGACACATCGTGCTTGAGGTTCATTCCCTCTCGTGCCTGTGCTTCGGAAATATTCTCCCGCAACGCCCACAGCCTCGCCGCCTGCGCTGAGGTGCTGGAGATCACGGCGTCCAGTAGCAACTGCCGGTCGAGCGCCACTGCGAGGCCTCGACCAAGCATCTCGCGTAGCGACGCACTCGCGGTACTGTCGTCTAGCTCGAGGAGCACGTAATGGGGATGCCTGCGCGCCAAAGCCGCGTGGCACTCGGGGAAGTGCCGCAGCACGAGATCGAGACAAACCTGGGAGAAGAGTTCGAAGGCCGTCAGCCTATCGCCAAACTGGGCACGGGCATGCTCCAGGAGGGCGAGCGCTTGCTGCGGCGAGGCTACTCCAATGAGAGCCGTGGCTTGCCCTTGCGCTAGAGGAAACAATTTGAGCACTGCCGCAGTGATCACCCCCAACGTGCCTTCGGAACCGAGAAACAGTTGCTTGAGATCGTATCCGCTGTTGTCCTTGCGCAAGCCGCGCAACCCGTCCCAAACCTCGCCGTTGCTTAACACCACCTCCAGCCCCAACGTCAGCTCGCGAGCATTGCCGTAGCGAAGCACGGCCGTACCACCGGCATTAGTCGAAAGGACCCCCCCGATCTGGCAGCTCCCCTCCGCCGCCAGGCTAAGGGGAAATAGCCGCTGCGCTGCGCGCGCGGCCGCTTGTACCGCCGCCAAGGTGCAGCCTGCTTCTACGATCAGACTGTTGTTGTTCGCATCTACGCGACGAACGCGCTGTAGACGCGACAAGCTCAGAACGATCTGGCTTCCTGACGTGTCGGGGGTAGCCCCACCGGCAAGCCCGGTGTTGCCGCCCTGAGGCACAACGGCGGTGCGCGTGTCGGCACACAAGCGCACGATCTGTGACACTTCCAAGGTCGATGCAGGGCACACCACGGCGAGTGCTCTGCCGCGATAGCGCTTGCGCCAATCGAGGGTGAATGGGGCGACGGCTTCCGGATCTGTGAGTACGAAATCGGCGCCAACGATGGCTGCCAAACTGGCAATAAACTCGACTGCCATCAGTACAATCCAGCCACGAATCCCATCTTGTTTCGAACCATAACGACAGGCGCGGCAGCGGCGGCACTCGTCCTCATGCTCTGCACAGACCACAGCGCAGCTCGGGCTGCAACCGGCGATTCCGAAGCTCGATGCCGTTGGGCGTCAGACCGCCGAACCAATCACCAATAGGACCACTACGCACATCGTACCTCGCCTGATGTGGAGAATCTCCTTCTTGTTCTCAATTTTTCAATCCTCGTCACGCCCATTCCGAAGAGCAGGTGGCCGCGTCTGTGACCGTCGCAGGCACCACTCGTCGCGCCGGCGAATCGGCACACCGGTACCGCCAGAGCTACGCTAGCGCCAGCTCTGCTTGCGGACATTTGCCGTTGTTCACCTCGCCGACGCCTGCAACAATGCGCCCGCTGATGGGTGATCGAACGACGTCATTGAGCGCCACCGAAGCGCGCCACTTGTTACGACGGGCTGGTTTTGGAGCACCGCGCGAAAGGGTTGCGGCTTTGGTCGGCGTGCCTCGCGGGGCTGCGGTCGATTCCTTGGTGGACTTCATACCGCACAACTTTCTACCTTCCGGCCGCACCACACAGGCGCGGCGGTGGAGTTGGGTACGCTACATGTTGCGCACACCCAACCCGTTGCAGGAAAAGCTGGTGCTGTTCTGGCACGATCACTTTGCGACGGCCGATTCCAAAGTCGACAGCCCGCGCTTGATGGGGCGGCAGAACGCCTTGCTGCGCCGTCATTGCAACGGCGACGTTCGCGCCTTGCTCAAGGCCATCAACCGCGATGCGGCAATGATGGAGTACCTCGACACGGTGCGTAACGAAAAGATGCAGCCCAACGAGAACTACGCCCGCGAGTTGCTGGAGCTGTTTGCACTCGGCGTCAACGATGCCTCCGGCAATGCCAACTACACGCAAGCCGACATCGTGCAGATTGCCCGCGCTTTCACCGGCTGGAGCTACGACTCTTACGGGCGTGCAGAGTTTGATCGCGACGGACAGCGCCACGATTACAGCGAGGAGTTCCCGGAACGTGGCCCCAAGGTCATCTTCACCAGCGTCGGTGGTTTCGGTAGCAGCGGTCGCAGCCTGAGCATCCAGGGCGAAGGAGCCACGGAGATCGATGCGGTGGTAGACGCGGTTGTCGATCACCGCGACAGCGAAGGCCACCCGACGGCCGCGCGCTTCTTGGCAATCAAGCTCATTGCCTACTTTGCGTGGCCCGAGGCCAAACGCGCTTTCACGCCGGCGGCTTTGCAGTTTGCCGATGCCATTGTGGAGGAGTCGGGTTTCGCCTCTACGTGGAGCATCAAGGAGCTGTTGCGTTCGCTGTTCACCCACGATGCCTTTTACGAAACTGCCACCACAGCCCCCTTTCCATTCGCGAGCCGCAAGTCGGTGCGCTGGCCAAGTGAGTTTGCGCTCACGACCCTGCGCCTGTTGCAGGTGCGCTTGTCGCGACGTTTCGCGCGCGTCGCCGGCGGCGACTACATCTCCATCGAACGGCACATGGCCGACATGGGCCAGCACTTGCTCGATCCCCCAAGTGTTTTTGGCTGGGACTGGGGCAACGCTTGGCTGAGCAGCTCGGCCTTGATGGCGCGTTATCGTTTCGTGCGCGACGTCACTGCCGCGCACGGCAATAGTGGAATCCATTTCCGACCGGAGAATCTGTTGGCTCAAGAGCTTCGTGATCCGGCGGCGATTGTCGACGCAGCTTTGGAGGTGTTGGGTGTGCCCGATCAATTCAGCGATGAGGAGCGTGCCATCCTTCTCCGCTACCTCACCGACGACGGCGCGCGAGTGGAGGTGGACCTCGGAGATTCGGTCCTGCGCGCCAACAAGATCCACGGCTTGTTTGCCCTAATCCTTCAGTCCCCGGCGTGTCAGCTCACATGACTCTCACTCGTCGCGATTTCTTGAAGCGCAGCTCGGCCGCGGCTGCCTTGGGCACCCTGGGTTCTTCCAGCCTCGGCTCGGCGCTCTCGTGGTATCGTCATCCGCTGGTAGGTACGGCTCGCGCCCAGGAAGCCGCCGCGCGATTTCTCGTCGTCCTCTACTTGGAAGGCGGCAACGATGGGCTCAACACTGTTGTGCCCGTGGAGAACGGCAGCAGCGGGCAACTGCGCGAGGCATATGAGGCGGCACGGCACGCAGGGCCGGGAGGCCTGAGGATCGCCGCCGCCGACTTGGCGAACACGTTGATTCCTCCCGACCCGCAAACACACACCGGGCTCGCCTTGCATCCGGCCCTGGCAGGGCTGAAGCACCTGTACGAGCGTGGCGATGTCGCCATCCTTCAGGGTTGCGGTGCACCCCGCTACAGCCTGTCGCACGAGGTAGCGCGGCGGGTGTGGCAGTACGGCGACCCTCTCGGAGCTTCCCCCAACAGCGGGTGGCTCGGGCGTTACTTGTCCTCACGTTACGAGAGAACCGATATCCCAGCGCTGAGTGTACGCGATGCCGTTGCCGGCGAGTTCTTGCAGAGCGCGACCAACGTCCTCGCCATTCCACGCCTGCGCGGGTTTTCGTTTCCGTACGATTCCCTCTTTCCCGAGGATTCCCCCCAGCGTCGGCGAGCCTTCTTGTCGCTTTACGAGAACGCTTTGGTGCAAGCCGGCGAAGAGCAGCGCTTTGTCGGCAACACCGGCGCGGCGGCGCTGCACACCAGTGAGCGCCTGCCACCGCTGGCAGAAGCGTACGCAGCCGAACGGGCGTCGTACTACCGCGACTACGAGAGCGCGGATTCGGACATCAGCCGTAACCTGCGCGAGGTTGCCTCGGTTCTTTATGCGGTAAAGCAGCAGGTTGCCGGGATCGACCTGCGTGTCTTCGAGGTACAAGACCACGGCTACGACACGCACTCCGACCAAGGCGGGAGCGGTGAGGACTCGTTCCACGCGCACTTGCTGCAATACGTCGGTGACGGTTTGGAGATCTTTGCCGCGGATTGCATCGACATGGGAGTGTGGGATCAAACCTGCGTGCTGGTGTACAGCGAGTTCGGTCGCCGCGTCGAGCAGAATGCCAACGGCACCGACCACGGATCGCAAGGCCCAGTGTTCGTTCTCGGTGGCAGCGTACGAGGTGGGGTTTACGGCAACCACCCCAACCTCCAGGGTTCGGCACTCGATGATGACGGCAACACCCGATACTCCCAAGACCCCGAGGACCCCTTCCGATCGCTCGACTTCCGCGACATCTACGGCACGATCCTAAAGCACTGGCTGGGTGTCGGCGATCCAACGCTGGTCCTGCCGCTCGACAGCGGCGACCCTCTTCAGGCGTGGACAAAGGCAGACTTCTCCCTGCCGTTTCTTCGGCCCTGATGCTGCAATGATCCCGATACAGGCGAGGTTGACTTGGAACGGACAACCAAACCATGAAGAACTTGAAGCTCATGAAGAAGAATTGCCCGATGGCGGTTCCTTTTTCTGCCTTCATGGCCTTCATGCTCTTCATGGTGAATAGGTTTTGGGCTTATGGCAGATTTCTTGGAGCAGGAGCTCTGAGATCTGTCGGTTCGAACGGCCACGGGCAGTGCGTGGCGCAATGCGGGCGTAGCGAGGCGTTGCGCGCCGAATCTCAATCGCAGCGAGGCGCTTGTCCGCGACTCGGTCCAACACGACAAGCAGCTCGACATCACTGTCGGCGGTAGCTGTTCTGCGGGCTGCGCAAGGCGAGATCGATTGGTTTGGAGGGTCAGAGCGGATATCCGTATGCCACACAGCGAAAATTTGTTCTCTCCTCGCCCAAGTGGGGTGGACCTGGGCGCGGACATAATGCTAGGGAGTGGCGCGTTTTTGGTGGCGAACCACCGTTCGGAAACAAACACACGGGATTTCATGGAGCGTGACTGATGCTGGAATGGTTGCCGGAGAATGTCTCCACGTTCGGGGGCGACATCGATTGGGTGTTCGCCTACATCTACTACATCGTTGGCTTTTGGTTCATTTTAACCGAAGCGATCCTCATTGGCGCGATCATTCGCTATCGCCGCAAGCCGGGGCAACGTGCCGCTTATATCCGGGGTGACAAATGGTCGGAGCTGGCATGGGTGTTGGTGCCGGTCGCTATCGTTGTGTGCTTGGACGTCACCATCGACCTCGCTAGCAGCCCGGTGTGGGCAAAGATCAAGGAGCATCGCCCGGAGAATGGCTTGGAGGTGAAGGTCACCGGCAAGCAGTTTAACTGGGAGTTCACCTACCCAGGGCCGGATGCCAAGTTCGACACGGAAGACGACGTGACCATGGACAACCAGCTTCACGTGCCGGTCAATCAGAACGTTCTGCTGACACTGACCGCGCGTGATGTCATCCACAGTTTTTTCATTCCCTCCGCTCGTTTGAAGCAAGACGTCCTACCGGGGCGGATTATTCCTGGGTGGTTTAACATTACCAAGACGGGCGTCTTCGAGATTGCCTGTGCCGAGCTGTGTGGCTTTGGCCACTACAACATGCGCGGCTTCGTCAACGTCCACTCCCCGGAAGAGTACCAAAAGTGGGTGGAGTCGCAGTGGCCGCCCAAGGCTGCGGCGGCACCGGCGGCGGATAGCCCGCAAGGGTGAAGGATTTAGGAGGAAGTTAGAGATGCAAGCGGTAGCTCACGAAGCATCTAGCCACGCGGCACATCCGGAACCGACAACGTTCTGGGCTAAGTACGTGTTTTCCGTCGATCACAAGGTGATCGGCAAGCAGTACATGTTCGTGTCGATGTTCATGGCTCTCTTCGGAGGTCTCACGGCGCTGTTGATTCGCTGGCAGCTCGCCTATCCCGAGACCCCAGTCCCAGGCCTGGGCTGGGTTCCCGATCCCACCATGTACGAAGGCGTCGTGCCCCCCGAGTTCTACAACGCGCTGATCACCATGCACGGCACCATCATGGTGTTCTT
>CAZGSN010000293.1:0-5897 GCA_964528465.1 uncultured Binatia bacterium (SeqCode)
GTTGCCGCGTCAGCGGCCGTGTCCAGCGGCTTGGTCATGCGCCAATCCTCGCCGACCTTCTTCAAAGCGATTTCGCGGTCGGCGTATGCGAGCGTCAGCTCGGTGGCGTCGTCGGCGGAGAAATCGAGAACCTTCTCCTTCTGCGCCTCCTTCTGGGCCTGTGGGTACTCGACCCAGTAGACGTAGCCGCCAAGGCCGGCGAGCACGAGCAACAACAGCAGCGTGGTACGAAAGCTCATGGTTGGTAGAAACCTTCACTCATGCGCACGCCGCTATTCGCGGCGCCACCAGACGGCAATTCCTGCAATCAGCAGCAACTCGGGGATCAGCAACACCGACAGGTAGAAGATCGTCGTGCCCTGCTCCTGTGTCAGTTGTACCCGCGAGGCACGCAAGTTGCGCGGGCGGATGGAGACCAAGTCGGCTTCCCCAACCAACCAGCCAACGCTGTTCATCAGCAAGTCGCGGTTGTAGTAGGTCGACGTCGGAAGCACCTCGCGATTGCCGGCAAACTCACTGCTCCCAAACACCACCAGGCGAGTGTTACCGTCCTTGCCTCCACCCAACTGCTTGAGATCCCCGGTCACTGCCGCGGCAATCGCCACCGGGCCCTTGGTATCGCTAGGATCCATTGCGGCCTCGCTGCGTTCGAACAGCCCGGCTATATCGGTCTCTCCCCAACTACTCGTGCTCGTCTTCACCAACTCCACCGATTGCAGACCCGGCTTGGGGCCAACCTCCGCCTTTAACGAGCGACTCATCGGAAAGATCGTGCGCTGACGGAAGTCCTTGGTAATCTCGTGGGCTCCATAGGTGTTGACCAGAGGAGCCAACCCTAAGGCTGGTCCCTGGAACAAGCGCACCATTTGATCGACGACAATGTCGCTGCCCAACTTGATCCCCCACTTTTCCAAAACCGGCTGCAACTCGGCAGTTGCCTCGCGTGGACCAAGCAGCATCAGGGCGTGGCCGCCGTTGTCGAGATAACTGTCGACGGCCTTGATCTCACTCTCTACTAACGGCTTGGCTGGCCCCGCAACGACCAACACCGAACAATCCTCGGGAACCTTCTCCATGGACGCGAGCAGGATCTTCTTTACTTCGTAGTTCTCGTTGGCGAGAGCCTCTTTCAGGGTCGCTAGACCCTTCGGGCTCTGCGCATCATCGATATCGGGCTCGCCATGGCCCTCCAACGCACACACGGTCTTCTTGGTACCACGGGTGATCTTAATGATGGCGTTGGTAAGAGTTTCCTCGCTTGCCTGCGTCACCGAGGTCGACTCTTTGCCGTACTCGAGGCGCACCGTGTTGTAGGCGCTTATCTTGTACCTCTCCGCCAATTCCGGACTACGCTCGGGATCAATCAGCTCGAACTTCACCTTCGGCGCGTGATGCGCGTAGGTCTCCAGCAGCTCACGCAGCTCCGGATTCAAACCACCCTCGACGAACGCCTGCATCTGCAAGTCTTCCTTGAGGCCGCTGATGATATTGATGGTCTGCTGCGAGAGACTGAAGACGCCGGCTTCGGTGAGGTCGAAGCGCTTCGAGTGACGCGCCGACATGTAGTTCAGAATCACCAGAATGGCGACAAATGCCAGGGAACTCAGGATGACGTTGGCACCGTAGCGCGTCGAGCGCTCGCTGACGACGTTTCGAACCTGGTCCAACCCGGCGCTCAGGTAGGCCACCAAGGCAGCGGCGCCGAACACCGCGTTGACGACGACAAACAGCATATCGACGCTGGTACTCGCCCGTGTCAGGACGGCCGCAATGGCGGCAAACAACAAGAGAACGAGGCCAATCAGGCCCAGCAACGAATTAGTACGGCGCACGGCTTTATCTCCAGCGAATTGATTCGACCGAGCGATGGGTCAGATACAAGGCCAATACGATCACACTTGCGAAGTAGGCTAGGTCCTTGGTGTCGATGACCCCGCGTACCATTTCCGAGAAATGCTCGGTGAGCGACAGGTACTTGAGCACTGCTCCCATGGTTGCCCCGGCAGTCTCGGCAGGCCACGATATGACGTACAAGAGCAGCAGCGATACCAAGCATGTGACCGCTGCGATGATTTGGTTCTCGGTGAGCGACGACGTCAGCAGCCCGATGGTGACGAAGGCAACCGAGAGCAACAGCAAACCGAAGTAGCCCGCCGCAATGACACCCAGCTCGGGATTACCGAACGCCAAGAGCATCAACGGGTAAACACCCGTAAGCCCAAGCATGACCAAGATGAACCCTACAGCGCCAAGGAACTTACCGGCGACGATTTCCGACACCGACAGCGGCGACGTCATCAACAGCTCATAGGTGCCGGCGCGCTTCTCCTCGGCGAAACTCCGCATGGTGATGACCGGCACCAGGATGACGAGCACCACCGAGAGGTTATGCAGCAGCGGCGCAATCACAAATTCGTTGAGGTTCAAGCGCATCTGCGCTTCCGGATTGCGCATGGCACTGTACATCGAAATCAGCAGATTGAAGCGCGACAGAAGATTGAAGAAAAACCACCCGCCCAACAGCAGAAAACCGGTCAATACGACATAGGCGATGGGGGAAACAAAGTAGGAGCGCAGCTCCTTACCGGCGATGGTAAACGCGTTCTTCATGCTGCCGCCCCCTCTGCTGCGCCGCGGGCCACTTCTTCATCCTTGGTAATTTGACTGAGAAAGACCTGCTCGAGCGTCGAGCCTTGCGTGAGATTGGCCATGGTGTCTTCCAGGGCAATGCGACCGCGATTGATGATGACGACTTTTTCGCAGAGCTGCTGCACTTCCGGCAGAATGTGGGTCGACAGGATTACCGTACGATCGACGGCAAGCTCCTTGATCAAGGTGCGGATGTCGATGATTTGGCGCGGATCCAAACCGATGGTCGGCTCATCCAAAACCACCACCGAGGGATTGTGAATCAACGCCTGCGCTAGCCCGACGCGCTGCCGATACCCTTTCGACAGATGGCCAACGACGCGATAAGCGACCTCGCCCAAGGAGCAGGTTTGCAACACGCGATCCAAGCAACTACCCAGCTCAGCCTTGCTTACGCCGCGAATCTTGGCGGCGAAACGCAGGTACCCGGAGACTGTCATGTCGTGGTAGAGGGGCGGGTTTTCCGGCAGATAGCCAATGCGTTTCCGCGCCTCATAGGAATCATCGAAGATATCGTAGCCGGCCACCTTCACCGTGCCCGCAGTTGCCGGCATGAACCCCGTGATGATGCGCATGGTGGTTGTCTTGCCCGCACCATTCGGCCCCAGAAGCCCAAGAATCTGTCCCGTAGCGGCGGTGAAGGATACGTCGCGAACAGCGACGAGATCTCCATAACGTTTGGTCAGGTTGCGAACTTCAATCATCGCTTTCAACACCCGTGCCTTTGCATTGTGATCTGCGGCGTCAGCAGCAGGTTACCCCATGTTTTTTGCGCCGCGCTCTTTAATCAGGCCGTTTTTTCTTGTCAACGTTGCCCTCCTCCAAGTTCTCTCGCTGCTGGCTCCAGGTCATCAACACCGCGTGGCGGTCGCGACCGTAGTAGTGCCGACGCAACCCCGAACGGAAAAATTCACAACGCAGATACAAAGACACGGCCGCAACGTTGTCCTCTCGCACCTCCAGATGCACCTTCGCCGCGGCCTTTTCCACGGCGGCTTGCAGCACCTTCTTCACCAGAACGGCGCCCAGTCCACGGCGGCGGGCATCCGGGGACACCGCCACATTGAGGATCTCCCATTCATCCCCGAGTTCGCGCCAGCACACGTAGCCGAGGATTGCCGTTGCCGGCGGCTGTGCTCGGACAACCAAGCACACAGCGAACGGAATCTTGAGCTCACGCAAGAACATGCCGCGCGACCAAGCGTCCTCGGCAAAGGTAGACCGTTCGATGACAAGCACGGCGTCGAGGTCCGCCTCCAGCATCGGCTCAAAGCGTACCGCGGACGGCGTAATGCCGTCAGCCGGAATCACCAACGGATCAAGGCAGAGGCCCAGGTGAAACCTGCGCCAAACGCCCCCAGACAAAGGAGGTCCCCAGGGCAGAGTTTGCCCGCTTCCAAGGCCTCGTAGAGTGCGATGGGAATCGATGCCGCCGTGGTGTTGCCGTAGCGCTGGATGTTGTTGAACACCCTTTCCTCGGGCAGCTCCAGACTCATGGCCACCGCTTGGCTGATACGCAGATTGGCCTGGTGCGGAATGAAGAGCGAAATGTCGCTTGGCTGCAAGCCGTTGGCATCGAGAGCTTCGCGGATGACCTCAGGAAAGCGCGTCACCGCGTGGCGAAACACGTAGCTCCCCTGCATCTTGGGAAACATGCGGGCTTCCTCACCCGTGATCATCTCCTCGGTCAGCCATGGGCGCTCGCGACTGCCTGGACACTCGAGCCACAACTTCTCTGCAAACTCGCCATCGGCGTGCAGGTGCGTGGAGAGAATTCCCTTGCTCGCATCCTCCGAGGGGCCGACGATTACCGCTCCTGCCCCGTCCCCAAAGATCACGGCGACGTCACGGCCGCGCGTAGTCAGGTCGATGCCGGTCGAGTGCACCTCCGAGCCCACCACGAGCACGTGCTCATACAAACCGGTTTTCACGAAATTGTCGGCGATTGCCAGGCTGTACAGGAAACCCGAGCACTGGTTGCGCACGTCGAACGCCGGCACCTCACCGGCATCCAGCAAGGATTGCAGCAAGCAGGCAGAACTCGGCATGTGAATGTCCGGGCTCAAGGTAGCGAGAATGATGCAATCGACATCTTTCGCTTGCAGCCCGGCTCGCTGCAATGCTTGCCGCGCCGCGATCAACCCCATATCGGCAGCTCCGGTGTTGCCCTCGCTAAAGTGTCGCTCCTCGATGCCTGTGCGCTGACGAATCCACTCGTCGTTGGTGTCCATCATGGCGGTGAGATCGTGATTGGTCACCACCTTGGAGGGTACATAGCGGCCGACGCCGAGAATCTTCGCCCTGCGCATCGCCTAACTCCTACAGCCGGATCAAGGCTGCTCCCCAAGTGAACCCTGCACCGGCAGCCGCCAAACAGACCGTCGCGCCCGCAGCTACCTTCCCGGCAGCAAGATCCTCACTCAAGGCGACGGGCAAGGCCGCGGCCGTCAGATGACCATAACGAGCAGCAGGATTGCTCAGTCGCGACTCGGGGATGCCAAGCTGAGTGGCAACATCCGCTACCGTGTTGGGGCAAACCCCGGAGAGCACAAAGTAATCTACTTGCGACAGCTCGCGTTCGGCCGCCCGCACCGCCTCGTGCACTGCCGCCGGAAGCGCTGCGCGGACGAACGCCTGCACGGCAGGCAGGTCAATGGAGAGGAAGTGCTTACGAGCACGGAAATCGTCCACCGTCATGCGCACAGGATGTTGGCGGCTGGCGGGATACTCACACCAAAACTGCTGGTGGCGACGGCCATCGCTGTGCAAGACGGTGCTGAGAATCTTCGCGCTTCCCGGGCTGCGACCAAGCAAGGCAACTCCGGCGCCGTCGCCGTAGAGCCTAGCCACATCGCTACCAAGCTCGGAATAGTCGAGCCCCGAGGAATGCACCTCCGCTCCGATCACCAGCACATGCGAATGCGTGCCGGCGCGCACAAAGCGATCCGCAACGGTGAGGCCATACAGAAATCCGCTGCACTGAGCGCGCACGTCGAGTGCCCCCACCGTGCCGCAACCCATCTCATGCTGGAAGTAACAGCCGGCTCCGGGGAAGGTGACGTTTGGCGTCATCGTCGCAAAGACAAGGAAGTCGACCTCGGCCACGCCAATCCCGGCTTGCTGCAACGCCTGGGTAGCGGCGGGAATTGCCAGTTGCGACGGTCCTCCCGCCGCCTCGCAGATCGGTCGTCGTGTTCCGAGCCGCTCCACAAGCGGAGGGAGAAAATGGCCGAGCCCGCGAAGGGCCG
>CAZGSN010000294.1:0-4624 GCA_964528465.1 uncultured Binatia bacterium (SeqCode)
TGGGGATGCACAGTACAAGTTGTGCGGCAACGAGAAAAGCCGTACTAGCATCCGATGCAGTTTCGGGCGTGCGTCAAATTCGATGGCCTTCATCCGAGATCCACGGCCTCACGGCCGCGGCTACTGTGTCTTCGCCGGCTCCGTGTAGCCGCGCACGTGAGCGCGTGGATGGTGGAAGCTTGCCTCCCAACAAATTCGTCGCACACCTTGCAGTTTCCCTCTCGAGAGAAAGGGCGAAGCGACATGCCGACGCGTACCAATGAATTCTACCGCAATGGAGGTCCCTCGTGATTTTCGTCATCATCGGCCACGATTCCCCGGAAGCAAAAGAGAAGCGCCCCAGCATACGGCCGGCCCACCTGGCTCATCTTGAACCGTTGTCGCAAGCGGGGCGGGTTTTATTGGCCGGACCGTTTACCGACGGCACCGGGAGCTTGATCATCTTAGAAGCCGAGTCACGAGAAGAGGTTTGGCAGATCGTGGCGCGCGATCCCTACGTGACCCAAGGCGTCTTCCATCGTGTGGAGGTGAAGCCCTTCCTGCAGGTCTTTCCAGGAAAGCCGGCGGCGTAGGGGAGATGATTGCGCTGCACGACCTCAGCAAGAGCTACGGCACCATCGCTGCGGTTAGCAATCTCAGCCTGCAGGTTGCGGCGGGTGAGGTGTTTGGGTTTCTCGGACTGAACGGGGCCGGGAAAACTACGACGATCAAGATGATGATGGGCCTATTGCGCCCATCGTGCGGGCGCATCGTCCTTGGCGGCTTCGACATCCAGCAACAACCTCTCGAAGCCAAAGGGTTATGCGGCTTCGTTCCCGACCGCCCCCACCTCTACGACAAGCTGAGCAGCAGGGAGCTCTTGGATTTCGTCGCCGGGCTGTACGGGGTAGAGGGACCCGTCGCCAAGCGCCGCGGCCAAGGGCTTCTCGAGATGTTTGGGCTGGACGCGTGGTCCGAAGGCCTGGTCGAAAGCTTCTCTCACGGCATGAAGCAGCGATTGGCCCTTGCCGCCGCTCTCGTCCACTCACCGCGCATCTTGATCGTGGATGAACCGATGGTCGGGATGGACCCGCACGGGGCACTGCTCCTCAAACGCATCTTTCGCGAACTGGCGGATAGTGGCGTAGCCGTGTTCCTCTCTACGCATAGCCTGGCTGTGGCAGAGCAGACTTGCGACCGCATTGGCATCCTTCACCAAGGGCGGCTTCTGGCACTTGGTTCGGTGGGGGACTTGAGACAAGCGGCCGCAATGCCTCCAGAGGCAGACCTGGAATCCGTTTTCCTTGCAATGACTGGCAGCGGGTCGCCATTGCACAGCCTCGCCGATCTGGATGCTTGAGTCGCAGGAAAAAGGCCAAATCCACGACAGACGCGTGGTAGCGGGAGGGTCAGCGGTGAGCATCGGCTTGCTGCTGTCCCCACGTCTACGCGCTGCTGAGCACAGCCTGCGACGGCGGCTGGCGAACGGCCGCCTGAGACTGGCTGGTCTCGCGACGATAGCGTTCGGCACATGCGCACTGCTGTTCACCATGAGTTACAGAACTCTCGGCAAGCTGCTGGAGCTGCCGGAGGTTGGAGTATTTCTCGCCGCCAAGCTCCTCTCGATGGTGCTGCTTGCCGTCAGCTCTTTGCTGGTCTTCTCCAGCTTGATTGTGGCGCTATCGAATTTCTTCCTCGGCCCGGACCTAGAGCGGCTGGTTGCCGCCCCGCTTCCAGTGGCTCGCCTCTTGTTTGCTCGACTGATTGAGACGGTCTTTGACTCGGCGTGGATGGTGCTCCTATTCGCGCTGCCCCTGCTGTGTGCGTACGGCGCCGCGCATTCGGCGCATCTGTCCTTCTACGCGAGCCTATTGTTGGTGCTTCCGGCTTTTGTGCTCATTCCAATCATAGTCGGCGCTCTGCTCACATCGGTTCTCGTCCGCGTCTTTCCGGCGCGGCGCGCGCACGACATCCTCGTGCTCCTGATGATTCTAGGTGGCGCGGCACTTTACGTATCCCTGCGACTCTTGCAGCCGGAGCGCTTTCTGAACCCCGAGGGGTTCGGGTCCTTCGTCGAATTCGTGCGCGGCGTACGGGTTCCGGCCGGCGCCTTTCTTCCCAGCGAGTGGGCAGCGAGCATCTTGGGCAAGCCGCAAGACAGCGAAACGCAGCTTTTCTCCTTGGCTCTACTATGGAGCAGCGCCGCGGCGTTGGTTGTCCTCTTCGAATGGATTGTTTCCCGGTTGTTCCCCATCGGCTTCGCCAAGGCTCTGGAGGGGCGATCCGGATATATCACCAAGCACAGCGCCATTGACGTCTGCGTCGGCTACCTGCCGCTAACCCCCGCCATGCGACTGCTGATCGGCCGCGAGCTCAAAGGATTCTTCCGCGATACGAAACAGTGGTCGCAGCTCGTGCTCTTGGGGGCATTGATTGTGGTCTACGTCTACAACTTCCGTGTTCTTCCCAGCGTCGTCAGTCCGGTGCTGACCTTTTATCTGAAAAATTTGATTGCCTTCGCCAACCTTGCCCTGGCGGGTTTTGTTATCGCATCGATAGCGGCCCGGTTCGTGCTGCCTTCCGTCAGCCTGGAAGGACAGTCCTTTTGGATCACGCGCACGGCACCGGTCACCGCACGCCAGGTGTGGTGGAGCAAGTTCGCCGTGGGGCTGGCTCCCTTGCTGGTGGTCTCCGAAATCTTGGTTGTGCTCACCAACAGCTATCTGGGGGTTTCGAGTTCGCTGCGCTGGCTTTCGGTCATCACCATCGGCTGTTTGACACCCGGCATCGTGGCCCTGGCGCTTGCTGTCGGTTGCATGCAGCCACGCTTCGAGGTTGGGGATCCCGCCAAGATTGCCGGTGGGATTTCCGGCCTGGTCTTCATGTCACTCGCGGCTGCTTACATCCTATTGATCACAAGCTTAGAGGCTTGGCCAAGTTACCTCTTGTTCCTGATCCACATTCAGGAGCGTTCCATGACCGCCGGCGAAATGGCGACGCTGCTGGCAACACTTGGTACCGCCGCTGCTGTAGCACTCTTGGTTCCGCTGTTGGCGGTTGCCTACGGCATACGCAAGCTGGAAGCCATTGAGGCCTGAGAGGACCCTCGGCACGACCTCGTGGCCGCACTCGAAGTGTGAAGAGACGGCTGCGGGCCGCGCAGGCTGTAGGCTGTAGACCGTAGGCTGAAGGTCGGGAAAGAGGGGAGTCGGAGAAACGCCTCTGCCGCGATGAGGCGTCGAGTCCAGAATCTGTGTGCGGCGTGACAAGCCCAGGAGAAAGCAGATCAGGCAAGTACCTCCCAAGCGTCAGCGGCCGCCGCTACGACGTTGGCGCTCTTCGTCCTCCTCTTGCGCGCTCTTGCATCCGATGCATAGCGTCGTCACCGGTCGCGCCTTGAGTCGCGCGACACCGATCGGTCCCCCACAGGTTTCGCACTTGCCGTAGCTACTGTCGGAAATCCGTTGCAGCGCCTCATCGATCTTGCCGATCAGCTTGCGTTCGCGATCCCGCATACGCAGCATCGCGTTGCGATTGGATTCCAGCAAAGCGCGGTCGCCGGGGTCCGGCAGTTCATCGCTCGACGCGCTCATGCCGCCGACTGCCTTTTCGGCCTCGCCCAGCAGAGACTGCTTACGCTCCAGCAATAGCTTCTCGAACTGCTTGAGATGGCGTGAGTCCAAAAGCAACGCTCCCACTTCTCGACGACCAACAGGCTACGCCCTACCTCATACCCCAATCCTTGCCTCACAAGGAAGAGGCAGAGCACAAGGGCAATGCTGTCGAGGAATTCCGCCAAGCACGAGGCAAGTAACCAACTATGGTAACACGCGCCGCGTGATTTGCGGCTCGTGGTTACAGGCCTCCGCCGCCGGCTGCCAGAGGGACAACGGCACCACCGGCTTCGCGTTTTCCCAGGCAGCCCGCGCATTCGGGGTCCTCGCACACAAACACCAATGGATCATCGGCCAGCAAGCGAGCCGCAAGATTGACCAAGTAGCGGATAGGGATCTTGCGCGCCGTAAGCCCGCCCAGCAGAACCGTCTTGATCTTGTTTTGGTCGACTCTCTCTTCGAGCTTGTCGAAAGCGACGCTACAGCCTGGAACATTTTCAACGACGACACGCTCTTCGTACCCGGAGGCATTGAGGCGTAGCGCCGTGAATCGACGCAGGTAGGGAGAGCCCATGTTCTCCTCGGCCAAGAAAATTGGCGAGGCCGCCCGCAACGACGCTCCCAGCAGAAGCACCTGGCCTTGCACCACATTGAGCTTCTTCAACGGGCCCAGCGGGTTGTTGTCGCGTTGCGTCGACAACACGTCGCGCGCTTGGCGCCCCCATGCGGCAAAAGAATGGGTTGGATGATTGCTTCGCAAAACCCCTGGAATCCGACGAAACTGCTCTGCAATTTCGCCAAGCTCCGGGTCCGCCGTGAGATCCGAATGGAAGGCAACCGATCGCTTCGCCGCAGGGCCGCCGGGAACTCCCGGAATGGCGGTGTGATGCGAAGTAAACGCAGGCATGACGACTGTTCCCAGCTCGCTGACTGCATCCATCAAAGCGTCGCACATGGCCCGAGCTCCCCCTTCTAGCTCATCGAAAGCATCGAGGGCGCTGTGGACGACGATATGATTGCCCTTCAAGTTG
>CAZGSN010000295.1:0-11267 GCA_964528465.1 uncultured Binatia bacterium (SeqCode)
GCGAAGCGTATCGAAGGATTTTGGCGGCGTCTCGAAGCGCGCGTCCAGTTGACTTCCAACCCAACTGAGGTTTTCGGGTTCATTCGGTCTTGGACCAAGCTTCGGCTCACGGCAAAGGCTCAGATAGTTTGGACCGAACCAGCACTCAGTGACTTGCGTCTCACAGCGACATCGGACCTCCAGATATTTCGATCCATCTGGTAGCATGGCTGCCACGTGGTGGATCGGGTGGCAGGAAAGCGAGCGACACAAGGCTTTTTCGAACGCGTAGGGCGGTGGCGGGACTCGACGGCCAAAGCCAGGAAGCGAACACCGTCTAGGAAAGGTCCCAGCGCACCGCCAACGGCGACGCAATGGCAGCGTCTGCTGCTCCTGGTGATCGAGATTGCTGGCGCCCTCGGCACGGCGCTGGTGCTCGTCATCGTTGGTCTTGGCCGCGCCGCGCAACGCTTTGCCGGGGCCGGCTGGTGGTCGAGCATCCTGCCGTTTGCCGCCTCCATCCTTGCCATGCTGGCCGTTGCGGCCTTGCTGCTGCGCCTGTGGTTGCCGCTGCGCAGATGGCTACAAGCAAAGGTCACCATCCTTCCCGCAACCGTTGCCGTCTTGCTGGCGTTAGCCGCCTGGCGCTTCTCGGTGCGCCAAGAGTTCGCAACTGAAGTCGACAACCTACGTGTCTTGGTCGGTGGCTCAGCGGAAGCCGAGCGCAATACCATTGCCCATCAGGTATACGCGGCATATCGCCGCTCCGACCTAAGCCAGACACAGCGTATCCTCGACCGCGCCGTCGTCTACGAGCCGACCATTCGAGAGGCGGCCGAGGCCTACGGTGTCGATGCCGAGGTGCTGGTAGGAATCGGGGCCACCGAATCGTCGTTTCATCCGCGCGACAGCAAAGATGGCGGCAGGGGATTGTTTCAAATCACTGTACCGCCCAAGGCGGCCGTAGAGCTGGTACAGAAGCGACTCCAGCTCAGCTCTCTCGACGCGCTCAACCAGCGCCACAACGCGTTGCTTGCTGCGGCGACGCTGCGCCACTATCTGGCCGAGATGCACAACGACCTCTTCTTGGGTTTGCTCGCCTACAACATCGGGCCGAGCAACGGCGGCTTGCGCTCGATCATGCAGCAATACGGCGCCCGAGACTTCGTGACCATCCAACCCTATTTGCAGAACCTGCCGCGCGACTATCCCGTGCGTGTCCTCGCCGCGGCACTCGCCTACCGCTTGCAACGCCTGGAAGGCAAACTGCCGCGCTACGAGGAAGGCTCCAACGCGGCGCGGATTCAAAGCATCGGTATTCCTGGGCTCCGCGACCTACCAAAAGGAGCAGGATCGGTGCTGCGCCGCGATCCGTCCAAGACCAAGGACCCAGCCACGCTCTAAGTCATGGTTCTTCGCCTCATCCCATGACTTCACAACAACAACGCGTCGGGCTGGTGTTTGCAGCGCTATGCGCACTGAACGGAGCCTTTGTACCGGCAGTCGCCAAGCTGACGACAAACCAGGGAACCGCCCTGTTCGTCGCCATGACCACCTCGGCCTTCGCCGCCGCGTTCGGGTTTGCCATCTCGCTATGGCAAGGAGAGACGCATGTTCTGGCACGCCGTCGAACCGCTTTACGCTTGGCGGCAACCGGGAGCCTCGGAACCGGAGCAGCATTTCTGATGTTCTTCATCGGAGCGCAACGTACCAACCCCATTGAATCCGTCTTGTGCCTGCAAATCGAACCGCTGTATTCGTTGCTGGCTTCGTCGATCTTCCTCGGCCATCGCCCCACAGCTCCCCGGCTACTAGCCATCGCAGCCCTGCTCTCCGGCATCTTCCTCGCGGTGGGTGGTAGTGGGGTGGCTCCTTCGTTCGGCGTGTGGTTGCTCCTGCTGACGCCCTTGTGCTGGCAAGCTTCCCACCTCATTGTCCTGCGGGGCCTGCGCGATGTCACACCAGCCTCCCTGACAGCAGCCCGCTACATCTTCGGTACGGGCTTCTTGTTCCTGTGCTGGCTGGTCGCGGAAGGACCGACCTCCTTGCCCGCGTTTGCCGAAATGTGCCGGACACTCCCTCTGCTCGCGGTGCAAGGTGTGGTTCTCAGTTATGGCGGCACATTGTTTTGGTATCAGGCTGTGACTCGCCTCGACCTGACACGAGCGACGGCAATCGTTGTCCCGTCGACCCCCATCCTCTCCTTGGGCGCTACCTTCTTGTTGACCGGGGATGTGCCAACCTACACCCAATGGCTCGGCATGTTGTTGGTAGCCAGCGGCGTCGCAGCCTTCGTCCTCGCCCCGAATCTCAGCATCGGCAAGACGCATGCGTCGCCAGCCCATCCAAGCTGACCCTTGCCTCAGGCCCCCGGGTTGGCTTGCCGTCTCATCGGCACTCTTGGTGTGGCGCCAAGCACTCGGCCGATTCATGGTCACGTTGCCGCTGACATTCAGCGTGCTGTCAGAAGCCGCGAAATTCAGCACGCCGGCGACATTGCTGCTGAGGTTGCCAATCGTAATCGACGCACCAGCCGCGTCATAGCAACTGGTAATGGTCACCGTACGCCCGGTTGCTGCGTCGGCGATGAAAACATCGTCCCCGCGACCGGAACCGACGCCCCCGAAGCGCCTCCCGAACTCGCTGCCCAAGTAGATTCCAGAACCAAATGGTTGACGGGCCGTTGTTGCCAGTTCCTGCCTCCTGGCATGAACGAGCCTTCTGTCTACGGGCGTGTCATGTTTCCCCAGCAACGCTTCTGGCATCCATTCGCCACCCCAGCTAATGTGCGCCGCTCTTTGACCACTGACCACTGCAACCAATGACCAACGCCGAGATCATCGCACTCAACGAACGCTACCTGTTCCCCACCTACGCGCGTGCTCCGCTCGCCATCGTGCGCGGCAAGGGCTGTGTGGTTTGGGATGCCGACGGCAAGGAGTACTTGGACTTCTTCTCCAGCACTGTAGTTACTGCGCTGGGGCATGCTCACCCCAGGCTGACCAAGGCCATTTGCGAGCAAGCCGAAAAGATCCTGCACGTTTCCAACCTGCACCATTCGGAACCGCAGGCGCGGCTCGCCAAGATACTGTGCGACCACTCCTTTGCCGACCGCGTCTTCTTGTGTAACAGCGGTGCCGAGGCCAACGAGGCGGCCATCAAGCTGGCCCGCAAGTATGGCGCCGATCATGGCGATGGCCGTTTCGAGATCGTCACCGCCCTGGGCTCCTTCCACGGCCGCACCATCGCCACCATTACCGCAACCGGACAAGAAAAGATTCGCCGCGGCTTCCAGCCTCTGCCGGAGGGGTTCCGCTACGCCCCATTTAATGATGTCGCAGCACTGGAAGCGGCGCTTACACGACGCACCATCGCCATATTTCTGGAGCCGGTACAGGGGGAAGGCGGTATTGTCGTACCCCCGGCCTCCTACCTGCAACAGGTCCGCGAGTTGTGCGATCGCCATGGACTCCTGCTCATCCTAGACGAAGTGCAGACCGGCATTGGTCGCACCGGGCCCCTGTTCGCCTACGAACGCAGCGGTATCGTGCCGGACATCATGACTCTGGCTAAAGGCCTTGGCTCTGGTGTGCCTGTCGGCGCCATGCTCGCCAGTAGCCGGGTTGCCGAGGCCTTCAGCCTGGGCACCCATGGCACCACCTTTGGCGGCAATGCCCTCACCTGCGCCGCAGCCCTCGCCGTCGTCGAAAGCGTCCTCGAAGAAGGCCTGCTGCAAGCTTGCCAGGATCAGGGCGCGTACCTCATCGAGCAGTTGCGGGCGTTGCAGGGCAAGCACAAGCGCATTCGTGATGTCCGTGGAGTCGGGCTGCTGATTGGTGCCGAACTCGACGGACCAGGCGCAGCCATCGTCGACGCCTGCCGTGAGCGCGGCTTGATCCTCAATTGCACGGCGGAGAAGGTCCTGCGTCTCACCCCTCCCCTGCTGGTATCCCGCGACCAAATCGACACCGCCATCAACATTCTCGACGGAGTGCTGTCGCTATGAAACGTGACTTCCTGAGCTTGCGCGATTTTTCACGCGGCGAACTCGAAGAGATTCTCACCCTGACCGCACGCTTGAAGCGCGAACTCAAGGCCGGCCGGCGCGAGCAGCTGCTGGCGGGCAAGTCCCTGGCCATGATCTTCGAGAAGCCGAGCTTGCGCACGCGCGCCACCTTTGAAATCGGGATGAGTCAATTGGGTGGGTATGCCTTGAACCTCACACCCAAGGACATCCAGCTCGGCCAGCGCGAGTCGGTGGCGGATATTGCCCGCAATCTGGAACGTTGGGTCGATCTGATCATGGCGCGGACCTTCGATCACGCGACCCTGCACGAATTGGCCAAGCACGCTCGCGTGCCGGTGATCAACGGCTTGTCCGATCTTTTGCATCCTTGCCAGGTGCTGACGGATTGCTTCACGATCTGGGAAAAGCGTGGCCGTCTCGATGACTTTCGCATCACCTTCGTAGGCGACGGTAACAACATGGCCAATTCTTGGATGAATGCATCCGCCGTATTCGGGTTTGAACTCGTCCTCGCTTGCCCTTCTGGCTACGAACCCGACGCGGCCGTACAGCAAGCAGCGAGTCGTGCCGGCGCCAAGGTAACGGTAGTGCAAGATCCCCTGGTCGCGGCGGAAGGCGCCGACGTGCTGTACACCGACGTGTGGACAAGCATGGGCCAGGAAGCCGAGGCGGAACAACGGCGGCGCGACTTTGCCGCGTATCAGATCAATCGCTCCTTGCTACAGCGCGCCAAGCCGGATGCCATCGTCATGCACTGCCTACCCGCCCATCGCGGCGAGGAGATTACGGCCGAAGTCATCGACGGGCCAAGCTCCGTAGTCTTCGATGAGGCCGAGAATCGCTTGCACACACAAAAGGCCATCATGGTTTGGCTCAGCGAGAAATCCTGATCCCACTTTTCAACCTACAAGCAGCGGACAAGAAGAGCATGGAAAATCCAAAGAAGATCGTCCTCGCCTACTCCGGCGGACTCGACACCTCGGTTATTCTCGCCTGGCTCATCGACACCTACGGTGCGGAAGTCATCGCCTTTTGCGCCGACCTTGGTCAGGGCGAAGAACTCGATCCGGTGGAAGGCAAAGCCAAACGCACCGGGGCCAGTAAGGTCTACATCGAAGATCTGCGCGAAGAATTCGCGCGCGACTTCGTCTTCCCCATGCTGCGCGCCAACGCCATCTACGAAGGCACCTACTTGCTCGGCACCTCGATTGCCCGCCCGCTGATCGCCAAGCGCCAGGTGGAGATTGCAATTGCGGAAGGTGCCGACGCCATTGCGCACGGCGCTACCGGCAAGGGCAATGATCAAGTGCGCTTCGAGCTTACGGCCTACGCGCTGAAGCCTGACATCAAGGTAATCGCGCCGTGGCGCTTCTGGGATTTGAATTCCCGCACCAAGCTGATCGCCTTCGCGGAGAGCAAGAACATTCCGATTCCGGTGACGGCCGAGAAACCCTACAGCTCCGATCGCAATCTCCTGCACATCAGCTTCGAGGGCGGCATTCTCGAAGATCCTTGGCGGGAGCCGTACGACGACATGTTCTTGCTTACCGTGGCGCCGGAGAAGGCTCCCGACCGCGCCGAGTATGTCGAGGTCGAATATGCCAACGGGGATCCCGTAGCCGTCAACGGCGAGCATTTGTCACCGGCAGCATTGCTCGCCCGGCTCAACGAGATTGGTGGCCGTCATGGCGTCGGACGCGTCGACCTTGTCGAAAACCGCTACGTGGGAATGAAGTCGCGCGGGGTCTACGAGACACCCGGCGGGACCATTCTTCATGCCGCGCATCGTGCCGTAGAGTCGCTCACCTTGGATCGCGAAGTTCTGCACCTGCGCGACTCCTTGATCCCCCGCTACGCCGAGATGGTGTACTACGGATACTGGTTCGCGCCCGAGCGCGAGATGCTGCAAACCGCAATCGACGAAGCACAGAAGGTGGTCAACGGCGTAGCGCGCTTGAAGCTCTACAAAGGCAGCGTGAGCGTTGCCGGGCGCAAATCCGACCAGTCTCTGTATCGTCCCGACATCGCCACCTTCGAAGCCGATTCCGTCTACCGGCAGTCGGATGCCGAGGGATTCATTCGCTTGAATGCGCTGCGCCTGAAGATTCGCAAAGCCATCTCCTGAGAGTGCGAACAGGCTTGGCCCACAGCGCAGCCTCTTGGCCGCAACCAAGGCTTGAAGGGCCGGAGCGGGCCGCGCAGGCTGTAGGCTGTAATCCCTAGTCTATAGGTCGGAGGAAAAACGAGATTGGAGAAGCTGCGCTTCCACGAGGATGCATCGTATCGAGAATCTGTGCGCCACACGACGAAATCAGGAGACAACAGATCGGAGTTGGCGTTACGCGGCAGATTTGTCCTCGAGGCGACGTAGGCGGGAGAGAACGTCGCCAAGGACCTCGCGGTCCTGTCGCAAGGCAACAACCTCCTGTCCGACGGCCGCGACCTGGGCAATCAACTGATCAATCCGACCGGTCTGGTGATCGATACGAGCGACCTGATCGGCACGCTGCTCATCAATAGCAATGCTCAGCTTCTCCGCTCGCAGAATCATCTCACCCCGGAGCTGATCCGTTCGTGCAATCATCTCGCTGCTGATCTGATTCGTCCGCGTGATCATCTCACCGCGGAGTTCATCAATGCGCGCGCCGAGCTGATCCGTCCGCGTAATCACCTCACTGCTGATCTGATTCGTCCGCGTAATCATCTCACCGCGAAGATCATCGATGCGGCGACTTTGATCGATGAGATGTTGTTCGATGGATTGAAAACGCAGGGAAAAGTCTGCCAGACGTCCTTCGAGGGAATCCATCCTTGCGCTGAGCTTAGAGACTTCGGCCCGCAGCCCTTGCAGCTCGGGAAGAATGAGATCCTTCAAGATTTTCGTCAGGTTCTCACGGACTGCCATGCGCTGCACCTTACCGGGCTTGCATGCGAGTTTCAAACATTGGTGTCGCCGCGCCGGGGCACGGCAAAGTCAACGACAGGGGCATGACCCAGATCCGCGCCAGCGCCGGATCAGCAACTCGCATCTCCGGTTGACAGAGGATGTCTTGCTTGGGAGGATCGCCGCCACGGGCAGATCGGTATGCGGCATCGACACATTGCTTTCCTTGGGGCGACCCTGTTTGCGCTTTGGCTGTGTGTGCCTTCCACGGGACACGCGCAAAGCCCGGCTCAGGCCTACGCGCTGCACCAGTCGGCGCAGACACTGGCCAAGCAATCGCTCGACTGTCTCAACCGCGGAGAAGAAGCTACCGACAGCGCTCAGCAGCTTGCCGCCTATCGTGAAGGTCTGCGTTACGCCGAAGCTGCCGTGGAGGCCGACGATGATTGTGCCGACGCCCACTACGCGGTGTTCGCCAATCGCGGTCGTCTGATGATGCTGCAAGGAGCCATCGCCAATCCGTTCAATGTCTATGTCGTGCAGCGCGAACTGAATCGCACGCTGGAGCTGGATCCCGCGCATGTCGATGGCTTGGCCGCCAAGGGCATCATGCTGCACAAGATACCGCGCTTTCTTGGTGGTAGCTCGGAAGGTGCGATCACTTACTTGAAGCAAGCACTTGCGCTCGACCCGAACGCGGTAGACGCGCACCGGGAACTGGCAAAGATCTATGAAGAGTTGGGCCAGTCCGATCTTGGAGTAACTCATCTCGAGCAGGCCGCCGAGATAGCAACCCGCAACGACAAGCCGCGTCTCTTGGAGGAGATCCGGGTCGACCTGCAAAAACTGCAGGGACGCTGAGCTTTCGGTCGACGTTCCTGCCTATTCCCCACCTCGCGCCCTTCGCGGCTTCGCATGAGCCAAGCGAATCCGGAGACAATCGCACGCGAAGTCGCGAAGCTCGCGAAGGGAACGCATACAAACGAATCCCTCTTCTACCCGCATCGTTTCACCTCCGCCTTCGCGCCCTTCGCGGCTTTGCGTGAGCAACTCCGCCCCGGAGATATTCGCACGCAAAGTCGCAAGGATCGCGAAGGGACAGCCTACAAACAAATTCTCTCTTCTACGCGCATCGTGTCTTCACCGCTTTCCGCCTCAACTACAGCTCGCGTTGATTGCGCCGCGTCGAAGGCGTCGCAGCTCTGGCTCAGGCCATCCATGGCGTTGGACAAGCGGCATAGGCGGCATTGGATGCGCGCGTTGAGGCATGTGGCGATATCGCCGCTCGGGCAGCTCCCCGGCAATGCGCCGGCGGCGGCTGGGTCGGTGAGTTCTGAAAGATCCTTCAAAAACTTCTTCAATTTTTCTTCAGCCCTCGCACGAGGATTCCACGGGCGATTCGCGATCGCAGCGGATCGGTCCTCGAAGCGCACTAGAGCGACCCCTGACAGGCTCACTGTGAGTACACGGCGGCGGTGGCACTGGCCGACGCTTCGTTTGGCCGACGGTGCAGGGCTGGCATGCTGAGTGCTGTTCTCGCCTACACACACCGCTGCCGGCGTGTACGAACAGGAAGGAGCACGAATCATGGCGAATGCGAATCGGACGTCTGTGACAGGATGGATTCTGCCGGCGCTGTTGCTGATCACGGCGCACTCCGGTCACGCGGCGATGAGTGGTCCATTCTCCCCGGGTACCTGTATCGACAGCCCTGCGATCGGCACTGCGGCTTGGACCAATCCCAGCCGTGCCGCGGCATCGGACGACTCCCACGTCACCAAGTCGCTTGACCTGGAGGCCACTCACTATCTCGTTTGCACTGGCTTCGGCTTCACCTTGCCGGACGATGCGATAGTTCTCGGCATCGTCGTCGACAATGAAGTGTCGGTGGGCGGGCTCAACGAGGTTATCGAAGATCATGCGCAGCGCATCGTCCGCGACGGGAGCATCGGCAGCAGCGATCGTTCCAACCCGCAGCCCTGGCCGATCGCCGATCTCGCCCTTACGCATGGAGCCAGCAACGACCTTTGGGAGGAGTGCTGGTGCGCCTTGCCTGCCGGTTCCCCATGCCTCAACCCGGCATGCGGCAACGTCAACGACGAGGCCTTTGGTTCTGCCCTGGCAGCCAGGCACACCTTGGGTGGCGGTGGGCGGGCCCGTGTCGACGCCGTGCGCATGACGATCTTCTACGAGCCAGCACCTCCATCTCCGACTCGAACGCCGACACACACTCCTACCAGCACACCGACGCGAACCATGACTTCGACGCGCACAGCAACCGCAACCATCACCGCCACTACGGCCATATGCCCAGCTCGGCCGCTGAGCGGGTGCACGGAGCCCGGCAAGGCGAAGATCAAGCTCACCGGCAACACATCTCCCCTGACTCGTAGCTTCACGTGGAAATGGAAGCGTGGCACTACCGCCGTCGAAAGATTCGGGAATCCGCTCGCCGAGACAGCCTATGCCCTGTGTCTCTACTCTGACGAGCAACTTGTCACCGGCCTATTGCTTCTACCCGGCGGCTCCTGCGGCAGAGACCCATGCTGGAAGAGCAGCCGCGGGCAGGGATTTGCATACCGCAATGGCGACACCAACCCGAGCGGTATCCGCTCCGTTATTCTGCGTGCCGGTGCTGGCGCGGCGCGAATCGAAGTCAAAGCCGGGCGCGATAACCTCAACGTGCCGATGCCCCTCAGCCCCGCGGACAAGCTAACCGTGCAACTTGTGCAAACCCTGGGCACCGGCTCGCAGTGCTGGGTCTCGTACTTCGACGCGCCCCCGATCAAGAGCAACCTCGACCACTTCGAAGACACGAATCCGCAGCGCTGAAGCGCTTCCCTCGAGCCTGGCCTCTTGGTTTAGGGGGCAAGGAGCGGAAGCACCGTTTCGCCTTAGAGAGAGCAGTGTGTCCTTTCGAACAGAATAGAAAGGTGCAACGTCCGTCTTACCTGTGTTCCTGACCCCTTTGCCCCTAGACCCTGCGTTCCCAGGCAGAGCCCAGAGCCAGGGAACGAGGAATGTCCCCTCTACCCCTCTGCCCCCGGAATCCGTCAGGCCAAGCTACTCGATGACCCGCACCTGGATACTTGCCAGACGCTCGTCGCCGGCCACGACATCGGAGACGACAACGATCTGGTCTCCGGGAATGAGGCGGGATCGCTCCCGCAGTTTGTTGAGGGCGGCAATGACCGTCTTCTCGGGATCACTCGAGAAGCTCATGCGAAAGGGAACGATGGAGCGGTTGAGCCACAGTTTGCGGCGCGTCGCGCTCATGTTGGTGAAGGCATAGATGATCGCCTGTTGCGGGCGATAGCTTGCCACCAACTGACCCAACACCCCACGCCGCGTGAACACCAGGATGGCGGGAGCCTGAATCGAATCCGCTAGACGGCAGGCGGCGCGCACCAACTCTTCGCGCGGGGTGCTGGGCTGGCGTTGCAGATAGAACCCAATCGAGTCGACCTTCTCCATGCGGCGCACGATCTTGTCGAGAACCTCGACGCAGCGTGACGGATGCTTCCCGGTCGCCGTCTCTCCGCTCAGCATCACCGCATCGACTTCCTCATACACGGCATTGGCAACATCGCTGACCTCGGCCCGCGTCGGCATGGGATTGTCGATCATCGACTCCAGCAAGTGCGTAGCAACGATCACCGGCTTGCCGGCAATCACGCACTTGCGCGTAATTTCGCGCTGCATGATCGGCAGCTCCGAGAACTCGACCTCTACACCCAGATCCCCACGGGCAATCATGATGCCGTCGGCTGCCGCCAGGATGCTGTCGAAGTTGTCGATCCCTTCTTGGTTCTCGATCTTGGCAATGATCTTGGCGCCACTGCGCTCGTCGCCCATGATTTGGCGCGCTTCCGCGACAGCGGCTGCGTTGCGCACGAAAGAGAGAGCAATGAAATCGACATCGTTGTCGAGGCCAAAGCGAATGTCGGCTTTGTCCTTCTCGGTGATCGAAGGCAGGTTGATACGCACACCCGGCAGGTTGATGTGCTTGCGCGAGCCCAGAGTGCCACCATCGAGAACTCGGCAGCGCAAGTCATGCGTGCGAATCTCCAGCACCTCGAGATTGATGATGCCGTTGTCGACAGTAATGCGATCGCCCTCTTTCAAGTGCGAGAGCATGTCCTGGTAATCGATGTGGATACTCTTCTCTTCCGGATCGGTGCCGGGAATCACCGTCACCGTGTAGATCTCGCCGACCACGAGGTTCAGATCGTCCCGCACTTCCCCCGTGCGGATCTCCGGGCCCTTGAGGTCGAGCAACGTCGCGATCGGATGATTGAGGCTGCGGTTCAAGGAACGAATCCGGCGCAATGCTTCAAGATGCGAGGCATGGTCGCCGTGCGACATGTTGAGGCGGGC
>CAZGSN010000296.1:0-3732 GCA_964528465.1 uncultured Binatia bacterium (SeqCode)
CTTTCGCCGGGGTGACGTTCCAACGAAGACGCTGGCTTAAAAGTAGGTGCCCCGGAACCGTGCAGGACCTATGCAGCGGTTCCCTTAAGTGTATTCACCATGAAGAGCACGAAGGTCATGAAGTCAGGAAAGAGAGCTGCCATCGGGCAATTCTTCTTCATGGGCTTCCTGATCTTTACGGTGTGACTCTCCGTTCCAAGAAGAACGGGTGGTTTGTCGCCGACGTCACTGGCTGTGGTCGAAGCACCTCGGTGGAAGCGCGCGGCGGATATCATCTCTCGATGCGTACTGCCGACTCGACCCGCTGCCCCATGAAGCGTGCTCCGACTTTTTGAAATCTGTCCGGGGCATCGGTAACGAAGAAGCTCACGGCGCCAGTCCCGCTTCGCCGCGACAAGCGCTGCTGCGCGAGAATCTGGCGCGCGGCAACGGCGGTGGTTTGTGCCGAGTCGACAAGCGTCACGTTCCTTCCCATCGTCTCTGCGATCACTTTGGTGAGTAGGGGGTAGTGCGTACAGCCGAGTACCAAGGTGTCGATGCCACTGTGCTTGAGGCTGGTGAGATAAAGGCTGGCCGTAGCGCGCGCGATGTCGTTGTCGGTCCAGCCCTCTTCGGCCAGGGGTACGAACATCGGGCAGGCACGGGTATAGATCTCCAGATCCGGTTGTAGGCGCTTCAGTGCTTGCGTGTAGGCGCCGCTGGCGATGGTGGCTTCCGTGCCGATGATGCCGACTTTCTTGTTGCGTGTTTGCTTGACGGCAGCTTCGGCGTTCGGTTCGATCACGCCGAGGACGGGAACGGGGACGGCGGCGCGCACGGCGTCCAGCGCAACCGCCGAGACGGTATTGCAGGCGACGACCAACAGCTTGATGCCCTTGTCGACGAGGAAGGCCGCATTCTCCAAGGAGTAGCGCCGCACTGTCTCGGGAGACTTGGTGCCGTAAGGGGTTCTGCCCGTGTCGCCCAAATAAATGAGGTTCTCGTGCGGCAACGCCGTGACCAGTGCATGCACGACGGTGAGCCCGCCAATCCCGGAATCGAAGATCCCGATGGCGGCTTCCTTGACTGCCGACGATCGCTGCATCAGCCGCGAGAAGTCGATGGTAGGTTCGTAGCCGCGGTGCCCATTGGCTCGCTGCCTAGTCTGGTGTGCAAGCCAGGTCAACGCTCCTAGGGAACCTCTGCAAAGGTCGGTGCAAGTCGCCTCCTTGCGGGGGCGGGGTCGCTATCGGAATCGGTATCGATCTCATTTGACGCGGGCTTTCTCCCCCTTTGTTGCGGCCGATTCCGACCCCGATTCCGATTCCGACCCCGATCTGATTACAGGGCTACTTGTGCAGAGGCTCCTTTGGGAGCTCTACTTTCCCAGATCGACCGGCGGAGTTGCCGCCGATGTGCGCGTACATGTCCACGCAAACACTTGCCCGGTATCACCCTCGTAAGCGAAACCACGCATGTCGTTGCCCAGGAATTGGAGATCGCCACGCTGGTGTTGCAGCGGCTCACTCCAGCCAGGCGGCGGTTGTAGAAGTGCCTCGGGTGGATCGCAGGCCTCGCGGGTGGCAGTCTCGTGTAGGTGGTTGATGTAGCCGAGAAACTCGGCCGGGTCGGATACATGAAAGCTAGCCAGGGCCGTGCGTGTGTTGAGGTCATGCACCTCATGGATGAGGCGTGCCGAGGTGGGCAGGTCGGCAGGCACCCAGCCCGCATATTGCTGCCCCGAGGCGACGAGCTGCGCGTAGTCGTCGAAGGACTGCTCTCTTGTGCGTACGTCGATGCGCATCCATGCGTAGGCGGTGGACAGGGCCGCTGCAAATACAAACGATGCGAAGGCGGTGCGTAAAGCGTGCTCGATGCCGCGGTGGGGCAGGGGGGGCTCTTGATGTTCGGCGGCTGGGTGCGCCAGGAGATACGCCGTGCACAGCAGAGCCAGAGTCATCACGAAACTGCCGCTGCGCTGCAACAGTGCGCAAACGGCAGAGACGCTGCCGTCGACGAGCACAAGCGCCTCTGTGAGTAACTTCCAGTAGAACAGGCCGAGCAGAAATGGCGAGGCAATTACGAACGGTACCGCGAGACCAAGCAAGATCTCGATGCTCCCCAGCCAACGCACGAATGCGGCATCTCCGGGTAGGCCTAGAGTACTCAAGTGGAGAAAGGGATTGGGCTCGGCGGCAAATATTGCGAGACCTCCATGACCTACGAAAACCAGGGCGAGGGCACCTTGCAGCGTCCAGCGCAGGCGCGAGAGATCCTTCGCCGAAAGGGGTCGTTCCTGGATCTTGTCGAACCAAGAAAGATCTTGCGAGGCGCTGAGCAGCAGATAGGCAATAGGCGGCCCGTAGGTGGCCGCACGGTCGAGCATCTCCCAAGCACTTGGGCCTACTGCCGGCAGGAGCAGCGCCATCAGCAGGGACCATCCTGCCATCCACACCAGGATGGCTCGGCAGGGATGCAGCAGCGCAATCAGGCCGACGGTCAGGTCGATGGCGCCCCACGCCGGCATGCTGGGCCAAGCAACCCACTCAGGAATCGCGAAAAGATGAAACAACGGCAGCCAGTCGGCCGTGGTCAGCACTCCTTGTATTCCATGACCGAGAAAGCACAGGGCGCACGCCAGGCGTAAACTGCGATGCAGCGCGGAACTGGCGCCGCCCGCATAAGCAGAAACTCGGCCGCTCAAGAGCGCCAGCCCGTTGGCAATGACGTTGCGGATATCCATGTCGTGCAAAGGCAACCTTCGATGCCATTGCGAGCGCCAAGGGTCAACCGATATGGCTCCGCCCAGATCCGGTGCGCCGGTTCGCCGGTGTGGGGTGCGGCGTGGCTGAAATCCGACGCACCTGCTCAGGCGTAACCGTGCGCGTTTCCGTAGGCGCCGTGCGACGAAAGCAAAGTCAGCGCTAGCACCAATGTCGGTGGTTAAGGAGACGACGCGATCTCTTCGATCGAGAATCAAGCAGGATTCTCCTCTCCCCGCACTTTCGCGGGGAGAGGATGAAGGTGAGGGGTCCACTAAGGAACCTCTGCACAAGTAGCCATGCAAACCAGATCGGGGTCGGAATCGGTATCGGGATCGGAATCGGCCGCGACAAAGGCGGGGAGATACCGCGTGAAATGAGACCGATACCGATTCCGATAGCGACCCCGACCCCGAAGGGAGGCGACTCGCACGGACTTGTGCAGAGGTTCCCTAATGTTCTCTATTGATCAACGACTTACTCGAATCGGTCGAATGGTCCCCTCACCCCAACCCTCTCCCGCGAAAATGCGAGAGAGGGGGTTGCTTGCAGACACCGATCCTTAACCACCGGCATTGGCGTTACCACCGCCTTTCACCGGCGCGCGTCTTGGTACGCGTCCAGTGCATGGCCCTCCCCCGTACCCGTACTCGTACCCGTACCCGTACTCGTACTCGTGCACGTACACGGCTTCACAGGGCTTCGCCCGTAGGAGCAGCCCGCGAAGTCCAGGCTCACCGGGTAGACGTCGAGCCGTCTGTGGCGAGAATCATGCGCCCGGTCCTTCAGATCGTGTTCTACTATCTCCTGATTTCGTTGCGTCGCGCACAGATTCTCGATGCGACGCGTCATCGTGGCAAAGAAGTTCGTCCAACTCCCTTCTTCTCCGACCTACAGCCTACAGCCTACGGTCTACAGCCTCCAGCCTGCGCGGCCCGCACCCGTCTCTCCACACTTTGGCTGCGGCCACGAGGCCGCGCTATGTACGAGT
>CAZGSN010000297.1:0-4081 GCA_964528465.1 uncultured Binatia bacterium (SeqCode)
AGGTCGAACTCGTAGTTGAACAGCGACAAAGCCCCGACCGTGACCAGCACGTCATGCAGTAGAGCAACCGCCGCCCCAATGCCGAAGCGCAACTCAAAGCGAGCCCACAAGTACACACCCATCATCACGGTGGCGAACGCCACCGCCAAGATGGCGCGCGTGCGCAGATCGGCTCCGACACGCGGTCCGACGGCCTCGACGCGCTGGATGGTTACGGCACCAGCTCCGAATTTCTCTTCCAGGGCTGAGGTCGCTTTCTTTGGTACCTCGACGTTGCCCGCGGTTTCGGCAGGCAGGCGAATCAAGAAATCGGTTCCACCGGAGGCACCGCTGCCGAAGTCCTGGATGGTGACGTCCCCGAATCCCAGAGTCTCCATCGAAGCACGCACGTCGTTGACGTTGGGCTTCTCCTGGAAGCGCACGTGCATCATCGTTCCCCCGGCGAAATCGACGCCGTAGTTGGGGCCACCGCGCACGATCAGCGATACGAGGCCAATGCCGATGACGACGGCAGACACGGCGAACGCGTAGTTGCGCACGCCGATGAAGTCGTAGTGGGTTCCAGACTTGATGATCTCCATCTCACACACTCACATTCTGTAGCCGGCGGTTGTGAATCAGGTAGTCGTAGATGACGCGCGTAACCACCACGGCGGTGAAGACCGTGGTGACGATGCCGATGCATAAGGTCACGGCAAAGCCGCGGATCGGTCCCGACCCGAACTGGAACAAAATCACTCCCGACAGGAAGGTCGTCACGTTGGAGTCGAGAATGGCGGGTAGGGCGCGTTCGTAGCCCGCTTCCACTACGGCACGGGCGCTCTTGCCGAGCCGCTGCTCTTCACGCATGCGCTCGTTGATCAAGACGTTAGCATCGAGCGCCATGCCTATGGTTAGCACGATGCCGGCAATGCCTGGCAAAGTAAGCGTGGCCTGAAGAGCGGCCAACAGCGCCAGCATGAAGAAGACGTTCAATACCAAGGCGAGGTCGGCAAACACGCCCGCTGTCCTGTAGTAGAGCACCATGAAGACGACGACGATAATGCCGCCAACGATGAACGAACGAACACCCTGCTGAATCGAATCCTGCCCGAGAGAGGGGCCGACGGTCCGTTCCTCTTGGATGAGCACCGGAGCCGGCAAGGCGCCGGCGCGCAGGACGATGGCTAGATCGCGCGCTTCCTTGATTTCGAAGTTGCCCTCGATCTGCGCGTGACCGCCGCTGATACGCTCGCGGATGCTGGGTGCCGAATACACGGTGTCGTCGAGAACGATGGCCAGACGCTTGCCGACATTGGCAGCCGTAATCGTATCGAACAGCTTGGCGCCGCGAGCATTGAACTCCATGGATACGGTTGGACCCTCTAGCTGCGTCGCCGGGCGCACGCGCGCGTCGGAAAGCAAGTCGCCGGTCATTAGCGTCTGTGACTGCACGAGATATTTGACTCGCCCGCCGCCCGCGGCGCGGTCGTTGTCTCCGCCGTTGAGGATCTGCTGGCCCGTCGGCACGGGCTTCTTGCCGGAAAGAATCTCGTCGTCCTGGATGTCCGTGAGCAGCTTGAACTCGAGCACGGCGGTGCGCCCGATGAGGTCCTTGGCGCGCTGCGCATCTTGTACACCCGGCAACTGCACCAAGATATCCTGCGAGCCCTGGCGCTGGATGGTCGGCTCGGAAACACCGAATTGGTCGATACGGTTGCGGATGGTTTCGAGGGATTGATCGAGTGCCAGGTCGCGCAAGTAACGCTCGTCCGCCTTGGTAAGGTTGAGCTCGAACTGCACGCCGCCACCCTCGCTGCTGGTGTTGGCAATCGTGAGGTTGGGGAACTGCTCTTTCAGCATGTCGCCGAAACCCTGCCGCTGATCGCCGGCGACACGCGCCAGCAGAGTCGCCCCTTTGCGCTCGATGGTGGGTGCGGCAAGTTTGGCTTCGCCGGCTTCGCGCTTGATGTCCTCTGCGGTACGGTCGAGCGTGTTCTCGATGGCCTTGTCGAGATCCACCGATAAGACCAGGTGCGTACCGCCCTGCAGATCGAGGCCCAACGCCAATCGGCGCGTCGGCAGATAGTCTTTCCAAAACGCGGGCAGCTCGGTGACGAAAGTCGGCATCAGGTACACGATGGCAACGATCACCAGCCCTACAATGAGCAGAGCTCGATAGAGGATGCTGTTCTTCACTTCGACTTTTCCTTCTCTTTCGCCTCGCCGGCGCCTTTCTTGGGGTCCGCAACCATGTTGCGGATCTCAGGTCGATCAATGCGGACGCGAACGTTGGGGGCAATTTCCAGGGTGACAATGCGATCGCTCAAAGCCACCACGCGCCCGTACAAGCCGCCCGCGGTGACGACCTCGTCGTTGAGCTTGAGCTGGCTGATCATTTGGGTGTGTTCTTTGGCCTTCTGCTGCTGCGGGCGGATGAGCAAGAAGTAGAAGACCACAAAAATCAGGAGTAACGGGGCCATTTGCAGGAGCGGCGACGGAGCTGCCCCTCCAACGCCCTGTGCCCAGGCGGTTCCGGTTAGCATGCTTCTCCCTCATTGGTGATTTGGTGAATGCGTTGGGTCGCCCACGCGGCAAAAGTCCCATTCGCAATTTGCTGCTGCATGTCGTTCATGAGCTGAAGATAGAAAGAAAGGTTGTGCAAGCTAGCCAACTGCGCCCCGAGCATCTCGTTGGTCGTCGACAGATGCCGCAAGTAAGCCATCGAAAAGTTGGCGCAGGTATAACAAGCACATCGTGCATCCGGCGGCTGGCCATCGCGCGCGTAACGGGCGAGGCGGATGTTCTTTCTCCCCTGTGATGTAAACAGCATTCCATTGCGCCCATTGCGCGTCGGCAACACGCAGTCAAACATGTCGTAGCCCATGCCCACGAATCGAATGAGATCTTCAGGAAGCCCGACGCCCATGAGATACCGGGGTCGATCTTCAGGAAGGGAGGACACCGTCTCCTCCGCCGTTGCCAACGTTACACTCCGCTCCTCTCCCACGCTTAAACCGCCCACCGCATAACCTGGAAAGCCGAGGGCGACAAGTTCTTGCGCCTGCTGGCGCCGTAGGTCGGCAAAGGTCGCCCCCTGCACGATGCCAAACATGAGCTGCCCGGGCGCCATCAAGCTACGCCGTGAACGCTCCGCCCAATGCAACGTGCGGCGCGCCGCCGCGTCGGCCTCGGCCCGCGATGCCCCTGCAGGAGCGCATTCGTCCAAGACCATAGCAATGTCGACCCCAAGCTCGACCTGCAAGCGAATCACATCCTCCGGCGAGAAGAACATGTGGGCGCCATCGACATGCGATTGAAAGCGCACCCCCTCATCGGAAATCTTGCGTAGCGCCGACAGGCTAAACACCTGGTAGCCACCACTGTCGGTGAGAATCGGACCGTCCCAAGCCATAAAGCGGTGTAACCCGCCAAGCTCCTGGATGAGACTGGCCCCAGGGCGCACGGCCAAGTGGTAGGTGTTGGAGAGAACGATCTGTGCCCCCGCCTGGCGCAACTGCGCCGGGGTGATGCCCTTGACCGTTGCCTGCGTCGCCACGGGCATGAACATCGGAGTCTTGAAAGTACCGTGGTTGGTTTGCACCTGGCCATGGCGTGCGTTCCCGTCTCGCGCCAGCAACCGGTACGGAGAAGTGGAGGTGACCGGAATCATAGGAGCAACATGGCATCGCCGTAGCTGTAGAAGCGGTAGCGTTGGCGCACGGCTTCGGCGTAGGCGTCGAGAATGCGATCGCGCCCGGCGAGAGCACTCACCAGCAGCAACAGCGTCGACCCTGGCAAATGGAAGTTGGTGAACAGCCCGTCAATGGCGCGGAAGCGATGGCCGGGCCGAATGTAACAGGTAGCCCAGCCCGCCCCGCTCTGGATCGCGCCCGACGCGTCCACACTCGACTCCAAGGCCCGCGTTGTCGTGGTGCCGACGGCAATCACGCGCCCACCCGCAGCCCGTGTCTTGTGGATGGCTGCAACGGTCGCCGCTGGAATTTCGTACCACTCGGGGTCCATCACATGCTGGCTCGGGTCGAGCGTGCGGATTGGCCGGAAGGTACCTGGTCCTACATGCAGCGTGATCTGTGCCCAG
>CAZGSN010000298.1:0-4801 GCA_964528465.1 uncultured Binatia bacterium (SeqCode)
GTTACGAGTACTGCAACCGCCACCCAGACCGTCACCGTCTCGCCTACCAGCACCGCAACCCGGAGCCCCAGCGCTACCAATTCGCCAACCGTTACGGCGAGTCGCACACCCAGCCTGACCGCGACCTCGACGGCAACGCCAAGTGCGACGGCGACAGCGACTAGCTCGTCGACGCCAAGTCGTACCGCGAGTTCGACCGCAACCTACAGCCCGACCCGTACCGGTACGCTCACGCCTACCAATACCCCGACGCCTACCCTGATCCTGACGGCCACAGCTACGGCCACCGCAAGCAACACCCGTACGCCGACGCTAACGCCAAGCCTGCTCCCTACTCCGACCAACAGCCCCACCCGCTTGCCGTCGGCCACGCCCACGCAAACCCCGACGCACACGAGCAGCTCCACCGCCACCCGCAGCCCAACCCGCACTCCTTCCTTCAGCGCCTCACCAACGGTGTCAGCGACGAGGACACCGACGGTTTCTCCGACGGTGTCGCCGTCGCGAACAGGGACCGTGGCCTCCACCACGACACGCTCTGCCACGCGTTCGCCAAGTCAGACAGCGACGCGCACGGCTGTCGCCACGGCCACAGCGTCGGCTAGCTCCACGCCAACGGGAACCACAGCTCCGAGCCTGACAGCGACATTCACTGCACCGGCGCCGACTCGCACTGTTACGCTGACTCGAACCGCATCGCCTTCGCCGACTGTGACGATCACCGTGACACCACCCGCAAGCGCAACTGCCACACGCAGCGCTTCCCACACGCCAAGCCCATCTATTACCCCGACGTTTTCCCCCACTGTGACTCCGACCTTGCCCTCACCAACCAACACGCCCCCGGCGTCTGCGCCCCCTAGCCTCACCGCGACTCAGACCAATACGCTAGGCCGCAAGACCGCCACACCGACTCCCAGCTCCCCGCCAACCGAGAGCCCAACGACGACGAGCACACCTACAGCGACCGAGCTGCCGTCACTGACGCCGACGGCTACCGACTCGCCAACGCCAACACCTTCTGCAACCGTCACCGCAACCCCGTTCCTGTGCGCCGGGGATTGCGATGCGAACTCAGAGACCAGCAGCGCCGAGATCTTGGCGATGATCGACATCGCCTTGCAGCACGGGGTTCCCACAGTGTGTGCCGCACTGGATGCATCGGGAGATGGCGTGGTCGCAATCGAAGATATCGTAAGTGCCGTGCGGCAAGCCCACGCCGAGTGCGCACCGGCGCCGTAATCGTTTTGGATTCGAGTAAATGTCCACTGTTCCAACCAAGGCACTGTTGCTCGGTGCCACGTCCCTTCTCGGCTTCACGCTGGCGCGGCGCTTCCCAGGAGTGCTGGCGCCCCTGGCCAATCCACACAACCGCGCCGCCGACGGAGAGGATTGGCATCGGGCGCGTCTGGATCGACCTGAAGAGTGGGTATCCATTCTAGAAGCAGAGCCACCAGCACTGGTGCTCTATGCCCATGCTGTCTGTGATGTGGCCAAGTGCGAGCGCCATCCCGACTGGGCCTATCGTCTCAACGTTGACTGTCTGGCGCTGGTGCTTTCACATCTGCCGGCCGCTTGCCGGCTCGTTTATCTTTCCTCGGATCATGTCTTCGGCAACGACGGCGCGTACAACGAAGCCTCCGCCCCCTGCCCTATCAGTGCCTATGGTCGCACTCGCGTCGCCGCCGAGGATTTGGTGCTTAAGCGTCCGGGCTCACTAGTCGTACGCTTTGGATTACCGATCGGTACTTCCCTTAATGGCCGCACCGGCTTTCACGATTGGCTGCGCTACCGTGCCCACAAGCAGCTTCCGGTCACCGTCATTGCCGATGAAGCGCGCTCCGCCGTGTGGGTAGAGGATCTTGCCGACCGTGTTTACGCCTTGGCAACCTCCGACCACTGCGGCATTCGCCACATCCCTGCAATGGGCAGCGTCGAGCGCCCTGCTCTGGCGCGGTTCCTTCTGCATCGTCAGGGCCTTCCCCCGGTGTTCGAAATCCAGAAGCGCGCGCAACAACCCTATCCGCACCTCGGGCGCATCGAAATCGTCAGCCGCTTCACCGACGCACACGCCATCGCCTTACCAAGCGTCATGCCGGCGAGCTTCGACGGAAGCAGCTACGGCAATTGCGCTACGGGCATACCGTCGACCTGATGCACCGTGGCCAGGAACATCTCTACCGGATCCCTGTCGTACTCCAGGAAGGGGCTGCTCGGGTGGGCCGCCAGCAACACTCGCGAGCGCACTTCCAAGCCGAGTCGCGCCTCGATGGCATCACACTGCGGTCGGCCTTCGCGACTCGCGCAGATCGAAGTGTGCACGTAGTAGAGGCATGGTGTTGGTCCCAGGGCGTCGGCAACTGTGCGCGGTTCATGCGGATGCATGGCGACTGTCGCTGCACCGGCAGGCCGCACGTATCCAGGTAAGACGATGCCGCGCTTCTCGACCGACGACAGATAGATGACGCGACACGACGCCGGTAACGACATCATTTGCTCGCGTACCCAATGGTACTCCTCGTGATCCGTGGTGCGATCGCGCACAATGGGCCAGGCGTAGAACCACCACAGTAGAGCCATCACCGAGAGGCCCGGAAGCCAAAAGCGGCGCTGCCGGCCTATCGCCTCCGGAAGCAGCGCTGCGGCTGCTAGAACAGACCAAGTGAAATAGAGCCGGTCGTAACACTGCTGCCAGAGGAGGCTTTGACCGTAGCCCTGCCGGCTGAGGAACAACGCCGTGAGAGCTGCTGCCGCCATCCAGGCGAGCCGCGGATGCGAAGCAACACGCGCGTACACCACGGCGGCTACTACCGTCGCAGCCACGGGAAGCAGCGAGGGGCGCACTGGTGATAGCATGAGCATGCCGCCGCGGATGTTGCCGAGGACATCGAGGAGGACGCTGCCGCTGCTCGCCATCAGCGTCCCCATCACCGCGAGTAGCGTAGTAGAAAGCAACCGCCAGCGATCTACGATTCTCTTGCCTGGATGCGCGAGGAGGACCACCGGGACAATCGCGACGACTCCCCAGGCACACGGATGAATGCGCGCCGCCTGGGACAGCAACAGGCTTGCGGCGATGACGCCCAGACTTGCAACACGTTGTTGTGTGGCAATCAGCAGCACGACGCCTGCGAGAGAGCACAGAAGAATAATGGAGGGGAAGTAGACCTCGGTCGCTGCCATGCGGATCGACACCGGGTCTACGGCTAACAAGAGCCCGGCCACGAGCGCTGGGGTCACCCCTACACCCAAGAGCCGCGCCTGCAGAAACACACAGGTAACCGACAGTGCCGACAAACATGCATTGGCAGCAAAGATGGCGAAATCGGCTTGGACTCCGGCGAGCGCTGCTACTCTCCCGAACAACTCTCGATACCCTGGGCCATACGCGGCGATCGCTGCTGGATCGTGCGCCGCGCCGGCAATCCAGAACGGCGCCATTCCGTTCACGTGCAAAGGACCCCATGCCCCCAAGCCGAGGCGCAACCCCAACGCGAATAGAGTAAGTGGTAGGAGCCAACCGCAGGGTGCTCGACCACGCCAGCGCCATAGCAAGCCAACCAACAGCAATGCCGCGCTCGGCAAGATCCAGTCGCCGTACTGCTGCGGATCCCCGACCGGCATGTGCAGCGCCGCCGCTACATCCACGACACCAAGCCCACCAGCCACGTAGAGCCAGCCCGCCGGCAGGAAAGGAGTTTGAGAGACAACCACAAGGCTGATGCCCAACAACACACCCCTCCAGCCGCGTAACGACTCCAGCCACCAAGGCGGCAGATCCGGGTCCTCTCCTTCCACGAGAGGAATCGCGTCGGGAGCCGGAAGGCCGAAATCGTTCTTGCGCAACGCCTCGGCAACAGCCGCTGTAATCTCGGCGCGCTCGCCAGCACTCGAATGATTGCTCTCGTAGCCGACGCCAAAGCTGGTCGTATCGATTACGTTGGGCCACCGGCCTCGGGCTGCAATGTGAACCTCTACGGTAGCGCCGTCGGCCGGTCGCTCGATCGCAACCACGACGTCATGACGCGGGCCACGACGAATCTCCTTGACGACAAACCCAGAAGGAAGCGGCGCACCGACGCTAAGCGGAGCAAGGAGGCTCTGCCAGGTAACCACAGAGCCTGACCAACGCTGCCCCAACAGCAGCGCCGCGCAGCCGACAACAAGCAGCCACGCAGCTCCCCATTGCCAGCGACTCCCTGTCATCGCGACTCACCGCACGACACCTGGTCCTGGACCGGCGCGGCGAGCCCTGTGCTACCGAGCTGCAAACACAAGTGCCCAGTCGCCGTCCGCGCGACCAAAGCACAGCCGACTAGAGACTGGCCTTGCGATACATGGTCACGACGGCGGCACCGCCGAGTCCAAGGTTGTGCTGTAGGGCAATCTTGGCGCCCGACACCTGGCGCTTGTCTGCTTGCCCGCGCAACTGCCAGTTGAGTTCGGCGCACTGCGCCAACCCGGTGGCGCCAAGCGGGTGGCCTTTCGAGATCAGGCCACCAGAGGGATTGACCACTACCTTGCCGCCGTAGGTATTGGCGCCGGAATCGACGAACTCGCCGCCCTTCCCTTCCGGGCACAGACCGAGAGCTTCGTAGGTGATCATTTCATTGCATGAGAAGCAGTCGTGCAGCTCCACCACGTCGACGTTTTCCGGACCCATGCCGCTTTGTTCGTAGACCTTGCGTGCCGCGGCTTTCGACAAGTCGTAGCCGACCATCTTCATGCAGCTCTTCTCATCGAAGGTGCTCTGGAAGTCGGTGGTCATCGACATGCCGAGGATCTCCACCGCCTTCGCTTG
>CAZGSN010000299.1:0-7493 GCA_964528465.1 uncultured Binatia bacterium (SeqCode)
GTTTCTTGAACGCGCTCGCCGAGACGCCAGGGGCGGGAAAAAGGCGACCTCATTCATCCCCATCCGCCCAACGGACTGGCGAGACGCCAGTCTGGCCAAGATGATGGCCAGCTCAGTGGCGCTACAAGACGCACTGCCGAAAGCGCAGTTACCACGCCCCCCACCTTGTGTCAATCGGCCGACCGGCCGATAGCGACCTTGCCGCGCTTGTTGCATCATTTCGCCAGCCTAAGCTAGCAGTACCCTGCCCCGTCCAGGGGCGCCGCGAGCAAAGGGCATGGCGACCTACTTCGTTCCAACACCGCCGATGGAACGATCTCCGTACACCCCTGGTGCCTTGATGCGCAACCGTAACATCCCTCGCAGGGAGTCTTCATTGCTAGGCATTCGCGACGCCACGCGGGCGCTGCGCCCCCTTTCCGCGGCATGCGCGCGCCCACCGGGCCGCCCCAAGGGCGCGCAAGCCAGACACCGGAGCAGGCGCAGCCCGCGAACCGTGTTCAGCCCCTTCCCCGGGAAGGGGGGCGGTGGGAAGGTATACCAGTGACCGTTCCTTTGTTTCGCCATGAGGCGCTGCAACACCAACGCGCGCGCTGGCTGGGCGAGGTGGTGCTCATCCGGCCGGTGACGCTGCGGGTTTTCGTGCTCATCGCCGTTTCCTGCGCGGGCGCCATTCTCGCCTTTCTCGTTTGGGGGCAATACACTCGGCACACCACGGTGAGCGGACAATTGGTTCCCGACACCGGTCTGGTCAAGGTTTATGCCCCGGCGGGCGGTATCGTCTCGCGTAAAGCGGTGAGCGAAGGTCAAGCCGTGCAGCGCGGCGATCTGCTTTACGTGTTGACCAGCGAGCGCCAGGACGCTACTTCGAGCCCGGTGCAGGCCAACATCAGCCGCGAAGTGCTGAGCCGCAAGGCGTCTCTCCAAAACGAGCTGGCGAAAACCCGCCTCATGCAGCGCGAAGAGCGCGCCGCCTTGGAGGACCGCAAGGCCGGTCTGCAATTCGAGCGGGAGAAGATCCTCGCGCAGATTCAGGCGCAAGATTCGCGGCTCATCATTGCCCGCGACACCATGGAGCGCTTCCGCGGCTTGCGGCAGCAGGGCTACGTCACCGCCCTGCAAGTTCAAGAACGGGAGGATGCCTGGCTCGAACAACAAAGCCGCCGACAAGCACTGGACCGGGAGCTCTTGGCGCTGGATCGGCAAGTCCAGGCCCTGCGCACGGAGCGGGCCAGCCTTCCGGCCCGCCAGCAGAACCAACTCGCCCCCTTGGAGCGCGGCATCTCCAACGCCGGGCAAGAGTTCGTGGAAAGCGAAAGCCGGCGTGAATTGGCCGTGCATGCGCCCGAGGCGGGTGTGGCCACGGCTGTCGTCGCCGAACCGGGGCAAGCCGTGGACCCTTCCCGCCCCTTGCTGGCCGTCATTCCGCAAGGGGCCAACTTGCAGGCGCATCTTTATGCGCCCAGCCGCGCCGTGGGCTTCGTACAAGCCGGGCATGCGGTGCGGTTGCGCTATCCCGCCTTTCCCTACCAGAAGTTTGGGCACCAAGCGGGCGAGGTGGTGTCGGTTTCGAAAGTGGCGCTCAGCGGCCAGGAAGTTGCGGCGCTCTCCGGCGGCGGCACTCAAACGCCCCACGCGAATGAACCGCTCTATCGCATCGTCGTGCGCTTGTCCGCCCAGGACATCGAAGCCTATGGCCAGGCGCAGCGGCTCCAGGCGGGCATGCTGCTCGAAGCCGATATCGTGCAGGAAACGCGCCGCCTGTACGAGTGGGTGCTGGAGCCGCTCTACACTTTGAGCGGGAAGGTCTAGCCATGCTCGACCGTCTGCACTTTGGCTTTGGCGCCCGCCTGCCGTTGATTCTGCAAACCGAGGCCACCGAGTGCGGCTTGGCCTGTTTGGGCATGGTGGCGGGTTACCATGGCCATCGCACCGACCTGGCGAACCTGCGCCAGCAATTTCCGGTGTCGCTCAAAGGCAGCACCCTCGCGCATTTGGTCAAGATGGCGCACAAGCTGCAACTGGCCACCCGCGCCTTGAAGCTCGACCTCGCGCACCTCGCCGAGCTACGTTTGCCCTGTGTGTTGCATTGGAACTTCAACCACTTCGTGGTGCTGAAGGCCGTGGCGCCGGACCGCATCACCATACACGACCCCGCCTGCGGCGAGCGCCATCTGCCGCTGGCCGAGGTGAGCCGCGCCTTTACCGGCGTGGCGCTGGAGTTGTGGCCCGACGCCGGTTTTCAAGCGCAAAAGCCGCCGCCTCGCGTGCGCTTGCGCGAGTTGGTCGGGCGGGTCGCCGGGCTCAAGCGCTCGCTGCTTCAGGTTTTGCTCCTGGCCTTGGCCTTGGAGGTCTTTGCGCTGGTGAGCCCATTTTTTCTGCAATGGGTGATCGACCACGCCCTGCTCGCCGCCGACCGCGACTTGCTCGCCACGCTGGCGATCGGCTTTGGCCTTCTCTTGTTGATGCAGGAGATCATTGCCGCCGCGCGCGGCTGGGCCATTTTGTACCTTTCCACCTCGCTCAGCGTGCAATGGCGTGCCAACCTCTTTAGCCATCTCTTGAAGCTCCCGGTGCAGTATTTCGAGAAACGGCATCTGGGCGACGTGGTTTCGCGCTTCGGCGCGGTGGAACACATTCAGCGCGCACTGACCACATCCTTCGTCGAAGCCCTGCTCGATGGCCTGATGACGATCATCACCCTGGCCATGATGTTCCTCTACAGCGCCACGCTGGCCTGGGTGGCGGTGGCGGCCATGCTGCTTTATGGCGCCGCCCGCTGGGCCTGGTTCATGCCGCTGCGCCATGCCACCGAAGAACAGATCGTTCACGCCGCCAAGCAGCAAAGCCACTTTCTGGAAACGGTGCGCGGCGTCAAGGCGATCAAACTTTTCCAGCGCCAGGAAGAACGCCGGGCCAGTTGGTTGACACTTCTCATCGACCAGATCAACGCCGACCTCCGAACCCAGAAGATGCTCCTCGCCTTCAAGGTGGCCAACGGCGTGCTCTTCGGCCTGGAGAACATTGCCATCATCTGGCTGGGCGCGCGTTTTGTGATTGACGGGCAATTCACCGTAGGCGCCTTGATGGCCTTCCTCGCCTACAAGAACCAGTTCGGCACGCGCGTGTCGGGCCTCATCGACAAGTTCTTCGAGCTCAAGATGCTGCAACTGCAAGGCGAGCGCCTGGCGGACATCGTTCAGGCCGCGCCCGAAGCCCAGCCCGAAGAAGCCCTGGAGATCGACACCGCCGCCTTGAGTGCCACCATCGAGTTGCGGGGGGTGCGTTTTCGGTATGCCGAACACGAACCGGAGGTGCTCTGCGGCCTCGACTTGACCATCGCCGAAGGCGAGTCGGTGGCCATCGTCGGCCCCTCGGGTTGCGGCAAGACCACCCTCATCAATGTGATGCTGGGCATCTTGCCGCCCACCGCGGGCGAGGTGCTGATCGGGGGCCAAAGCATTCGACGTCTGGGCAGTGGTGCGCTGCGGCGCATTGCCGGCACGGTGATGCAAGACGACGTGCTCTTCGCCGGCTCCATCGCCGACAACATCAGCTTCTTCGACCCCAACGCCGACCCGGCCTGGATCGAAGCCTGCGCGAAGATGGCCGCCGTACACCCCGAAATCGAAGCCATGCCGATGCGCTACAACACCTTGGTGGGCGACATGGGCACAGTGCTCTCGGGTGGACAGAAGCAGCGCGTGCTGCTCGCACGGGCGCTCTACAAACGCCCGAAGGTGCTGTTTCTCGACGAGGCGACGAGCCACTTGGATATCGACCGGGAACACGAAGTCAACGCCGCCATCAAGGCGCTGCAAGTCACTCGTGTGATCGTCGCGCATCGGCCGGAAACCATCGCCACGGCGAGCCGCGTGGTGGTGTTGCATGGCGGGAAGGTGGTGCGGGATTTGTTGGTGCCGGCGCAGCCGGCGTCGCCCTCCCGCGAAACCGGCACTGACACACTCAGGGAAATGGAAGACCGACAGCCAGCCGCGTAGAACGGCGCAAACGATCAGGGAGAAGAGATGCAATTTGAGCGCTCCAGTTGCAACGCCTACGCCGCTCGCGAGGACGGCGCTGAGTATTCACACGATGGGACATTCCCTCTCCAGGCACCGAGAACCGGGACTGGCACACTCTGTTTGAGTCTTCTGTCCGCTCTCGAATGGGTGGAGACAAAGAATGATCTCCGGGTTTGGCTGACGCGTTTTCTCATGCCCCAGCTGCGTGCCCAAGGCGTACTCGTCAGCCTCGGCGAAATCGAAGGCGGCGACCATTGGCGGCAAGCGGCAATGATCAACCAAACCTTGCCGGAGGAAGTGCGCGACCTGCTGTGCAATGGTGTCGCCGGGCACAATGGCGAAGGGCCTGTGATGACGCAGCTCACGCGCCAGTGGCTGCGGTGCCGCCGACCCGTTGCCGCAACACTCAAGCGGGCAACGGGCGCGAAGGGCGAGCTGGTGTGGCTAACCCACGGCGAGGCAGCAGCGCGGCTTCATCGGTTCTCCGTCGCGCCACCCCAAGCGGCAATCCGGCCGCTTCAATTGGCCGGCCGCAGCCAAGCCGCCGCAACGCGACTCACCCCCATCGCCGACGAACACCATTCCTTCGCACGCGTGTCGGAACGACCGCAAGGCACCGCGCGACCACCCGCCACCAGCCACACCCTGCTGCTCCATGGCGCGACCGAGCCCGCCGGGCGGCGTGGAGTCATTCTCTTTGTAGTGCAGTCGGCGTGCGCCGATTTCAACGAAGCCGCCAGGTTGCTTGCCGCCCTTGGTCCCATTCTTCCGAAGCTGTACTGCAAGACTGCGGGCGTACTCTTTCGCCGCCGCAGGTGCACCGATGAGCCCGCTCCACCCGGACCAAGCGACGCGCTGAAACAACTGAGCGCGGCAGAATTGGAAGTGCTCGCGTGGGTCGCAAAGGGGAAGACGACCTGGGAGATTGCTCGCATCCTACGCAGAGGCGAAAGCACCGTGAATAAACAAGTCGCATCGGCAATGAAGAAACTCGGCGTCATCCGCCGGTCTCAAATTGGCGCGTTGTTAGCACGTTTCGAAATGCTTGACAATGGGTCATAATGTCCATTGTCCTAGTTGCGCCATTGTTTGACAATCGAGAACCACGCTGAGGTCTTGCGTGGCTTCCCGAAGACTCAATCAGGAGCTTTGATTATGCTGGAACTCGACTTGAACGAGCTGGAATGCGTCTCTGGCGCTACGATGAATCCCCTTGACGATAGAAGGCTAAGTCGCTTGCAAACCGTTCTCACCTTCCTCGCGCTGATTTGGGATCCGATCGAACGCGTCTGGCGCCTCCGCGACCCGACTGCGAATCCGCAGCTCAGCCAGATGGGCATCCCATGATCCTAAGCAGGTAAGAGAATCGTGTCGAAAGGCGCCATCTACATTTCCTTTGTTGCTCTAGTCGGGGCAGCTCTCGGTTACTCGGCCAGCATCAACGTCAGTCTGCTTGATGTCGCCTGCGAATCTCTGTTCTCCTCCACCCGCCCGCTTGCAAACGAGGCGGGCGGGGGAGTTCTGCCGTTTCTCCTCTACGAAGCATCGCCGGTTGAGCGTATGGGCATTCTGTTGCTTGCTGCGTCTGCGGAGGAGTTGCTTTTCCGGAAGGTCGGCTTCATGCTTCTTCGATCTCGCGGATTCTCAACGGTTGTATGCGTCGCGGTGTCCAGCCTATCGTTCGGTCTAACTCATTCGCCCAATGGTTGGGTCGCCGTTCTGCTGACAACTGCAGTTGGTCTATTGCTCGGCACGCTTTTCTCTTATCGGGGCGATCGGGTCGACCTGCCGATACTTGTTCACTTCAGCTACAACATGTCCTTCTTTGTTCTTCTCGGGGATGGCGATAGCTCAGCTAGCTCAACCGCGAGTCTAGTTTGGCCTTGGTGGCACTACCTTCTCGCCTCTGGAGCGGCATACTTGGCCACGCTGGCATTGCTCAGAGAGAAACAATTGCTTAACAAGATGCAACATTCTCGATTTCCGGCATAAGCATCACCACCTACCCGTGAATAGCGCAGGTCACTACTGTCCGGTAGATTTCAGAAGAGAATCCGCTGGTTGCCGTCTGACGGATCGGAATCCCGCAGTACGGCATTGGCAACGAGTGATCCAGCCTAATTTTCTCGAAGATATTGGTCTCGACAAGATGCAAGAAAATCTGCGGCGACACGGGCAAGCGGTGATGCTTGATGGCGATGAGCACCAGCAGGTAGGTGCATACCGCGAGGCAGTGCAACTTTCTTTCTGCAAATAATCCGAGGCGATGCCCCCTTTGTCGTGATCATGTTCAGGACTTATGCCAATTGGAGCAGATTGCGCTCGGCAGTGGCATCCCCGGACTGGCAGACACTCTTCGCACCTAGGTCGAGCGCGAAAACCGAGGCACGGTATTGAGCGAACATGGTGTCAGCCGATGCCGCGGCCAGTAAGGAGCCGTCAAGACTCTATGACGCTTTGATCGCAGTGGTTGGCGACGGAAGGTGTCGCGCCGCCGCTGCCACACCGCTTCACCCGCGTCAATCGGCCGTTCGGCCAATCACTGCCATGAAATGCATGGTGTATCATTCTCACGCTCTTCGGCTTTCTAATTGCAGAGTCTCTGCTAACTCGACTTTTTTGGAGGCACTATTGAACACCGACGCCAACTGCGATAAAGCCCGGGCTGACGCGATTTGCCAGAGCTTCGTTTCGGGCGCAAAGTTCGGGATGCTCGTCGGATCATGGCCCTGCTTGTTACCCAACTCATCTAGGCAGTCGCCATAGCGAATCGCCGCAACAGCAAGGCACATCGCACACTACCGCCCGCAACACGAGAGCTCCACGCCAGCCGCTTCGGCCACGATACGCCTACAAGACATGCAATGAATGGTATGTTGCGATGCTGAACGGCGCGGGCGTGACCGGAACAACGGTCGCACCAAGCCCGATTCCAGAGCCGGCCTGAGCGTAACCGACAACCACAGAACCGGACTGTTGCCTTTGTCCATCATGAACCCCCTAGACTCCCCGCCCGTGCGTGCGGCCACCCTTCCGGGCGGCGGCGACCCTACGGGCGAACTCGGCGACGTACCTGACGCCCTCGTCGACTCGGAGCATACCCCTGCGCCACCCGCAGGGCGGGCTGCGAAGATCGAATTCATCGGCTCGGTGGGCGAGTATGCACGCTTGTGGTATGTGAACCGCATCCTCTCTTTGTTGACCCTGGGTCATTGGTGTCCGGTTAAATGACGTGAGCCGAGCCATAGATCGAGCATTGGCAAGGCGCGTGGACTGATTTTGTTTGGTGCCGACTTGAACTTCTCTTGCCAAAAACCGCGTACTTTCCCGGAGTTAACGTCTCCGAGGAATCCACATGTATGTTGGCAAGACCTTGTTCGCCCAAATCATGGAGTTCGTGCCGTGGACGAGCTTCACGCGCATTGTGGGTCGCTATCGCGGCAATGCCGGCGTGCGCACGCTGTCGTG
>CAZGSN010000300.1:0-4778 GCA_964528465.1 uncultured Binatia bacterium (SeqCode)
GAGATGGTGCGGCATGGGGACGAGGTACGCATCATCGATAACGACACGGGAGAGGATCTGACGGCGGTAACGTTCGCGCAGATCATCTTCGAAGAGGCCAAGCGTAGTACGGGCGTGATGGGGTTGCCCATCCTGCGCAGCATCATTCGTCAGGGCGGTGCGGCGATCCAGGAGATCCTGAGCGGGGTCGAGCGCGGACGCGAAGCCATCGACAGTGTCCGCGAACTCGCCGAGAAGCGGGTGAAGGCGATTGCGGAAACGGCAGGTGCGCAGGCGCGCGATACGGCCAAGCAACTGGAGAGCGCCGAGCAGTCGGGCCGTCGCTTGCTGACGGAGATCCTCGAGGCGCCGCAACGGCAGATCGAGAGCCTGCAGCATCGTATCGATACGCAGATGCGAACCTCTTTGGAGCGAGTGACGGAGCATCCGGCTGTAAAGAATGAGCTGCGGCGTATTGAGCGCAGCATTCGCGGGATCGAACGCCAGTTGGGTCGCTTGCGGGCTCCTCCTAAAGAAAAGGCCGGTAATCCGAAGCCGCGTAAGACGAAGGGAAGACCAGGCCTGCACCCCTGATTTGCGATTCCAGGATACTTTCCGCTTGCACTATCGATGCGGCTGTAGGAGCTTTAGGGTGCAATTCAAGTCTTATTGAGCATGCCAAGGATCAACCGGGGCAAGGTTGGCTTGGCATGCTGGTGTGGAACGGAGGTTTTGATGTTGCAGCCTAGGCTGCAAGCCCAGACTGTCGCTCTAGTGGCAGCGCTTATGGTGGGCTTGATTCATCTGACAGTCCTGAGTGCCGAAGCGCAGGTCGCGCCGCGCATCGTCAACGGGCTGCTGACCGCCGAGTTCCCTACCGCTGGGGCCTTGTTGAAGGGCAATAACTCAACGACCGCAGGCACTTGGTGCAGTGGCACGCTGATCGGCTGTGAGACGTTCCTGACGGCGGCGCATTGCGTCGAGGACAATCCGACGCCTTCTCAATACTACGTATTTCTCCAGCACGCGGGGATCTTCAGCGTCACCAGTGTCGAGGTGCACCCATCCTTCAATTTCCCGGTGGCGGACGTTGCTGTGCTCAAGCTGGGGGCAGCGGTGACGGGCATTCGGCCGACGGCGATCAACACCGTCCAGGACCCTCCATTTGGCAGCGCAGGTACCATCGCTGGTTTCGGGCGTAGTGGTGGCAGTAACCAAGACTATGGCTTGAAGCGCTACGGCAACGTTACCACGAGCTCGTGTGCTGCCGCAGGAGAGTCGAACACGACCTCGGTGTGTTGGCAGTTCAGCTCTCCGGTGGGCGCGCCCGGGACCGACTCGAACACGTGTAATGCGGATTCGGGGGGACCTCTTTTCCTCAATTTGGGCGGCAGCTTGGCCGTGGCCGGAATTACCTCGGGAGGTATCGTGGATTCCTGCCTGACGGGCGACGTCAGCTACGATGCCGACGTCTATAACTACCGCGCCTACATCCAAAGCAAGGCTGGGACCGATTTGGGTAAAGCCAGTTGCGGCGCCATTGCGCAAGTTGGCGACGGTGATGCCAGCGTGCGTGCCTTTACCGGCAGTGTGAGCAGTGGCGCCCCGCAGGCAACCCATTCCTTTGTGGTCGCGAGCGGTAATGCCGAGCTGCGCGTTGCCATGAATGCGGTTGATGATGGTACTGCGGACTTTGATCTTTATCTGAAGCACGGCAGTGCCCCCACGACCAGCAGCTACGACTGCGCACGCACAGGATCGAATCAGTACGGCGTGTGTACGGTTGCCTCGCCAGCGAGCGGGACCTGGTACGCAATGGTTCGCCGCTACGCCGGGGCCGGCGCCTACCAATTGACGGCGACGATTTTGGGGACCAGTTGCGCCAATCCGGCCAACGACGGGCAGACCTGCGATGATCTCAACCCGTGTACTAGCGACGACGCGTGCGTGGCGGGTGCCTGTCAGGGCACGGCGAGCGCCGAAGGCAGCGAGTGCGGCCAGGCCACGCTTTGCGGAGGCCCAGGCACCTGCCAGGCCGGAGTGTGTAAGTCGAATCCGACTCCGGCGACGGGCTGTAAGCAAACAGTGGAGACCGGGCGTGCGGCGCTCACCATCAAGAGTTCGGCAAGCAGCAGCGGCAACAAGATTCAGTGGAAGTGGCGTGGTGAGGAGTCGACAGCGTTCGGCGACCCTACGTCGTCGACGAACTACGCGTTGTGCATCTTTGACGACGTGGGCGGAGCCCCACGTTTGATCGTCGATCAAGCGGTTCCTGCTGGAACAGGCTGGAAGCGATCGTCGTCCGGGTTCGCTTATGCCGACCCGGATGCGGCCAGTCATGGTGTGCGCTCGATCAAGCTGCGTTACGGCGGAGACGGGCGAGCTGCAGTCTCGGTGCTGAGCAGGGGCGCGAACGTGATCTTGCCCGCCTTGCCTCTTGCCCAGGAAAGCGGCGTGTTGGTGCAATTGGTCGCTGACGGTGGGCTTTGCTGGGAAGGTCGTTACGCGAGCTATCGAGAAAACAGCAGCGTTCAGTTCAAGGCACTATCGGATTGAAAGGGCGTAGAGATGAAGAAGGAACTGTATGCTCCGGCAACGGGGCGGCCGCTGCGTCCGCCGGCCCAGAAACAAGAAAATTTTTCGCAGGCCGGCATTCGCTTGACAAGCGACCCTAATAGGGCGTACGTACGCGTTCCAGGGCTCGGGATTGCAGGCGAAGCCCCAACCTTCAGGCGGAACTGGTAATGGAACACCAGAAACTGAAGTCGTGTGGCGGTTGCTGTGTGGAAGCGAAGCACAAACTCGGAGGGGAAGATGACAGGAGTCAACCCAGTATGACAAGAGTCGAGCGCGATGGCTCCCTACCCGTAGCGGGCCGGGTAATGGTTAGGTCCGTGCCCTTGGGTTATCTGCCATGGGCGTTGGCCATGGTGATGCTTTCTGTCATCGGGCTCGCCAAGAGTGCGTCGGCGATTGTTGTCCTCAGCGGTGGACCAGTGACGGCTCCTCCAGGTGGTGGTAGTTGCATAGTTAGCGGTTCCCCCAATATCGGAACCGGGGCAACTGTGACTTGTAGCGGCTTGAATCTAGGCGCCGTACGCCATCTTTATTTCGGGTTGCGAGTCGACCAAAGCAACATCGGCGAGGCCATGGACAATAGTCCGGCTACCTCCAGTGAGATCTGGCGCTACAACACACGCACAACCGACCAGGCCCGCTACACGGGGATCACCCAGGTTTTCAATTCTATTGTTGGCGGCTACCAGGCCACAAATACCGAGCTGCTCATGAGCTTTGCGTCAGGGATGGGATCCTTTGTTGCGGATCCGGTAATTCACGCCCTGAATAGCACGAAGGGTGATGTCGAGGTTCTGCGCGAGGTTACAGCTACGAGCTTCACGGCGACACTGAAGGTTAACGCCCAGAGTGGTGTTTCCTGGATATCGGCCGCGACCTATTTCAATGGCAAGAACGCTCCAATCTCACCGACGGTGCACAAGGAGTACGACGACGTCAACGTAGACTTCTACTACGACACTTGTGGCAACGGCACGCGCGAGGGAACCGAGGCCTGTGATCAGGGGGCCGCAAACGGGACATCTACATCGTGCTGTAGTTCGGATTGCCAAATCCAACCGTCCAGCGTCATGTGTCGTGTCGGCGGTGGTCCGCCGTGTGACTATAGTGAAATGTGCAACGGCTCTAGCCCGACCTGTCCGGCGGACGACGTTTACGCCAATGCCGGAGTGGTTACCTGCCGATTTGGAGCGCACGCGGTTTGCGATCCCAACGAACTCTGTGATGGTACCCCAGGCGTAGCCTGTCCTACCGATGTGTATGCCAGCGGCTCGGTCGTTTGCCGTGCGGGAGCCGGTAGCGCCAATGGTGGGAGCGAGTGTGATCCGCCCGAATATTGCCCTGGGGCTCCAGGGTTCTCGTGCCCTGCTAACTACTTCGAGCCATCGAATACGCCCTGTCGAGCAGGCTCGGGAGACGCTTGCGACCCGCAGGAATTCTGCCCTGGTTCGTCGGGCGGAATCTGTCCTACCGATACCGTGTCGCCCCCGACGACAGTCTGTCGATCTGGCTCTGGCGACCCCAACGGTAGTGGCGTGGAGTGCGATCCTGCGGACCGATGCACAGGTGTTGCTGGTCAGGCCTGTCCCACCAACAGTCCATTGCTCGTCAATACCGTTTGTCGCGCTGGATCTGGAGATGTCTGTGATCCGGACGAGGTCTGTTCCGGACTTCCCGATCAACCGTGTCCTGCGAACTCAGTTGCAGACCCTGCGACGGTCTGCCGCCCAGGATCGGGTGATCTGTGCGATCCCGATGAAACGTGTACCGGTGTTGTGGGCGCGACCTGCCCCACTGTAAACGTGGTCGCGTCGGCAGGTACGGTATGTCGGGCGCCGAGTGACCCAATTTGCGATATCGCCGAGGTATGCAGTGGGTCGGCTTTGCAAGCCTGCCCCGGGGACACCTTTGCTGCGGCAGGAATCGACTGCGATGCCGATTCCAGTGTCTGTACCTTGGACAAGTGTGACGGCAGCGGTAGTTGCGATTCCGATACCCTCATTTCTTGTGACGACGGCAATGCTTGCACGCAGGATGTCTGCGATCCCGTCGACGGCTGTAGCAACAACAATGAGCCATCGCAGAACTGTCGTTTGGCGGCTGGCGCGTCTTTGAAGATAAAAAATGACGAGCCTTCCGACGCGCGAGATGGCGTATCCTTTAGTTGGAAGGGTGGCCCGATTCTCTTGAGCCACATGGGCAACCCCACCCAGCTCACGCAG
>CAZGSN010000301.1:0-18936 GCA_964528465.1 uncultured Binatia bacterium (SeqCode)
CCTTGAGGTAGTAGGCGTCGTAGTATCCGGCCGACAGCGCGTAGGTGCCAAGCATGATGCGGCGCTTCACTTCAGGACCGAACCCCTGGCCCCGCGTGCGCTGATACATCGACAGCAAGCCGCCGTCTTCCGCTACACGCAGGCCGTACTTGATGCCGTCGTAACGGGCGAGGTTGGAACTCGCCTCGGCGGTGGCAACCAAGTAGTAGGTCGGTACGGCATACTCGGTGTGCGGCAAAGACACTGAACTCACCACCGCGCCCATGCCTTCGATCACGTGCAAGGCCTCGCGCACCGCCTGTTCCACCTCTGGTTGCATCCCTTCGACAAAGAACTCGCTTGGGACGCCGACACGCAGGCCTTTCAGATCCCCATGCAGCGCCGCCGCGAAATCGGGGAGTGGCAGTCGTGACGAAGTCGAGTCGTGCCCGTCATGGCCGCCGATTACGCTGAGCATGTGGGCGCAACCCTTGACGGTCCGAGCCATCGGTCCAACCTGATCGAGCGACGATGCGTAGGCGATGACGCCGTAGCGGCTCACCCGCCCGTAGGTCGGCTTCATGCCGACGATCCCGGTGCAGGCAGCGGGCTGGCGGATCGAACCACCGGTGTCGGTTCCGAGGGCTCCCAAGCATTGCAGAGCCGCCACGGCGGCAGCAGAGCCACCAGAGGATCCGCCAGGAACGCGGTCGAGAGCCCAGGGGTTGCGGGTAATGTGGTAGGCCGAGTTCTCGTTCGACGATCCCATGGCGAACTCGTCGCAGTTGAGCTTGCCGACGCATACGGCGCCGGCGGCTAGCAAACGAGCGGTGACCGTGGCGTCATACGGCGACACAAACGTTTCCAGGATTTTCGAACCGGCAGTAGTGCGTATTCCCTTGGTATTGATGATGTCCTTGATGCCAAGCGGAATTCCCAGCAGGGGGCCGGTGTCACCACGGCCGCGGCGTGCATCGGCGGCACGCGCGTCGGCACGCGCCCTCTCTTCCGTGATCGTGAGAAACGATTGAGTGCGTTCTTCCGTCGCCTCGATGCGGGCAAGCACGGATTCGGTCAGCTCGACGGAGGAAATCTCCCGGCGCGCCAATAAGTCGGCGGCCTGCTCGATGCTCAGGCGGTAAAGGTCATTCATGATGTCTTTGCTTACTCGATGATCTTCGGAACCTTGAACAAGTTCTCGTCACGGGCCGGAGCGTTGGCGCGCAGCTCTGCGGGTGCCGGAGGATTGGTTACCACGTCCTCGCGATACGCGCTGTCTAGGCCAAACACCTGCGCCGTGGGCGCGACCCCTTCGGTATCGAGCACCATCAGCTTCTCAAAGTATCCAAGGATGTGGCCGAGCTGGCCACCCAGGGCGTGCTCCTCTTCTGCACTCAACTCGAGACGTGCCAACAGCGCAATGCGACGCACGTCGTCTTGGGTCAAAGCCATGGGCGCAAGCGATTAACATACGCCTTTCAGGCGAGCCAGGGCTGGGGGCGTGGCGCAGGTGCGGGGGTGCTGGAGTGCTGAGGTGCTGGAGTGCTGGAGTGCTGAGGCGTAGGGTGTCTTGCAGAATTCCTGCCTCGGAGAAGCTACGGAGCTTCCGCCGGATGACCGTTGCGAACCACAACACCGGCAAACGTCGGAACCTCCACACCCCAGCACTTCGGCACCTCAGAACCCCAGAACCCCAGAACCCCCGCACGGGCGCCTCGCGCCTACGGCTGATGGAACAAGCGGTTGAGATACTCGGTGAGGAGCTGCTCGCGTACCTGGGCGGGGAGGGCGTTCATCAACTCGTTGACGCCGGCCATGCGCTGGGGCAGGGCGCTGCCTTCGACCCCGGCCATTGCCAGGAGCTGACTAAACTGTTCTTCCGAAATCGCCGACAGATCAAGGGAGCCCACTGCTCCCTGCACCATGCCGGCAAGCTCGCCGGAGGGCATGGTGCGCGCCTTGTCGACACAGATCTCCAGGTCGCCGAGCATCGCGTCGACCCACTTCACACTCGCAGGATTGATCGACAGGTGAATGTTCTCCTTCGATCCGTGCAGCCCGAGTTGCGGCTGCAAGTACCATCCGAGCTGGCGCATCTCGTCGATGACATGAAAGACGCTCACTTCGTCGGAGGTGAACGCAACCAAGTTCATCTCCGGCTTGCCCAACATGCGTAGGCCCTTGATGCGGTCGACGCCCGCGGCAATGCGGCGTGTGGCATCGAGCACCTGGCGCGCAATCTCAAGGTAACCCTCGTCACCAATGAAGTTCAAAACTGCCCAGGCGGCAGCCATCGGTCCAGCCGACTTGGTGCTCTGCACGGTAGGGTTGATGATCGTGTACCCCGTCCAGTTGGCGCAGGCGTAAATCTGGTGACGGCGCAGGTCTTTGTTGCGGTGCAAGAGCACCGAGGCGCCCTTGGCCGCAAACGCGTACTTGTGCAGATCCATCGAGATCGACGTGACGCCTGGAACATTGAACTCAAAGTCCGGCACCGGCGCCCCGAGACGGCGGAAGTACGGCAGCAAGAAGCCGCCCATGCAGCCGTCGACGTGCAGCAGGATATCGTGCTCGAGAGCAATCTTGCCGATCTCGCGAACCGGGTCGACGACTCCGTGGGCGTAGGAGATGGCGGAACCAACCAGCAACACGGTGTTGGGCGTAATGGCTTTGCGGATGGCTTCAGGGTCGGCCTTGAAGGTCGTGGTGTCGACCGGGACCAATACTGGCTTCACGCACAAATAGTGACACGCCTTGTGGAAGGCAGCGTGAGCGGTCACCGGTAAGATGACCTCGGGCTCCTTGATCTGCGGGCGTTTGGCGCGCGCAAGGTCGCGAGCCGTCTTCACCGCAAGAATCAAGCTCTCCGTACCACCACTGGTGAAATTGCCGACGACTTCCTTGTCGCCTTGCAGGTGTGCGGCGCACATAGCCACGATCTCGTTCTCCAGACGTAGCGTGCTGGGGAAAACAGTCGGGTCGAGACCGTTCTCGGTGAGGTACATGGAGTAGGCCTGCTTGAGGACTTCTTCCGCCTCGGGGCCGGGGTCGTAGATGTATGCCCAGGTGCGGCCATCACGCCACGGCATGTCGTTCGCTTTGAACGACTGCAAGGCACTCAAGACGGTGTCCTTACTCTGACCCTTGCTCGGAATCTTCATGGGCGGCTCCCTCGTCTCTTCAAAAAATTGGATTGCGGTATTGCACGGCGCGCTCGAACAAGCGACTGACGGTGCGGCTCAGGAAGATCCACTTCACCTTCCACACCGGCGAGTGGCACTCCTCCGGGCCAATCTGACGTGTCCACACCTTGCTCAACGTGTCGGCGCTGTAGCCAGCCAAAACCTCAACCACCTGCTTGCCGATTTCCGGCGACGCAATTGCCGGCTTGCCGGTGTAGGTTTCATCCTCGAAGTACTTCAAAGATGCCTTGAAGCCGCGGAACAAGTCGCCAATCGACGCCTTGCCCGGCTTGGCCGATTTCGGAGGCTGCCCTTGCTCTTGCAGCTTGATGTCGACCGTGCGTTGGGCCAGTTGCCGATACCCAGGATCGACGCGATCGCCCATGATGTGCAGCAGCATCGACGTCTCGATGGCTCCGCCGTGACTGTCTCCGTCGAGGTCTTCCGGCGTCAGCCCCGGGATCTGCCCCAGAACATTCGAGAGATTGGAAGTTCCCTCGGTCAATTGCTTGGCCAGCAGCGAGAATATGGAGATCATGCGGCCGCCGTAGCGCTTGTTGGTAAGGTGGCAGGCCTGCTCGATAGCGACGAAGTGGCGCGGCCCGCCGTGGAAGTTCGAAACCCAGATGTCCTTGAATCCTTGCTTGCACAGGGTGCGGCCAAGGTCGGCCATGACCCGCACAATGGTACTGTTGCGGAACATCAACGAGCCACGATGCGGCAACACATCGGCGGCGACGTAGATCGGCAAGAGTCGCAGGAAGGTAATCTCCGGATGGCGCTCCGCGAGCAGCTCCATGGTGCGCGCGGTGAGAGTCTCGGCCTCGATGCTGTCGGTCACCACCGGAAGATGCGGCCCATGCACCTCCATGGGAGAGCAAGCAACAGTGACGACAACCTTGCTTGGATCGAGCTTCCTGAACTCGCTTCCGGTCATTTCGTGCCAATTGCGTATGTTGCTGCGCGAACTCTGCGTGTTGGGTTGGCTCATCGGTGACCTCTGCTGGACCTCTGCTTGACCCTAAGAATGCGCGCCCATATAACCGCGCGCGCTTCCCATGGCTACCTACACAGGACCTACCCCTACACCGACTCCGGAGTCGCGGCCCTTCTGGGAGGGAACCAAGCAGCACAAGTTGATGATCCAACGCTGCAACGACTGCGGGCAACATTACTTTTACCCGCGACCACTGTGCAGGCACTGCCTATCGCGTAACGTCGAGTGGCGGGAGGTCAGCGGCAAGGGCAAGTTGCACAGCTTCGTGATCAATAGCCGGCCGCCGAAGACCTTCCCGATCCAGCAGCCATTCGTGATCGGTCTGGTCGAACTCGACGAAGGCCCGCGCCTGATGACCAACATTGTCGGCGTCGAGGCGAGCCCGCAGGCGTTGCGTTGCGACATGCCCGTGCAGGTGGTGTTCGAGGACATTACCGACACCATCACGCTCCCGAAGTTCACCCCGCTACCTTGACTCATAGAACCAGCGGGCTGAGGGGCAGGAGATGAAGGGGCAAAGGGGCCGAGGGACAAAGGGATTAGAGAATGCTGTACGCTGTCAGGAGCAGGAGGGTAGAAGGGGCGGGGATGAAGGGGGGAAGTCTGATTGCCAGCTTCTCTCCCCTTCTCTCCCTTTGCCCCTTTATCCCTCGGTCCCTTGTCCTTCCGTCTCTTTACCCCTCAGTCCCTTCCGCCCTGGCGAGTCTGCAAGGAAAGCAAACTAGGTTTTCATGAGCACCGAAACGCACAAGCTCCGCGGCACCGCCGCCATCGTTGGCGTTGCCGAGTCCGACGAACTCGGCAAGCTGCCGCACAAGTCGGCATTGGCTCTGCACATGGAAGCCGCGCACAACGCGCTTGCCGATGCTGGACTCAAGAAAAGCGACGTGGACGCCTTGTTCTGTTCCGGGCGTAACATGGCCAACGATATTCCCGAGTATCTTGGGATTCGTCCACGTTTCATTGGCGGCACGCAGGTGGGCGGCTGCTCCTTTCTCCTGCATGTCGAACACGCGATGGCGGCAATCCATGCCGGCTTGTGCGAGGTGGCGCTGATTACCCATGGTGAGAGCGGTCTTTCCCGCATCTCGATGCCGGCGACACGTTGGGGGGAGGATTCCACCAACAACCAATACGAGTTGCCTTACGGCCACATCGGTCCGGCTACGGGCTACGGATTCGTGGCGACACGACACATGCACGAGTACGGCACGACCAAGGAACAAATGGCCGAGGTCGCAGTTGCAACGCGCAAGTGGGCGTCCCTGAATCCGAAGGCACTGATGCGCGATGCGATCACGGTGGACGATGTGCTCAGCTCGCGCTTGATCGCTTGGCCATTCAATCTCTTGGACTGTTGCTTGGTAACCGACGGTGGTGGTGCGGTCGTGGTCACCTCAGCAGCGCGGGCCAAGGATCTCCCCAAGAAACCCGTCTACGTGCTTGGCACGGGGGAATGTGTAACGCATCAAATGGTCAGTCAGATGCCCGCCTACAATCGCTGGGATGCCGCCATCGATAGCGGTCGCCGCGCCTTCGCCATGGCGGGAGCCGAACCTGCCGACATCGATGTGGCCGAACTCTATGACGCCTTCACCATCGTGCCGATGCTGGCCTTGGAAGCCCTGGGCTTCTGCAAGCCGGGCGAGAGTGGCGCCTTTGTCTCTGGGCAACGCACGGCACCGGGGGGCGACTTCCCGATGAATACCAACGGCGGCGGACTCTCCTACACGCACACGGGAATGTACGGAATCTTCACCATCATCGAAGCCGTGCGCCAATTGCGCGGCGAGTGTGGAGCAAGGCAGGTCGGCAACGCCAAGACCGCCATTTGCCACGGCACCGGCGGCACCTGGAGCGCCGCTGCAACCATGATCGTGTCGACCGAGAGGTAGTGGCGTCCTGCAAGCTGTGCTCTTGCGGATTTGATTCTTCGATGCGGGGATCCCGCGGCTCTGGGCTAAGGAACCTCTGCACAAGTAGCCCTGTAATGAGATCGGGGTCAGAATCGGAATCGGGGTCGGAATCGGCCGCGGCAAAGGTGCGGAGATACCGGGTGAAAGGAGATCGATACCGATTCTGATAGCGACCCCGACCCCGCAGGGAGGCGACGTGCACGGACTTTTGCAGAGGTTCCCTAAGTCCGACTCAATGCAGAGTTGTTTGCATCCTAACCCACCGGTGCTAGAAGCCGCGCCTTCCATGCAAGCTTCATCCGCCCACGCCCGTTGCGCTCCAGGGCGGACCACCCTCGCGCAACCTTGTTGCTGCGGCTGCGTTGACGTTGCCATGTTTGCCTTTGTGTCTTGAGCGGACCGCCACGCGCTACGCTCCTCATCCATTCGCATACGCATTCCCAATGTCTCGGCCTAAGAATCAGCTCATTGAACGCCACGTCGATAGCGAAGCCGGCGGCCGGCCACGGGCTAGCGGCAAGTTCATTTTCCGTGGCAGCGAAAAGCTGCTGCTGCGTGGCGTCACCTATGGCCCCTTCGCTCCCGGCAGCGACGGTACGCAATTCCCCGCACGCGAGGTTGCCCGTCGCGACTTTGCCCTGATGCGTGAGCTGGGAGCCAATTGCTTCCGCACGTTTACGCCGCCGCCCTTGTGGCTGCTCGACTTGGCCGCAGAGCAGGAACTCGGAGCGCTGGTCGGTTTGCCGTGGACCGAACACGTGTGTTTTCTCGACGACAAGGCGGTGATGCAACAGATTCGCGAGCAGATTCGCGACGGCGTCGAGCCGCTACGCGATCATCCTGCTGTCTACGCCTTCATGATCGGTAACGAGATTCCGCCCGACATCGTGCGCTGGCACCGCGCCGACAAGGTCGGCACCTTTCTCGAAGAACTCTATCGCCTGACCAAGAACATCGCTCCCGAGGTGATGATCAGTTACGCCAATTTCCCACCAACCGAATACCTCAGCCTCGACTTCCTCGATTTCCTTTCTTTCAACGTGTACCTCCATCGCGAGCACGACTTTCGAAAATACCTGTCGCGTCTGCAAAATATCGCCACCGATAAGCCTCTGGTACTGACTGAGTTTGGTCTGGACTCCATGCGCGAGGGCGCGCAGAACCAAGCCGACGTGCTGAGCTGGCAGGTGCGTGCCGCCTACGAGTCGGGGGTTGCAGGCACCTTTGTGTTTGCGTGGACCGACGACTGGTTCACCGGCGGGTTTCAAGTCGAAGACTGGGCCTTTGGGCTTGTCGATCGTGAGCGACAGCCCAAGCCTGCCTTTCAAGCGGTGCAGACGCTTTATCAAGGGGAACTGCCGCCGCGGCCTCCATCTCCGCCGCGCATTTCTGTCGTGATCTGTGCCTACAATGCCGAGCGTACGATGGACGCGTGTTTGGCTTCCCTGCGCCAGCTCCGGTATCCCAACTTCGAAGTGATCATTGTCAACGACGGCTCGACCGACCGCACTCTCGAGATCTCGCAGCGCTATCCGGAGATGAAGCTCATCTCGCAGGAGAACAAGGGCCTAAGTGTGGCGCGCAATGTCGGTATGGAGAATGCCGATGGCGACATCATTGCCTACACGGACTCCGACTGTGTCGTCGATCCGGATTGGCTGACCTACCTGGCCTATCGTTTCGTGCACTCAGGGTTCGTGGCGGTGGGGGGACCGAATCTCCCGCCTCCGGAGGATTCTGTCGTCGCGTCGTGTGTGGCCGCGGCACCCGGGGGACCAACCCACGTGTTGGTCGACGATGAAGTTGCCGAGCATATTCCCGGCTGCAACATGGCTTTCACCAAGGCGGCTCTTTTGGAAGTCGGCGGCTTTGATCCTCTGCATCGTGCTGCCGGGGACGATGTGGATTTGTGTTGGAAGCTACAGAACAACGGACACGCGATCGGCTTCAGCCCAGCGGCCATGGTCTGGCACTTCCGGCGCAACACGGTGAAGGCGTACTTGAAGCAGCAGATGGGTTACGGCCACGCCGAGGCCCAGCTCTATTTCAAGCATCCTTACCGCTTCAATATGCTTGGTCAGTCACAGTGGATCGGGCGCATTTACGGCGACATTGGCATGTCGTTGTTCTCGCGCCGGCCGATCATTTACCACGGCGTCTTCGGGCGCGGTTTGTTTCAGACCATGTATGAGCCGCCCACGTCGATGCTGTCCTATGTCCCGTTTACACTCGAGTACAACGTCCTCGCCATCATCCTCTTGATGGGTGGGCTGATTGCCGGACGCCATCAGCTACTAGCCTCCTTGCCCTTGTTGACTGCGATCACCTGGGCGGGAGCCCGTGCTTGGCGAGCCAAGGTGGATCCGCGACACGACAGCATCGGCGGACGATTACTGATTACGGCCCTCATTTACTTAGGCCCATTGGTGCGCAGCCTGCAGCGCTACCTGTACCGAATCCAAGGCGCCACCGGCACGGAGCGTGTTTCCTTTGAAGAAGTGGCACAGCCGCCGATCGTGCATTGGCTGCGGCGGCGCTTCTTTGTCTCGTATTGGAGCGAACAGTGGCTGGAGAAGGAGAATGTCCTTCACGCCGTCATGGACTTCCTCGTGCCGCGCAAATATCTCATCGCCATTGATCAAGGCTGGAGTGATTCCGACATCACCATCCACCGCGGCATGTGGTCGCGCGCAACCCTAAAGATGGCCGTCGAGGATCATGGCGGCAGTAGGCGATTATTTCGGAATCGTGTCCGCGTACGCGAGTCGACGTTGGCGCGTGCTACCACCCTGACCTTTGCCGCAATTGCGGTGATTGCTTGGCTCGCGGGCTTGGAAGAAGTCTCCGTCGTCGGCCTGCTGCTCGGTGTGCTCAACAGTCTCATCATCCTCGTCGACAATTTCCGCCTGGGGCGTACCCTCTACCACGTCCTCGAAGTGGTCGGGAAACAGGTGGGTCTAACGCCATTGAACGGCAAGCACAGCCGCGCAGCAAAGGCCTGAAAGCTGTTCGATCGCCGGAGCGGCAGTGCAGGCTCTGCCACCGGACTCGCTCTACCGCTGGGATGTTGACAGGCTTCGCCCTGGCTTGGCCCCAAAACGCGAGCTGCTAGCTACCACCAGTCTTGCGCTCCCACGCTTCCACCGGACCATCGACAATTACAAACAGCGGATGCGATTCCGGAGCGTTCAGACTACGCCACTGGCTATGCACTGAGGGACTACGTGCCTTCAGTTTGCGACGAAGATGCTGCCATTCGTAAGCGAGCTGACCTGAACTAACCGGGATCCTAGCGACGTCGCGTACCGGACCAACCTTGTCCCGATTGAAGTGGTAGCCACGCACCTCCGCATCATCGAGGACGCAGCGAAGATAGGCGTTGATCGCCGACAGCGGGCGCGGGTGCGCTTGAAATCGATGAAGTTGCGGGTGATGACGGTAACCTGTCGTTTCGCCGCGCAGGACCGCACGCGCCAAGAGCGCTTCTCGCCAGAGCGCTACGAGACCTTGTGGATCTAGGTATTTAGGGTGGACGGTCCAGATGCGCATAAGACCTTGGAATTCCTAACGAAGAGGCGTTCCCACCGTCAAGCCGCAGCGAGCAGCATTGCGAGAACTGCCAACGAACTGCCAAGACCCCCACTCGGAAACCGTGCGCGAGCTTCGTTAGGCCGCTCGCTTCGCCTTGTAGATCGTCTTGCCTTCCTTGAGGTTCTCGAGGACTTTTATGTCCTTGATCTCCATCTGCGCGACCTCGATCCGATTGCGATCGAGGATCACCAGGTCCGCGAGCTTGCCAGGTTCCAGTGAGCCCGTGGACGATTGCTCATCGTATTGGTAGGCCGCGTTGATGGTGACTGACTTCAGCGCTCCCAGCGCGCTAACCCGCTGATCCTGCTGATCCGGACCGACTACCTTGCCGTTGCGGTCCGAGGGGGTGACCGCGGTCCACATTACAAACAGTGTGTCCAGCGGCAGGGCCATCCGTGTGATTGGTCGGGCGCATGCCCAAGTCATAGGCCGCACGCATCGGGCTGAGAAGCTCGGTCTGTGCCTTGGCACGATTGGCGTAGTGTGGGGCCGACCGTCCCGCGTCATGCGCGCGGTTGTTATGTGCTGCGTCTGTTCTTCACGCGATCAAGAAAAGCTGTTGACACTGCGGCACCCCTGGGGGCCGCCATAGACACGTCGTCAAGCCACCTTGCTAAAGCCGGGCCATCACGCAATTCCAACCGGTAGGGAACCAGACTCCCCATCTCTCTGGCGATTCCTGGGGCAAAGAATGACGTTGTCGTGATGATCCCCTTGGAAACATTGGGTTGCGCGGTCAGAACCCCAAGTAGGGCGCGAACGTCATTGGCGGTCACGGGACGGTCTGGAGCAAATGCCTTGACTTGGTCGTAGATGCGAATGGCCCCAAACCCAGGACGGCTCGCGATAATGTCACGGCCGAGGTCTCCGCTTCGCGGCGTAAGGATTACCTCTGGCCATCCGGCAGCTTGGTATGCCCCTGCGATAAGTTATTCGAGTGCCCGCCACGGCACTCTGAAAAGAAACGCGGGATCGTGCTCAAGCTCCCTGATGATGGCAAACCAAGGTATGCTGACTGCCGAGATAATGTCGCCAACTGGCGTCTTCTCCCCAACCGAGGCAAGACCGGCTTGAATGAGAACCTCCTGGTTCACCAAGTCTGTGGCGTAGTCATGGTAGTACCATAGGTTGAGACTTGTCGAGCCGTCCTCCCGAATCAAGTTGCGGAATATGCCTCGGTCCATCTCGCCGTTCTCTCGGAGTTCCGCCAGGTATTTCACTGCTAGCGCGTTCTCGCCGTACAATGCCATCGCCACCTTGTAGTGATGAACGGCCTGATCGAAATCGGCCTGCTCTTCGCGAATCACCCCGATGTTCGTGTGGGCGAGTGACAAGACAGACGGATCGACTTGCCGCCTCTTGCCAATGTGGAGCACCCGGGTCAGAGACTCGATCGCATCCGCATACTGTCCGAGACGGAGTTGTACGAAGCCGGTGTTGACAAGTACGATGTCGTCATCGGGATTCCGGTCAAGCAGACCTCGGTAGACTGATAGGGCGATGTCATGCCGCCCAGAGTGAGACAAGGCCAACCCGAGATCAAGACTCGCTTGGTGGTCGTTCGGATGACGCGCAACTCGGGCGCTGAGTTGTGGAATCAGCGCAGCGAATTGACCTGCGTTGAATTTGGCCATCTCCTCGGGTGTCATGGCTCATCGCCCCGTCTTTGTGGTTTCCTCTGTCTTGTCTTCGCACATAACGCTTAGCGTTAAGCCGCAACGCCGATCTAGTTGAATGCTTCCTGGTGTCCACGCTGATTCAGTATGTCACGCTCGCGTTGCCGGCTTCAACCCTTAGTTGAACACCCTCGAAGACGCGATCTTGGGATGGTGGCCCGGGTCCTGTGGGCTTTTCATTGTCGCGCCTCCGCGGACCGCTGAGCAGGCGGGTCGTCAGAGCGAACTGCCAAGACACCCACCAGCGAACTGCCAAGACACCCACTCGAAGACCGTGCGAGAGCTTCAATGCATTCGTCCAGTTACGGACTCAGCAACCGCCAACGGTGCAGCCGGTTGGAGAGTGGGTGTCCACGAAGGCGTTTCCTCTCTTGGATACGCACGTGCAGGAAGCACGTTTAGGATCAGGAACATGATCGCCGCGACGCTTCATCCGAGTCTCAAGACAGCACTGAGTATCGTTACCCCCAACCCTACGAGGAGGAGACGTCTCCCGATGGTTGCCGCACGTGCCTCAAGCTCCAGGACATCGCGGGACGAGTGAAATCCACTCGACTTACCGTCTTGCCCGCTGAAGTCAGTATCGTTCCGGTGACGCAGCTCGGCCATAAATTCCAACAGTGCCGGCAGCCGGCCTCGCGCCGCAAACTTGAAGGCGAAACCGAGAAGCAGGAGAACGAGTGCTTCAGGGATCACGAGCGCACTACCACCACCACTCTGCGTCAAGAAAGCGAGTCAGCGGGTCGTTGTCGCGAAGGCTCCAACTCATGGCGAGAGCCAGCAGACCTCCCAGTACCGGAGTTAAGATTAGCCATACCATCGACCACTCGAAGTAAAGGGCGACGACTAATCCGAGGAACGCCCCGATCACAAAGCGTAGCGTGCTTCGATCCCACTCTGCTTCGATCTCCGAGCGGTCGTCCTCCGCATGCTCTGTAGCCTGACTGCTCGTGTTGTCAGCCCTCGTCGCCGCTGGTGCCCAGCTCTCTTCTCCTTTGTCGTCGAGCAAGAGGAGATCAAAGCTGCACTTTACAAAGCAGGCAGCCGCCATAACGAACCACGTCCCAACGCCGATCCAGAATAGCGTGGGCGCATCGCTACGATTCACCTCCAAATGGAACCACGAAGTGATACGCCCAACCGTGGAGTGCCCGGACCATATGTCCCACATGCCACCACAAACGCACAGCAGTCCAAGCAGGAGCGATCTCATAGGTGCCCCAACGGCTCCTTCGTAGATGCCGAGAAACCTCTTCGTCGCGGACTTGCCGTCGGACGCGTGCGCTTCAGGCGCTGCGGCGCCATTGGCGAGCTCGTTTTCACCGTCGTCGCCTGCAGCCGCTACGACTTAGGCACGCTTCCGAACACGGCGGCGCCAGTAGCCTGGGCGTCGCTTCTGATGCGCCACCGCAACCACGAAGATATCCTCGTCGGCCAGTCGAAAGAACATGTGGTAGGGGAAGCCGGAAAGAACGCACCGACGTAATTCCTGATCGACAACCGGGAAATGGTCTGGGTTGCTCACGATCCGGAGTTCTGCTGCTTGCACCGTCCGGAGGAATCGCCATCCCAGTCCTTTGCTGCGGCGTTCGTAGAGCTTCGCCGACTCGAGAACCTCATCGTCTGCCTTCGGGTGGTAGATGAGGTTCACTTCATCGCTGCCAGAACAGACCGTGCGCGCGCGTGCACCTGAGTAGACGTTCGTCCCTTGACGCGGCCACTGCGAAGCTCCTCATAACGAGAGTTCGCCTCTGCGAGCCATGCGGCCTCAACGTCGCTCTCCGCCTCATCGTCGAGACTCTCGAGCAGCACGCGGGCCAGCCGCGCCCTTTCCGCAACGGCGAGTTGAAGCACCATCTGTTCGAGATCGGATTTCCGTGGTTGCATCTCGTCCTCCACGAGACCGTGTAGCACGCCGGGCCGCCACTGCCCAACGCCCGGGCTCAGCGGCGGCGGCGAGCAACTGGAACGGCTGACTCGCCGCCGTCCGCTGCACCTGACTGCCCCGTAGGAATCTCTGCCATTGGGAATCGCATCTGCTTTGTTCGATCCTCCGCCCTCTACAGTAATTGCATCGGGGGTAGATGTCTCACCGTCATTGGCACAGAGGGACGGACCGGAACACGTGGCGAGAATCAGGGTTGGAGGGGAGATTTTTGACTTTGACGTGAGCCGTCCCCAACGTGGCCGCCTGTTTATGGAGAATACAAGCCGGCCTTGGGTGCTCATGGCGGTTGGGATTTGCGCTCTGCTGTCCGTAGCCACCTTGTGGCAGGGAACTACGAGGACAGCCACTCGAAGACAGTGCGAAAGGCTCCATTCTTTCGCTGGGTTACCGAACCGGCTAACGCCAGCGGCAAGCAGGGTGGAGAGTGGGTGTCCTCGGAGACGCTCGGAGACCGCCGCACGGACGTTTGCGCGGGGGGGTGCCTGGGTTGCCAGCCTTCTTTGGGAAGTGCATGGTGCACCTTCTGGAGGGTTGTCGCATGGGGAAAATTCGATCTCGCCTGTGGCTTTTCTGTTGCGCCGTGCTCGTGGCGAAGGGGCTGTGCCTGGTGCCGGGGGTTTGGGCGCAGAGCTGCGACGACTTCGACGAGTGTACGACTGGGGCAATGTGCCAGCCCGATGGCACCTGCAAGGGTACGCCGCGGCCGGACACCACATCGTGCAATGATGGCAATCCGTGCACCAGCAACGATCGTTGCCAAAGTGGGCGCTGTCAGGGTTTTCCCAACCCGGCCGCCAACGGCACGTCATGCGCGGACCTTTTCGGTGGTGTCTTTGGATCGTGCTTGGTCAGCGCAACCTGTCAGTTCGGCGCTTGCTTGCCGGCTCTCAAGACGTGCCCACCAAGCGATAACAACAATTGCACCTACGACATCTGTAATCCCGCTAACGGTCAGTGCACGGTGGTTACCAACTCCTGTCAGGAAGCCTGCTCTAGCGGCCAATGCGATCCGGCAAGCGGTGAGTGCCTTCAGAACCAGCCGACAAATAACGGTGGAGCCTGCGACGATCTCAATGAATGCACGAGCAACGACCGCTGCAACAATGGCACCTGCAGGGGCAGCGGCGGGGGCGTGGGGCCGACGTTCACGCCTACACGTACCGCCACTCCGCCGCAGGCCGAAAGCACAGCAACCCCGTCGGTGACGGCGACCACAACCGAGGTGCCGAGTTGGGGTTGTCTTGGCGATTGCAATGGCGACGGGCGGGTGACGATCGGGGAACTCGTGCGCGCGGTGCGTGGAGCGTTGGCACAGGAGTCCGTGGCCTGCGGCTTGGACCGCGATGCCAACGGAGCGATAACGGTCGACGAGATCGTCGCGGCGACGAGCCAAATGTGTGTGCAAACTCCCACCGCAACTGTCGCATCTTCGACAGCCACGGTTACGAGCACCATGCCCGCCGCGGTCACCCCTTCGCCCACGCTTACTCGAACAGCGACGGTGCTTACTCCTACTGCGACGGGTCTAGGTCCGAGTGTGACGCCGTTACCTCCGAGTCCCACCCCGTCACGCACCGTCACCACGGCAAACGGTGCGACCGTTGCCAGTCGCTCTGTCGGTACGATCCACAGCGCCACTACGGTGCTCTTGGTGATTCCCGACTTGTTATCGGGGCTTTTGGGCCATCTCCCCTCCGCGTCTTTGCAGCGGTCGCGATTGTTCACGGTTCCGTTCGCATGCCCCGGCGGCGGTGGCGGTAGTCTCGCGTGCGACCAGGATCTTCCGCCACCGGTGTTTTCGGCGCCGGTCTACACGGTGCAGTTGAACGACTGCAAAGCTTCCGGTTCCGGGGGCGCGAGCTTACGGCTCAATGGTGCTCTGACCTACACGGGCAGTGAGGGCGAGGTGTGCGGTAGCGTTCCCGAGAATGGCACCTTGTTCGTGTCGAACTTGACCATCGAAGAATCTGCGGCAGCCGGTACGACAACGGCAACATTTACGAACCTCAGTGCAAGCGTTGAACTCAGCGGCAATGACGAGGCGTGTCGCTACAGCAGTGTGGATCTAACGGCGACGGGTGGGCTTGCCGTCAGCACGAAGAACGCGCAAGGAGCGCAGATCACGGCGACGCAAGCTACGTTCTCATCCACTCGTCTCGAACTCTTCGTCTCTCAATACGGCCAGGAGTGTGTTCCCGAAATCTACACGATGTTTGTGAATGGGTTGATTGCGTTGACCACCGTGGGGAACAGCTTCGAGGGCACGTTTAACGGGTTCACTCTGGCGAACGATACTACATCGGGCTCCAACCTGGTGGTCGTAGAGGGCGAGGTGTCCTCCGCGTGCCTTGGCGGCAACACCCTCCTCCGTACGCGTTCGCTGCTGTCGATCGTCCCTGGGAGTGCTTGTCCGCGCTCCGGAGAACAGTGGGTGGACCATGGCGCGGATCTCTCGACCACCGACCTAATTCGCTACCAACCCAGCAGCATCGAGATTGATTACGGATACGACGAGAGCGTCGACGTCAGCTTCGACTCATGCCTCGATCCGCGTCTGCTGGTTTGTCCAACCGGGTGACGGAGTCGCTCCCTGTCGCAAGAAGCCGGGATGCCTCGCGACAGGTGTTTGGTCTCAGCCCGAAAACAACGATTGAACCACGGATGGACGCCGATGAACGCGGATGCAGGCAGCAGCTACTAGGGCAAAAGGAGAAACGCTTGGGCTACGCCCGTCCACAGCCCGTGTGCTTCTTGGCCTTGATCCGTTTCGCAAGCAGTCCGCGTCTATCCGCGTGCATCCGTGGTTCCAGCTGCTTTTTCCGGGTTCAGGTTTCACCTTCTTGAACTCCTTCCTCTGTTCCCTCTGTGGCCTCCTGTTCACTCTTTTATTTTGCTTCCGGCCAACGGCCGGGCCGGGTCTATCCGTGGTTCCAAACCGATGTTGCCGGGCTCAGTTTGGCCAGTAGACGTGTTCGTCGTCGGGACTTTCCGGCTCCACCAAGGTCTTGTCGATGGAGATGGGAAACTCGCCGAGGGATGGCCATGCGGGTTCTTGCTGCTCGGCGTTGTGTTGTTTTAGCAGGGCCTCGAGTTCGGCAACCTTGTCGGGCCTATCCTGTGCCAAGTTGCGCCGCTCGGTGGGGTCTTCGGCGAGGTGAAACAGCCATTTCTTGGCGGGTCGTTGCGATACCTGCAGCTTCCAGCCTCCCGCGCGAACGGCCTGATAATGTCCTTGTCGCCAAAAGAGTGGCCGTTCGGGTTGTGTCTGTGCAGCGGTAACGAAGGGCATCAAGTCGACGCCATCGATGGTGCGGTCTGACGGTAGTGGTGCCCCGGCGGCCGCGGCTGCGGTTGCGAAAATGTCGATGTGGTGCACCGGCTGATCGTAAACCTGGCCGGCTGCGAGGCGCGCCGGCCATTTCATGAAGTATGGTACGTGGATACCGCCTTCGAAGAGGGTGATCTTCCAGCCCCGGAACGGATCGTTGAGACCCTTCAGGCCCACGTAGTTCGCGCCACCGTTGTCGGAGGTGAAAAGGACCAACGTATTCTCCTCGAGCCCGTTGGCGCGCAAGGCATCGAGCACGCGGCCGACGCCGCGGTCGAGAGCACGGATCATGGCGGCATAGACACGCAGGCGGTGGTCCTGAATGTGTGCCAGGGCGTCGTAATCCGCCTTGGAGGCTTGCAGCGGTGTGTGCGGCGCCCAATGCGCCAAGTACAAGAAGAAAGGGCGGTTGCGGTTGGCTTCGATTACGGACACGGCTTGGTCTGTGTAGTAGTCGGTGAGGTAGCCGCGCGGCGCGAAGCGCGGGCTGCCGTTGAAGCGCGCGGCGTAGGTCAGCGTCGGCCACAGAAAAATATCGATGGGATCGAAATCCTGCTTCGAACTCACACCCAAGGGGTCGTCGTCGGGCAGATACTTGCCGCTGGCCATCAGTAGGCTTTCGTCGAAGCCTTGCTCGTGGGGGGCCATGCCCTCGACATCGCCGAGGTGCCACTTGCCGATGTGTGCGGTGTAGTAACCGGCAGCGCGGGCGAGTTCGGCAATCGAGATCTCCGACGGCGGCATACCCATGCGCTCGAAGGGTAGGGCGCCCGCTACCCGGTCCTCGAAGAATACCGGCCGCCGCAACAAGCCCGGTCGCTCGAAGAAGCGCACGAGCAGGGAGCTCATGCCTTTGGGCGTAGGCGTGAACTCGAATCCAAAACGCGTCGGGTAACGCCCCGACACAATCGCCGCGCGCGATGGTGCACAGGTGCCACTGGCGGAGTAGCCGTTGCTAAAGCGGACTCCGCCTTGCGCAATGCTGTCGATGTTCGGCGTCTTGACGCTACCCCCGGCGATACCACCGCCCAGCAAGCTGATGTCGTTGAAGCCAAGATCGTCGGCCACGATGACAACGATATTGGGAGGCCGCTTCTGCGGCGGTGCTGCCGCAACCTCCGGCCCTTGCTGCCAGTGAATCTCCCGGTGCGGCCCGGTGGGATTGCGAATGCCGTCGACGATCCCAGGCAAGCGCAGGAGGATCTGATCCAACGCCAGCCAAACCCCCAACCCGGCAACGAGTGCAATGCCAGCAATCCACTTCACGAGCTTCATCCGCAGCGTTCTGACTCAGATCCGGTGCTGATGCTAGATCAGGGGCGGCTCGCATGCCGATGCTCTGCACGTGGCGCTGGCGACCGTAGGTGGTGCCGATGTGGTGGTAAGCTGGAATTGTCGTCACACCGTGAATCTCGGTCGAATTCGCTTGTTCAACGCCGTTAACTTGGAGCTTGGCTATGGAGCGATGGAAATTCGCTCGCCGAAGGAGGTGCTCCGCTATGAAAACTAAAGCATTCGACGCGGTGGCGTGGATGCGCCAGCGAAGGTCTGAGATTGATCGCGAGGAGGAAGGCTTGTCCTGGCAAGAGAAGCGGCGCAAGACCCTCCTGCTCCTTGAGAACGACGGCTTGTGGCGAAGGACCGGGCGTTCGGCTTCTACTGATTGTCGGCGGATCGTCGCCATGCTGACATGGGTGATAGGGCCACGCGATCACGTGCGGGAGAGCGAAGCTGTGTATGAGTACGTGTACGGGTACGGGTAGGCCGAACAAGGGCATGCACTGGACGCGCACCAAGACTCGTGCCCGTAACTGCCGGTGTTGGCGCCGGACCCGGATTGAGCGCGACGTGCCTTGCCGCGCTGCGGTCAAAGTGATTTATAAACGCGGCTCTTTCGCCGGCGGCGGTGAGCGATCAATCCGAGTTAGGAAGGGATTTTCATGGCGAGAAAAAAGATAGCCCTGATCGGGGCGGGTATGATTGGCGGAACTCTGGCGCACCTCTGTGCTCTCAAGCGATTGGGCGATGTCGTCCTGTTCGATGTCGTCGATGGCGTGCCGCAGGGCAAAGCGCTCGACTTGCTGGAGTCTGGGCCCATCGAAGGATTCGACGCCAACATCATCGGCACAACCAAGTACGAGGACATTGCCGGCGCCGATGTGTGCATCGTCACCGCCGGTCTCCCGCGTAAGCCGGGCATGAGTCGCGACGACTTGTTGTCGAAGAACGTAGAGATCATTCGTACCGTCGCTACCAACATCAAGCAGCACGCACCCAACTCTTTCGTCATCGTCATCACCAATCCGCTCGATGCGATGG
>CAZGSN010000302.1:0-9950 GCA_964528465.1 uncultured Binatia bacterium (SeqCode)
CGCCGCGGGGGCGCGGCGTCTCCATTGCTTGTAAACATTGATGAATCTGAGTTGGAGACGGGCCGCCCTCGGCCCGCATCTGACGGAAACGCGAATTGGCGGGCAAAGCCGGCAGAGCCTGGGAACGAGGAACTGAAAAGACGCGCGGGAAAGGACGGTAGGCATACCCAGCGCACTCCGAACCCCATTGTTCCCTTGCCTCCCTTGACTATGGCGCCCGTCGACGTGGCGTATCGCGGATGGCTGCTTCCTGGCGTGGCCGCGTTCTTGGCCGCGCTTGCGCTGCGAGCGGCCGTGCCGTTCTCGATGGGAAACTGGTACGCGGAAGTCCTGCCGGCACAGGGGCCGCCACCGTGGATGCGATTTGGTCCCGGCTTCTTTGCCCTGCAGTCGTTGCTGCGCGATTCCGGTTGGTGGGGACCTATCACGCTGCAAGGTACCCAGCTCTTTGCCGGGGCCGCGTTCCTACCCGTGTTTGCGGCAGTGCTCTACGAACTGCGGCTAGGACATCTGGCCACAGCAGCCGCGCTTGCTTTGCTGATCACGACTCCATTCCATGTGCGCTTGTCGGCAACCAGCAGCGAGCATGTGGTTGCGGCGTTGCTTTGCCTCCTCTTGTTGCTGACGTGGCTGCTAGCTTGGCGAAGTTCGAGCTGGCTTTGGTTGGCGATGGCCGCCTGCTTGTTCCCTTTGGTGTGCTTCACGCGCGTGGACATGTCGGGGCAAGCGGTGCTGGTGCTGCTGTGGCCGTTGCTGCGCGATCGCGACGAGGGCGCACTCCTAGATGGCAGGGCGATGCAATGGCGATGCGGCGTGATGGCAGCGGTCGCGGCTATCAGCCTGTTATTGGCGTACAGTCACATTGCCGTGCCGTCGCATCATCCGCTCCCAGAAGCTTGGGGGCAGTGGGCCGCCTTGCAGTCGTCGCTGCCGCAGTTCTGGACCCTTGCCACGCACGACCCTCATTGGTTGTCCCTGGCAGAGGTAACGCTGGCGATGCTCGGCATCGTGGCCATGGCTCGGCGCCGGCCGTGGCTGGCGTTACGCGTGCTCTTCACCGTGATGCTCACCTTTGTTTGGCTCGGAAGAACATTCTTGCCCGACGAACTGCTGGCGGCGCGTTATTTCCTGTTCATCATTCCAATCTTCTTGATCGCATCAGGGTACGGCTTCGCATCCATGGTGCGCCTAGCTCCCAGGCGAGCACAATCTTGGTTGGCTGTGGTCGGCATCTTGGGATTGGGCTGTAGCAGCGCATGGTCTGGTCGCCACGCCTATGCGGCTCGCTACACGTTTCAGGAGGAATACTCGTTCCTACGCCAAAGCCTGTCGGCATTGCCCGCCGGGTGCGTCGTGGTGCAGGTGCCGATTCGGGTGACAGAGCTGCCGCGCGACTTGGACTGCTGCCTTGACGTGCCACGCTCGCCGTTGTTGTTGGATTTCCCCGGCTTGCGGTTCCAGTCGTTGCAGGAGGATCTGAGCGAGCTGTTCGCGGTGTCGTCCTGTGTGGTGTATTTCGAAGGAGCGGCATGTTCGATTACCGAAGCGGACAGCGCAGCAGATGGATATCAACCGATGAGGAAGGCAGCCGCCGAGCACGTGGGAAAACGTTGCGTCGAGGTTCGTCGTCTGGCGCAGTTACCGCCCCTCGCCTCTGCGACTGTCTCGCCTCGCGCCACCACCAAAATTTTCGATGGGCAGAGACCTACCGTGAGCTTGTATCGGTTGGAGCCTCGGGAGCAGCAATGACTCCGACCAAGGGCTTGCCTGCGACCGTCACCACTCCAGTTGTATCGGCGTTGGTGGCGCTACTCCTACCCGACTATCCGCACGTCGACACGCCGGTTCGTCGCAAGCTGCTCGCGGATGTCACTGCCTATGTGGTTGCGCAAATCGATGCCATGCCACGCTTTCTGCGCGTGCCCTACCGAGCCATGCTCACGCTATTCGAGTACTTGCCGGTCCTCCGCTTCGCAAGCCGTTTCAGCCTACTGCCGCGCCAACGACAGGCCGGCTACTTGCGCTGGTGGACTGCGCTGCCTCTGCCGCCCCTGCGCGACTTTCTCAAGTTGATTCGCAGCACGGCGCTATTCGTGTACTTCGACCATCCTCTTCTGCAACCACGTCTAGAGACTGAGGCAGGGTTCCTGCCGACAGAGGCAGCCAGTGTCGAGTAATTCCGTGGGGACGCAGGTACTCGTCCTCGGGTCGGGTGCTGGTGGAGCCCTCACCGCGGCAATTCTGGCGGAGCGCGGCCTCGAAGTGTTGGTGCTGGAGGAAGGCCCTGATCTCGACACCAGCGGGATTTCTACCAGCTCGCCGGAGGCGATTGCGCGGCTCTACCGTAATCGTGGCCTCACCCCGATCCTCGGCAACCAAACGATCGCCTTCGTAGAGGGTTGCTGCGTCGGCGGTTCTACGGAGATCAACAGCGCCTTTTGGCATCGCTTGCCCGAAGAGTGTTACGCACGCTGGCGTGCCGATGCCTGGGTCGAAGGCTTCTCTCCCCAGTTGCTCGAACCCTACTTCGAGCAACTCGAACACGCGTTGTCGGTGTCGTACCTCGGGGACTCATCGCCACCACCCAGCTCGCGTCGCCTGCGTGACGGGATCGAGAACATGGGCTGGCAGTACACCGAAGTTTCGCGCTGTCAAAAGGGGGCAGCCACAGCCAATCCATTCGCTCCGGGCACCAAGCAATCGATGCAGCGAACCTTTCTTCCCAGAGCACTGGCAGCCGGGGCGCAACTACGGGCGGACAGCAAGGCGCTGCGGCTCATACACAGCGGCGGGCGCGTCTCCGGCATCGTCGTACGTCAAGGACACACGACGCGGACATTCCAAGCCGAGCACGTATTCGTTTGCTGCGGCCCGATTCAGACCGCTGCCCTATTGCGGCGTAGCGGCATCACCAGAAATGTCGGAAACAACCTCTGCATCCATCCGATGATCAAGGCAGCGGCCTTGTTTGACGAGGAGATGCACGCCCACTCCGACGTGCTGCCGATCTATCAGGTGAAGGAGTTCTGGCCGAACCTCACTATTGGAGGTTCGGTCTTCACTCCTGGTTTCCTGGCGATGCTGCTTGCGGACAACTGGCCGACGAACCAGCACGTCATGCACGACTGGAAGCGCATGGCCCTGTACTATGCGGCAACCCGCGGGACCGGGCGCGGTACGATTCGCGCACTGCCTGGTGGTGAGGATGTCCTGGTGCGCTACCACCTGAGCATGGCCGATCGCGATGGCCTCAGCCGCGGCATGTCTCACCTGGGCGAGGTGCTCTTCGCAGCCGGCGCCCAAGCCGTATACCCGTCATTGCACAACCAAGCTGTGCTCAAGTCGGCAGAACAGTGTCGCAGCTTCGCGAGCGAACCCGCGGCTCTTGCCGACATGAGCCTATCGACGGTGCATGCCTTCAGCAGTTGCCCAATGGGAGAGAACCCCGACCTCTGTGCCACCGACTCTTTCGGCAAGGTGCATGGCTTCACCAATCTCTACATCAATGACGCCAGTCTGATTCCCGATTCGCCGGGAGTGAATCCGCAGGGGACGGTGATGGCGATCGGACTACGCAACTTGGATCATTTCCAACCCCGTCCAGGGCTACTGCGTGCGTCGGCGTCCACACAGCCACCGCCGACCGTGTTGCTCACCGGAGCACCCGGATGGCTCGGTAGTCGTATGCTGACGGTTCTGCGCGACGGCCTTGCGGCGGTACCTGGCTGGCAGAGACCCGACCCGTCCTGCCGTGTTCGTTGCCTGGTCCACCCGGCATGGGATCGGTCTGCCTTGCAGAAAGCTTGGCCGAACTTGGCGGTCGTATCCGGCGACCTTACCGATCCAGAAGCTGCCAAGGCTCTGTGCCGCGATGCTGCGGGAGCCGTCTTGTTCCACATCGCTGGGATCGTGCACCCCACACACGGCACCAAGGAGCATACGGCCGTAAACGTCGATGGGACTCGGCATCTCCTGCGTGCAGCCATGGATGCGAACGTGCGGCGGGTCGTCGCCGTGTCGTCCAACTCGCCGTTCGGGTTCAATCCCAACAACGCCCATCGTTTCGACGAGGCCTCCGCCTACAACCCTTACATGAGCTACGGTCGTTCCAAGCGTGCCATGGAGGAAGTAGTGAATGAGGCCCAGGCCACGGGCAAAATCGAGACGGTGATCATCCGCCCCCCGTGGTTTTATGGGCCGCAGCAGCCGCCGCGTCAGACTCTGTTCTTTCAGATGATTCGCGACGGCCGCTTTCCGATCCTGGGCGACGGAGAGCAAATGCGTTCGATGGCCTACGTCGACAACATCTGCCAAGGCTTGTTATTGGCAGCCTCGGCAGCGAGTGCCAACGGCGAGGCCTACTGGATTGCCGATGAGCGGCCGTACTCGATCAATGAAATCGTCCGAACCGTGAAGGAGGTATTGGAACAGGAACTAGGTGCTGTCTGCGCCGACGCACAACCCCACTTACCGCTGTGGGTAGGTCGCATGGCCCAGTCCGCCGACGCCGTGTTGCAGGCGGCAGGGCTGTACCAACAAGAGATCCACGTGCTCAGCGAGATGGGCCACAGCATCGCTTGCAGCATCGACAAGGCCAAGCGCGAGTTAGGCTATGCACCGACGATTGCCTTGCGCCCGGGCATGGTCGAGTCGGTACGGTGGTGTATTGCCAATGGACAGCGCATCTGAAAGTCGAGTGATGGCCCGCGATACTCCCATCCCGGCTTCGGCAACGCGACCGGTGCTTATCACCGGAGGCTCCGGATACTTCGGTTGCCTATTGCGCGATCGGCTGCGCGCCGCCGGGACTCGGGTGCGCATCTTTGATCAGATCGATGTCAGCGATCGCCCCGCCGATGTGGATTTCGTCCATGGCGACATCTGCGATCTCGCGGCCGTGCGGCACGCTTGTGAAGGCGTCGACGTCGTCTACCACAATGTTGCCCAAGTGCCCTTGGCCAAAGATCGCAAGCTGTTCTGGACCGTCAACTGCGACGGCACGGCGACCCTATTGCGAGCCGCACGTGACGCCGGCGTGCGCAAGATCGTGCACACCTCTTCCAGCGCCGTGTTTGGCATTCCATCCAAGAACCCGGTTGACGACAGCGTCGCACCTCGCCCGCTCGAAGCGTACGGCAAGGCGAAGCTAGAGGCCGAGCGCCTGGTGCAAGCGGAAGCGCGCGAGCATGGCTTGGACGTCACCATCATTCGCCCGCGCACTATTCTGGGCCACGGCCGTCTCGGAATTTTTCAGATCTTGTTCGATTGGGTAGAGGAAGGACGTCGCATTCCCGTCTTGGGCAGCGGCGACAACCTGTATCAATTCGTGCACGCCGACGATCTTGCCGAAGCCTGCATCCTGGCAGCAGCACGGCCCGGCTTTGCCATTTACAATATTGGCGCCGAGCATTTTGGGAGCATGCGGCAAACGCTGGAAGCTCTGTGCACGCATGCCGGCAGCGGCAGCTTCGTCTTCTCCGTACCAATGGGTCTGGCGGTAGCCGTCATGCGCCTAACCAGCAGTTTACGCTTGTCCCCACTCGGTCCGTATCACTCCTTGATGTACGGGCGCAGCCTGTATTTCGACCTGCGTCGTGCCAAGACCGAACTCGGCTGGCAACCGCGCTGGTCGAACACGGAGATGATTTGCCAGTCGTACGACTGGTACCTTGCCCACAAGCAGCAGATCCTCGCCGACAGCGGCAGCTCCGCTCACCGCTCCGCCGTCAAGCAAGGCATTTTGTTCTTAGTGAAACGCCTTGTCTGACAGCACGCTATGGACCCTACCCCGCAAACGCGCCGAAGAGAATAGTTGAGATCTCGCCCCGCGAAGTAGTTCGCCGCATTTTTTTATGAAGCGAATCGCATCTCGCGACGTCAGAACGCCCCGTACGTAGAGTTCCTGGTTGGATGCGACGCATCGCATCCGCCGTGCGAGGAAGAAGGGAGAGTTGGCATGTGCCGATGTAGACCGTTGCGGTGGCGTGCTCACAACCTGGCGTTGGCTTGGAAGGGAAAACAAGCAGGGGCGATTGGCTTACAGGGTAGGCAGCCATGAGCGTGCTGGCTTCTGGAATCGCGCATCTTTCGTTTCAAGGAGGCGGTTTGTTCCTGCCGGTACGCACGCCCTATGATCGGCAGACTCTCATCGAACACATTCTCGATCGTGTGCACATCAAGCACCGCGTCCAGGTACTGCTCGACGGTCAGCGATGGTGGATTGATCGACTCGATCTCAAAACCCGCCGCTGTTCAGACTGTGGCCACCGTCTAGAGACCGCCGTCTACGATCCGCAGCAGAGAGACCAGTTACGCTGCGTCGCCTGCGTGTTCGGGGATGAGGTAGTTGGCCCAGCCGTGCAGGTGAGTCGCTGCGGCGCCTGATCCTGCGAAGCGCCAGCGCTCTGCCAGATTCGGAACTCCACACGGCGCACCGGACACCGTCAGATTCGGCGCGAGCGCCGGATCTGGTTTTCGATGCCAGGTGTGGCGCCGGGTCGTGCAGGGGACACGAGCCCGGCGCCATTGCACGCCTAGCCTCGGGGAGAGATCAACGCATTCGCCACTCGGCCAAACGGACGACCCGAGCCGTTCCGTTGTCCGCACGCTGTGCTGCCGGCCGCTCCGTACGCGCCGGTCGTTCGGTCGGCATTCCCAACGCCACCACCATCTTCCAACCCCGCTCCGCCTTCGACCACTTTCCACTTGCCAACAACCGCATCACAGCACCTCCATGTGTTCTCTCTTCATGGCAAGCCCCGTGCCAAGAGATTATCGCGGTTGCGGCGCGCTTTGCCTTGCGGCGCGCACGCTTCGGTACACTCGACCCCTTAACCGCCGCACAATTTGGTGCACCAGGAGGCCCGTGCCGGGCTAGCTACTTCCAGGATGTGTTCGGTAACGTGTGACGAACGATGAGACCCTCCGTTGGCCCTGAGCCTCGAAGAGGCTCAGGAGCGAGCCGGGCGCGGCGGCTGGCTCTCCATCACAACGCAGGCTCGCGTGCCTCGGTAGAGCCACTTCGTGGGCAGGGCGCCCCATGCGGCTGAGCGCAAGCGTTTCGAATTGCTGACGTGCGGTGGCTGAGGTACCTGTGGAATCGAGAGAGTTGCCGCATGACAGCAAAACGCTTCCTTCAAGGTTTCCTCACGGTGTTCTTGATGGCGGTCTCGGCTGCGGGGCAAACACACGATTCCGTGGTGGTAATTCCGCCGCCAATCACGGTGCGAATCCCTGCGGGTGCCGGCAGTACACGCAGGTCGGTTTCGACGTTGGTACGCAACGGCGATCACACCCCAGGCACCAGCCACGCGGTCGAACTGACCCTGAGCCATGATTGCCCAGGCGGAACGATCGTGGCCGGCCCGGATTTCCAACCAAACAGCGACAGCATCAATGCCACCATCGTGCTCGCCGCCGGCAAGGTGAAGCGTGCCGTCACCGAGTTGCGCATCGACAGCGCTGCCTTCACCAGTGTCAACCATTCCACACCGCAGCGCTGCACGCTGACCTTCCACGCCGACACCCCACTTCCCGGCAACGTAGATCCTACTCCACGCAACAACAGCGTTACCCTTGAGCTCAACGTCATCGATCTGAATGACCCGCCGCAATCCAATGTCCGCGAGGTATTGGTCGAGAGCATCCGCGTCTTTCATCCCAAGAAAATTCGCGTCGGGCCGAGCGAGCCCGTGCGCAGCGGTCGCTATCGACCACTGGTGACCAACGCAAGTTCGTCCGATGCCGACGAGATTACCTTGCTGGCGGAAGATGGGGACTGTCCACCCGGCAGCGTCGGGCTACTTGATTTCGACGAGCTGACTCCTGACGAGCAGAACTCGACCGAGGTTGCACCCGCAACCCGGACGCGCGGTGTCTTGGAGGTGACCGTTGATGGCGCGTCGTTCTTCTCGACCGGCCATACGGTTCCCGATCGTTGCACGGCAATCCTGACGGCCGTCGGTGCCAATGGCGACACCGACACGACGAACAACATCACTCGCCTACCCATCAACGTGGTCGACGACAGCGACTACTAGCCCGGATAATTCATGACCCGTCGGCTGCGAGCGGGCTTCTTGGTTCCTTGACTCGCCTATCGTCCGGCGGAATAAGCGCGGCGGTGTACATTCTGTCGATTGATCTCGGAACTACCGGCCTGAAAGTAGCGCTCGTGAACCCGGCCGGTGATTTACTTGCCGTGGCAACGCGAGCAATCGAGACGATTTTGCTGCCGCCGCATGGGGCCGAGCAGGACCCGGTGCAGATCTGGAGTTCGGTGATCGATGCGATGCGCCAGGTGCTGCATGCTCCCGGCGTTGATCGCATCCAACTCGCGGCCATTACCTGTACCAGCCAGTATTTCTCTCTTGTTCCCGTCGACCGCGACTTGCAGCCGGTCATGAACCTGATGCTGTGGATGGATCAACGCGGGCAGACACAGAGCCATGCCTTGTATGCTCGACACCCGCACGCACTGACAACTTGGGTCGAGATTCACGGCATGATGCCACTGCCCTCCGGGAACGACTCGTTGTCGCACATGCTGTGGGTGCAAGAGCAACGTCCCGAGATCCACGAGCGTACCTACAAGTACCTCGAGCCTATGGACTATGTGATTGCCAGGCTCACGGGAGAGTGCGCCTCCACCCTGTGCACAGCCTTTCCCTTACTCCTTACGGACAATCGTGATCTCTCCGCGTTGCAGTACAGTCATGAGCTCCTTGGTCTTGCGGGAGTGGATCCCGAAAAGCTGGCGGAGCTGCGACCCATCGGCAGTCAGGTGGGATCTGTCCGCAGGACGCTCGCGGAAGACTTGGAAATCTCGCCGACGACTCCCGTATTCGTGGGTATCAACGATACGCAGGCAGTTGCTATTGGCACCGCGACCTTTCGTGGCCGGCACGGTGCCATCAATTTCGGCACGACCAGCCAGGTATTGGCGCACGTTGGCGGCAAGAAGTCCGACCTCGAACATGCCTTGATCAGCATGCCGAGCGCCATTGCCGGTCGTTACATGGTGATGGCGGAGAATGGTTTGGGCGGCAAGCCGCTCGACCACTTCTTGCGCAACATGGTGTTCGCCAGTGATGCGCTGGCCGATCATAGTAGCAGCGATCTCTTTTCGGGAATCGAGGCAGCGACGGCGAGCGTACCGGCGGGTAGCGACGGATTGCTGTTTCTCCCTTGGCTGACCGGCGCCCAAGCACCGGAGAGCCATGCGCCGACGCGTGGCGGGTTTCTCAATCTCTCGTTGCATACGACTCGCGCCCACATGGTGCGTGCGATTCTCGAAGGGGTGGCGTTCAACATGCGGTGGGTGTTGCCCAGCGTGGAAGCTTTCGTGGATCAGGAGTTCGAAGAGTTGTTGTTTTCCGGCGGTGGTGCGGTGTCGGACGCCTGGGCGCAAATCCTCGCGGATGTCAGTCGCCGCCCCGTCGCCCAACTGTGCGAACCCGGATACGTCAACAATCGCGCCACTGCCTTTCTTGGCTTTGTAGCCCTGGGAGAGCTGGGCCTGAACGACATCGGCAATCTGTGCCGTATCCAACGGCACTACACGCCGCGGCGCGAGGTTGCGGAGACCTACGACAAGCTGTTTACCCAATTCGTTGCCGCGTTCGAGCAGAACCGTGCAATCTTTGAAGCTCTAAATGGTTGAAGATAACAGGTCTTGGGACTGGAGGCTGGGGAACCTGGGTTCGGTAGCCCCAATCCCCCGAAGCCGAGGCAAGGCTTCAAATTGTTTCACCGCCTCAAACACAAAGGAGGAAACCCATGGCAGATTTGAAAGATAGCGTGCTTGGTAAGGTCTATCCCTACGCCGAACGTTTCGCCGTGAATCAGCAGTTGGCGGAGAAGGGCCGGCCACGGGCAGAGGTTCTCGACGAGCTACGGCAGATGGCGCGCGAGGAAGACAACTTCTGGCAGACCGGCAAGTGTTCGGGGAC
>CAZGSN010000303.1:0-1986 GCA_964528465.1 uncultured Binatia bacterium (SeqCode)
TCGGTGGTGCCGGTCTGCTCGTTGCCGCTCCAGACTTCCACTGGTCCACCAGCAGTCGCACCGCCCTTGCCGCCCTTGGCGCCGTTTTTGCCTTGCTCGATAATCTTCTTGATGAGGTCGATGATGAGTTGCACTACTCCACCGCCGCCGCCTTTTAAGCCACCGCCTATGATGCCGATGGCGCCGGAGCCGGGAAGCGCGAAGTAGCCGTAGCCCTGCCAGCTGTCTTTGGTTTGGCTACCACTTTCGGGAATTGCAACCCGGTAGCCAGCGTTGATGTACCAGTTGGTGATGTCGTCCAACGTCTGAGTCGTGTAGCCCGTGAGCTGCGGACGGACGGTAGACCAGTTGGCGCTCTTTGCGTCAAAAATCTTGTTGCCTGCGTTGCTCGCGATATCCAGAATGGGCGTAGCGCTTACCCCGCTGATATCAGCCATTTGCTGGATCGTGCTTGCTTCCGTGGCGACGCCATGCAGTGCAAGTGTCGTCTGGCAGACGTTTGGACGATACGTCCAATCGTTATCAAGCGGCGTGATCGAGCTGGTCGCCATGCCGATGTCGAACAGGGTCGTGTCGTAGTAACCAACGAGACCGCAGGCGTGGTGCTGTACGGTCTCGCAGTTCGTCATGCGACCGACGATGTCGGTGATGCGCGTGTTGGCAGCCAGATGGTAGTGCCACATCTCCGCCAAGCCTTCGCCGAGCACGCTTTCGGAGCTATCGGCGGCGCCGCCGAACTTGTTCTCGTTCATGCGCTTGCGGTGAATCTCTGACTGCTCGCGACCAGTGAAACCCCAGGCGTTGGCGATCAAGTAGTACTTGTCGGCCCAGACGCGATGCCACACGACTTGGTTTGCCCAGGTGCCACCATACGGGTGACCGGCGCCAAGCTGGACCGAGTTCCAGGTGCCAACGCCTTGCGCGGAGCTTGTGGCGATCAGCGTCCCATCGAGCCTCAGCTCAGCTTGGTGGCTGCCGTTGAAGAAAAGCGTAAGCCTCTGCGTGTAAATGTCGGCGGACCAGAAGCTGACATTGATGTTTGGGCTGTCATAGAGCACCGTCAAATAGTGCTTGTATGCATCCGGAATCGCTGTCCACTCGGTCGGAGTGGTGCCGCTCTTGAGCTTTGGGTGCGAGGTGTTGCGCACACCGGGCGTGAGCGGATTGATGGTGCGACCGCCCAGGATGTCATCCATGTTTGCGTCGTGGTCGTTGGTACGAATCCACGAAACGAGGTTTGCGGTCATCGTCGCCAGGTCGCTGCGAACGTTTGCCCGGTTCATGCTCTGGACATAGTCAGTGTTGACCGTGGCGCCTGAGCGCGCGTTGTTCATAAACGTCGTCGCGTTATAGCTCATCGCGGTCGCGAGATTGATACCGCTTTTGGTGCTGAAGGACCTCAGGACGACCGGGTCGAATTGATACCAGGTACCTGAAATGCTGACCTTAACCCAGCAGTGACTGAACTGCAGGCGGTTCTCACTACCATTCCAAACGACGTTCGCGCTGATGCCGCCGTTGAGCAGCAGGTTGCGCGCCGCCCAGATCGTTGTGGTGCCAAGCCAGCCGTTCGCCTCGGACTCTGAGAGATCGAGCTCACCATAAAGGTAGTTAGCTGTGTAACCGGCCTGGCGCAGGAGTTGCACCATCAAATCTGAGGTGTCAAACGCATTGGCCATGCCGTCTGCCAGTGCACCAAGACCGCCCTTGGCCAATCCTTGATTCGCTAGATAAGCGATATTGTTATGTACGAACTCGTGGATCAAATCCACGTCATTCTTCAGTGCGCGAGCCAACTCCACGATGGAAGCGGGTCCCTGGACGGTGTTTCCGGCGATGCCAGCAGCAAATGACTGCACGCCGGAAGGCAAAGCTTGAAGGTTTTGCGCTTTGTTGGGGTTGTAAACGTTTTTCGGAAGCGGCGCCGATTCAATTGCCGCCTTGTGCTGGTCGAAGGTCAGGGGGTTGTTCCTGCCGTCGACAAAT
>CAZGSN010000304.1:0-3845 GCA_964528465.1 uncultured Binatia bacterium (SeqCode)
GGGGTGCTCCGCCGACGTTACCGGCAACGATCTGGTCTTGCCGCTCATCGTACAGCTTCGGTGCAAGGAATGGTTCGACGTTGACCACAGCATCCATTGCCGCAATCGCAGCCAAGCGATCGCCACGGACGTTTAGGCGCAAGTTGATGTAGGTGTCTCGCACCGCTTTTATCGGCGCTGCCAAAACGGAGTCCGCCAGGGCTTCCACCCTGGCGACGTCCTGCCAGACCTGCGCTCCATAATGAAACAATTGGACGGTAACGGCCACGGCTGTGCTCTTGTCGAGCATCGCGTCGAGGCTTGGCGCAAGAGCATCCTGCGGGTCCAGATTGCCGAAGTAACGTAGCTTCGATCGATTGGCAGCCAGCCGCCGTCCCGCGACGGCTGCCGCGTCGGACCCCATCCAAACCAAATAGGCGTTGTGCGGAATGTAGTGCACGATACGGGCTCCGCTGTCGGCTAGCTCCCTTAGGTCCGCATCACTTGGCGGGGCGTGAAACTGGACAAGCTTGAGGCGGCGTTCCGGTGCTGCACCGGGCGCTGCTGCTGCTGTGGCAGGAGAATTGGCCGCATCGATAGGATGGCGCCGCAAAACGATTGCCGTGGTCTTACTCGCACCTTGTGCCAGGCCGCCGTCGTTTAAAACAGCCAGCGTGATCACCATCACGCTCACAGACCGCAACAGCATAGAGAGGCGAGAAGAGAGGACGTGCAATGCTCTGTTCCACGCAATTGTATTTTTCATGAGACACCCCTTGTGGCTTTCTGCCACGGCCACGCAAGAAAAGAAAGCGGTAATGCCTGCCCCCGATCTGGCGCTAACGCCCACCTTGTCTTCGCTCGACGAATTTATCCTGAAACCCGTCCGGCTACCCCTGGGCTGGAGCATCTGATTCAGGGAATGCAGCACTCCACACCGGCGAACCGGCGCACCATGCACCTCCAGATCTGGCGTTAGCGCCGGATCTGGTACGTTGACCCTTGCCACCATCCTCGGTAAGGGTCGCGCACGATGAGCCTACTTCCATTCAAAGATCGCAGGTTCGCCTCAGCACCTGGGGCCTTGTTGCTGTTTGTCGTGACGCTTTGTTGCACGGGTGGTCTTGGAGCTGGTGCTTCGGCACAAGAAGCGGCCAAGCAGGCAGAGCACGACGAAGAGGGCGGCGCGGTAATCGTTCCCGGCAAGGAACAACTGTTGGCCGAGATGTTGGGCCAGGGGGCGACGCTGCCGGGGAAGTGCGCATTTCTGGGCGGGCAGATTGAGCGCTCGTTCGTACAGGCCAAGTACCAATGCCCAGACGGCGAGGTAACTCTCGACCTCCGCCACGTAAAATCGGCTAGCGCACCTTTGGCAAAGACCGAGCAATTCGCCATCGCCGTGGCTAGCGGCACGCCTCCTGCCGGTTTGGTCGATGAAGTGGCGTCGCTGGTTCGCAGCAAGGAAGCCGGGTTTGAATGGAAATGGATCGAACCCACCCGCAAGGCCATGCCGCAATCCAGCGTCAACCTAATGGTCGTCGGCGGTGGCGGCCTCTTAGCGATTGCTCTGTGGATGCTGTGGCGACGGCGAACAACGCGCTCGTGATCCTTCCGCAACCTCGTGGGAGGAAATATCCGTCAGCCGCCGCAAGTCGGTCCACGACAAGATGACGCCCGTGTTCCTTCTCATCCGTGTTGATTCGAGGCCTCCGGTGCAAAGTCAGTTCTTGCGGCTGATGCTCCGACTCCGCTCATGCGCAACGGAACAGAGCCGTTTGCCTGCGGCCCTTTCTTGCCGTACCTCTTCGGCCGGATGAGCACGACGGCATGCGACCCAGTGCTGATACGCTGCTGGTTTGGAGCGGCGCCGCCTGTGTCTATGGCTGTGCGTTTTGCCCCATCAAGCCCACCGAGACAGAATCGGGCGTATCCCTAGCCGACCTGCAGGTTGCGTTGAAAAGCGTACCCTCGCTCGAGCACCGGCTGGCTCTAGTGGTGGGGGGCGAGCCTCTTCTACGTCCCGACCTATCACGCTTGCTGGCGGCGATTCGCACCGCCGGCTGCGCACCTGGAATCGTCTCGACCGGACGCGGCCTCCTCTATGCACAGATCCGCCAGCGTCTACTGCGTCTCGACTTGTCCTACCTGCGCTTGCAGCTCTTTGGCGTCGCCGACACCCACGATCGAGCCGTTGCCGTTCCCGGCGCTTTCGAGCAAGCCCTGTCCGGGCTCTCCTCTTGGCTGGCGGAAGCGGGAAGCAATTGCGATGTGGACATTGCGTTGTCGACACGCGGCCGCCCGCCAGATGGATTGCCGGGTGAGGTGGAAGCCCTGGCAAATCTGCTTCCAAGTTCCCATGCCCAGATCGTGCTTGCCGTAGACCCACAACAGCACGAAGCGGGCTTCGACAGCGAAGCTTGGCGTAAGGCAGCCATGGCGCTGCAGGATTGGAACAGCGATCCCGGCCATCCCTTGCTGGTGTGGGAAGGGCTCCCCGCTTCCGTGGCCAGCGTCACCAACATTGCCCCTCTTCGCCCGGCCTTCGTTGCCGCACGCCCGCAGGCCTCCTGCCTGGGGGCAAGTGGCGAAATGGTTCGCGCCCGTGTCAGCAGCCGCGAGCAGGTGCAAGCCAACTCTTTCAATTTTGTGCGCACCGAAACAGTGGTTGCGTGTTCGGATTGCGCAGACACGTGCACCGCGCACGCCGCTGCCGGCAGCACGACGGAACCACAGCGGCAACTATGGCTTGTCGAAGGCAAGGAGCTGGTCCTGCACAGCACCGATAGTGGTGATTTTTCCACTGCCGCGATTGCTCACATCAAGAACGCATGCAGCCATCTCTTTGTGGATCGTTCTGCTCCCGGCGTGTTGGACGACTTCGTCGAGGGCATGCGCCGCGTGCTGCCGGACCCGGTGTGCGCCGGCTGCCCAAACCGCGACGCCTGTGGGCGGCGTTATCGAATCGTCGAAGGGCCGCCCTTCGCACGCGAGGAAGCCTGGATCAAAGCCTTCCTCACCACCTTGCGTGGCAACGTGCTCGACGTCGGTTGCGGCGAGCAGCTCTACCGTGCCGAGATTGGCCAACGCCTGCACAGTGGCGACATTCGCTACACCGGGCTCGACCCCGACGCCATCAGCCTCAGCCACGCCCGCGCGGCGTTGCCAAAAGGCCGCTTTCATTTGACTGGCATCGAAGCCTTCCGTGCTCCCGCCGCCAGCTTCGATCACATCCTGTGCTTGCGCGCGCTCAATCACGTCACCGATCTCGACGAAGCCCTGGCGCGCATGGCCGCTCTGCTCAAGCCGGGTGGCACCTTGCTCCTCGTCGAGACAACACCCTTTGCCATGCTGCGCCAAGCACAACAGATTGCCGCCGCCGACCAAGCGCCACGCGCCGGTCACCAGCACTTACGCAACGTAACCAGCGAAGAGGTTCTACCCTTCGCCCAACGCCGCGGGCTCCAGGTGCGGGAACACCATCCCGCCTCCCTGGAAAATACCAACGAGTGGATTCTCCTGTTGCAGAGATAGAGGCGGTTCCGGCGCAGCGAAGACTACACCAGGCAGGTTGCGGCGCCGGACCCAGGGGACCGCAGGCTCAGACAATCCAGAGGTCGACGACGGCAGGCCAGAAAAAACGCGCGCTAATGAAGGAAGAACCCGGAATCGAGATTTAGCAGTCGGAAACTACCGTAAACCCAAGGTTGGACCAGGTTCAAACGAACCACAGAAAACACCGAGAACACAGAGAAGACAGGCCTGCATTTCATTCCTCTTCTCCGTGATCTCTGTGCCTCTGTGGTTAGAGATCCTATTTCCCTGATCAACGGAAAGCCGTCGAGATCAGGAGTGCCGAGGCTACGCCA